>CAYVUV010000170.1:0-17402 GCA_964455095.1 uncultured Binatia bacterium (SeqCode)
GGCGACGATCCGATCGCCGCGTTCAGCGCCCACTTCCGCACCAAGGCGCCGAAACAGACCGTCGAGCAACGCCGCGAGCTGCCGCTCGACGAGCGCCTGGCGCTGTACATCCTCGAGGGATCAAAAGACGGGCTCTACGGCGACCTGGACGAGAAGCTGCGCACGCATCGGCCGCTCGACATCATCAACGGGCCGCTGATGGCGGGCATGGACGAGGTCGGCCGGCTCTTCGGCGCCAACGAGATGATCGTCGCCGAGGTGCTGCAGTCGGCCGAGGCGATGAAGGCCGCGGTGGCCCATCTCGAGCCGCACATGGAGAAGAGCGAGACCGCTGCCAAGGCGACGATCGTCCTGGCGACAGTCAAGGGCGACGTGCACGACATCGGCAAGAACCTCGTCGACATCATCCTCAGCAACAACGGCTTCAAGGTGATCAACCTGGGCATCAAGGTGCCGCCCGAGGAGCTGCTGCGCGCCTACAAGACGCACAAGCCCGACGCCATCGGGTTGTCCGGGTTGCTGGTGAAGTCGGCGCAGATGATGGTGATCACCGCGCAGGATCTCAAAGCCAATGGCATCAGCTGTCCGATCCTGGTCGGCGGCGCGGCGCTGTCGAACCGCTTCACGCGCCTGAAGATCGCGCCGGAGTACGACGGCCTGGTGGCCTACGCCAGCGACGCGATGACCGGCCTCGATCTCGCCAACCAGCTCGCCGACGAGCAGCGCAGCGCCGACCTCGGCACCAGGCTGGCGCACGAGGGCGATCAGTTGCGCGTCGAGAACGCGGCCCGTGCGGCAGCGGCGGCGGCTCCGGTTCCGGTGCGCAAGGCCATCGTGCGGCGCGATCACGATATTCCGACACCGCCCGACCTCAAGCTGCACGTCATCGACAACTACGATCTCGACGCGGTCTTCCGCTACATCAACCCGGTGATGCTCTACACCCGCCACCTCGGCTTCAAGGGCAGATTCGAGGAGGCCCTGGAGCGCGGTGACGTCAAGGCCGTCGAGCTGCACCAGCAGGTGCAGGCGGTGGAAGAGGTGATGCTGCAACGGCCCGACATCACCGCGCGCGCGGTGTACAAGTTCTTCCGCGCCGCCTCCGAGGACGAGACGCTGCACCTGTACTCGCCGGACGGCACGCGCGTGCTGGAGTCGTTCCACTTCGGCCGCCAGACAGTCAACGACGGCCTGTGCCTTGCCGACTACACGCTCCCGTTCGACGCCGACCGGCCCGACTACGTCGCGCTGCTCACCACCACCGTCGGCCCTGGCGTGCGCGCCCTGGCCGAGGAGTGGAAGGAGAAGGGCGACTACCTGCGCTCGCACATCCTGCAGATTCTCGCGCTCGAAGGGGCCGAGGCTTTCGCCGAGCTGCTGCACCAGCGCATCCGCGAGATGTGGGGCTTCGCCGACCCGGCCGGTACCACGTTGAAGGACCTGATCAAGTGCCGTTACCGCGGCATCCGCGTCTCGTTCGGCTACCCGGCCTGCCCGCGCCTCGAAGACCAGGTGCAACTCTTCCGCGCCCTCGACGTCGAGCGCCAGATTGGCGTCCAACTCACGGAGGGCTTCATGATGGATCCGGAAGGCTCGGTGAGCGCGCTGGTGTTCCACCACCCCGACGCCAAGTACTTCAGCCTCTCGCCCGACGACACCGAGCGCCTCGAGCGCTTCATCGACGACGAAGAGCAGCAGTCCGGCGCCGCGGCACCATAAGCAGAAGAGGCGCTATCCCCCGCTGTTTGCCGGGCCTCGTGCCGCGAGGAAGCGGGTCGCGGCGTCGGCAAAGTACTCTAAATCGGGCAGGCGTTCGGCGACGATGCGCTCGAGGATGTCGACGTTGAGTGCTTCGTAGTCGTGGACCGCGATGTTGCGGAACCCCACCATCGCTTCGAGGCGTTGACCGAGCTCGGCGTCGATGACCTTCTGGCGGACGAGAATGGTGAAGTGCGCCTTCAGGGAGTCGGGCAGTCCGAAGGCGTTGGTTGAGATCAGGTGGGCGGCGAGATCGATGGCCGCTTGGATCGCGCGCTGGAGGTTGAGGATGACGATGTCTTGGACGTCGAGCTCCTTGACGCGACCCGGGTCGCCGCCTGTGACGCTGCGAATGCGCGTGAGGCAGCGGCGAATGGTTGCCAACTTTGCGAGGATGGGGTCGGTCATCCAGTTCCCACCGGGCGTTGCAGCGCTTCTTCGATCGGTCGGCGGACGCGCTTCAGATCGAAGTACGCGCCCAGCGTCTTGACGACGAAGCCGTGCAGGAGATCCGGGCGGCGATTTCTGACAATGCGGTGCTGGCGCATGACTTCCATAGCGATAATCGGCGATGCCGAGTCGAGCACGACGAGGTCGACGTCGCGTCCGATGATCGCTTCGAGGTCGGTGCGCAATCGCGCCAGATCGAAAGGATCGGCCGCGCCGTCACCGAGGAGCACTGCGATGTCGACGTCGCTGTCGGGTCCCAATCGGCCGCGGACGAGCGAGCCGTAGAGGAGGATCGCTGCTGGGTGGAGTTGCTGCTCGATGAATGCGACTCCCTGCTCGATGCGCGGGGCCTCGGCAACCATGTTTGGACGTTACCATTGGAGCCGTGCGGACACTAACCTTGGGCCGACAATTGTTGACTCAGGCGGGCGATAGCCGCGGCGCCACCGACGCCTGACGCGTCAGGGTTTGGCCGCGCGCGGCGCCGCGGGGACGGCCGGGCAGGTCTTCGCCTCGCGGGCGAGAGGGAAGTGGAACGTGCCGCGCTCGGCGCTGAGGCCGAGGTCTTCCCACTCCGGGCGCGCCAGGATCGAGAGCGTGCGCGTGCGCGGGGCGTAGAGCGTGATGACGTCCCAGCCCGCCGAGGGCTTGCACGCGGTGACGGGCCCGTTGGCGTGGGTTTGGACGTTGAAATAGAGATCCTTGAGTCGCCGCGTCGGGCCGCCCTCGTTCAAGATCAAGCCGCCGAGCATGGCGCGCGGCACCGGTTCGGCGCGATAGCGACCGACGGCGACGGGCGGCAAGCGGCGGTCGGGGATAGTCAGCGAGAGTCCAGCATCGTCCGTCGTCCAGCGCACCGGCGTCATCGCCGGGCGCGCCGGTTTGAGCGGCGGATGCACGGTGGGGTCGCCCCAGAGCGCGAAGGCCAGCGCGGCGCGGTAGGTCTTCGTCCAGTCCTTGTGGCCGCGCTGGCGCTTGAGCTGCGTCAAGGCGAGCAGATAGTTGCGCGCGTCGCGCACCGCCGTGCCGAGGTCGGCTCCCTGGTACAACAGCGAGTCGAAGAGCGCCCGCGCAAAGGCCGAGCCCGAGGCGCTGTAGATCGCCGCCGAGGTGGCGACGATGGCCTCGGTGCCGCGCTCCATGAGGATGAAGGGGTCGGAGCGGTCGAGCGTGTAGCAGCCTTGCAGGATCACGAACGCCGGCGTCGAGTCGGCCGCGACGTCGCCGCGCTCCTCGAGCGTGAGGTCGCGCGCGTGTCCTTCCCAGACCAGAAGGTCCGTGCCCTGCAGCGCTTTCTGGATCACGGCAGGTGTGATCTCGCCGCGAAAGAAGCTGCGCACGGGGACGTTGACGTTGCGCATCTCGCTGGCGGTGGTGCGCGAGATCGTTTCGCCGAGCGCGAAGACCTCGTCGGCATTGGAGAGCAGGATGACTGGCTGGGGATTTTTGCGGCTCGGGTGATGGTGTAGCTGGCGCGCCAGCGTGGCGCTGGCGCGGGCGACGTCTTCGGCGACGAGGCGCCCGACTGCGTAGTCCTGGGGCTGTTCATGCTGGATCTGGGAGAACAGCTCGACGCGAACCTCAGTGCCGCCGCCGAGCGCTTCGGGGCCGCCGGCGGCGAGGACCGGGTCGGCGACGCGGTGGCTGCGTAGCGCCAGCTCGTCGCCGACCAGGATGACGTGGGTGGGTTGCAGGCGGTGGCGCTCGATCCACAGCCCCACCTCGCGTTCGATGACCTCCGGGTCGGGGCTGGCGGCGAGGAAGAGCGGCGCCCGATGCACCGCGCTGACCAGCCGCGCGAGCAGCGAGAGCGATGAGGGGGAGAAGATCCCGTAGCGGTCGCGGGCGTTGGCGATGACGATCGCGGTCGGCGGCTCGATGCCGCGGTGGCGGACCAGATCGGCCGTCAGCGCGTCGGGATCGGGCACCAGCACGACGTGCGGGACGACCGCGGCGGCGGCGTCCTTCCACGCGTGCATGGACGGGGTGAGGTAGAGCGTTTCGATCGGCCAATCGCGGAAGAGCTCGGGGGTGAACGGCGCGTTGGCCGCCACCGGCAGCAAGGCGCCGTCAGCCGCGCCGGCGAACGCGGCGGCGCGCAGGAGCCATTCGTAGTCGCCGGTCGCGGTGGCGATGGCCGTCTTTGCCTGCGGCCACAGGCTGCGCGACAGGGCGAGCAGGTCGTCGACCTGCACACAGGGCGCGCCGGCGGCTTCCTCGAGGATGGCGGTCGCCGGGCCGTTGCTGCCGGCGCGGCGCATGCATTCGACCGCGCGCTTGCGACCGCGCCGGTAGTGCGCCAGGGCGTCCGGATCGCGCGCATCGAAGAGTACCACGGGCCGACTGCGCCCCTCGCCGATCAGCAGCAGGCTGGCGAGGGCGACGTCATCGGCCATGACGACGCGAATGGGCGGCGCGGGTGCCGCCCATACCGTCCACGGTTGGAGGGCGACCAGCAGCAAGACGGCAACGCCGGTGCGGCGAAGGCGCAGCGCGGTCACTTGGGGGCCTCCGTCGGGAGGGCTTCGGAGCCAAGCTCGTGCGTTTCGATCCGATACGACACCTTGGCGTCCGCGTCGACACTGACGACGCGCGCGCCGTCGCGTGCGAGTGCGATGTGACTGGCCGGGCGGCGGCCGAGCCAGCCGCCCGAGGCGCTGACCGGCCACCAGGCGTTGTGCGCCCAGACCTCGGTCCAGAAGACGCGTTTGCGCGGCGTCGTCAGCTTCAGATCGATGCCTTCGACGAAGCGCGCCGGGATGCGCGCGCAGCGCAGGAAGGTCGTGAACGCGCGCTCGATGCCGATGCGTTGGCCCTGGCGGCGGCGGATGACGTCGAGCACGAGCGTCTTGCCGTCGCGCCGGCGGGCGATTTCCTTGCGCGTCGTGTCGAAGATCGGGCGCATGATGTCGGCGTCGATGCTGGTGATGAACGGGGCGACGTGGGTCTCGAGAAACTCGCGCACCAGGATCGAGCGCGACTGGAGCAGGGGGGTCGGTTGCATGTACGGCAGCAGCGCCGGCAGCGGTGGGTCCAACGGCAGGGCGGGCGGCACGGCCTCGAGCTGGCGTTGGGTGGCGATGTGGTACGAGATGCGGATGCGCCGCGAGCCCTTCAGCTTGCCGGTCAGCAGGATATAGGGATCACCCTGGTCGCGGACCACGGTGTCCTTCAGCCCGCGGGCGACGACCTCGATGTCGCTGAGCTGCTGCGTCGGGCTGTCGGCGGGCAGCGCGACGCGCACGCTGACCGGCGTGCCGGTGCCGCCGCTGACGCGCACGGCCAGCGTCACCTCCCAGTGATGCAGCCGTGCTGCGCGCGCCGGGGCGGGCAGGGTGGCTGCAACTGCGGCGGCGATCAGGACGCAGAGTGTCGGAAAAGCGCGCGGGCAATCTCGCATCGCTGGGTGACCGTGGACAGCTCGGCGGCGGGAACCGAATCGGCGCGCCGCAGACGCGGCAGCAGGCCCTGGTCGTTGGCGACCTGAATGGCCAGGCCCGGCCGGGCGTTGAGCTCGAGCAGCAACGGCCCGCGCCGGGCGTCGATCACGACGTCGACACCGACGTAGCCGAGGCCGCTGATTTCGGCGGTTTCCACCGCCAGATTGAGCAGCGCATCCCAGGCCGGCACCTGGAAGCCGACGATCGGTGCCTGCGTGTCGACGTGGTGCGTCACCGTGGTGTTGTGAAACGCGGCGTGGACGACCCGCCCGGTGGCGATGTCGATGCCGGCGCCGATGGCGCCCTGGTGCAGGTTGGCGCGGCCGTCGGAGGCGTCGGTGGGCAGGCGGCACATCGCCATGATCGGCAGGCCGCGGTAGACGATGACGCGGATGTCGGGGATGCCGTAGCGCGTGATCGGCTCGAAGCACGGGTCGAGGATCACCCGCGTCTCGATGATGCAGCTGTCCCAATCGCCGCGCAGCGAGAACACGCCGGAGATGGTGTTCGAGACGTGCTGCCGGATCCACAAGAGGTCGAGCCACGCGCCGCTGCTCTTGCGATAGCGGCCGTCTTGCACATCGGTGATGACGACGATGCCGTTGCCCTGCGCGCCGCGCGCCGGCTTGAGCACGAAGTCGCTCAGCCCGGCGAGCATCTGCGGCAGGTCGCGCAGCTCGTGGTGATACGACACCACGCCGAGCGTCGGCGGCACCGGGATGCCCGCCATCTCGGCGATCTGTTTGGTGATCAGCTTGTTGTCGACGCGCGGGTAGTGTTTGCGCGGATTCTTGGGCAGCACGAAGGCGCCGTTGCGCTGATTGATGCCGAGCACGCCGCGGGCGTGCAGGGCGCGCCAGCGCTTGATCACCCCGCGCATCGGGGGGCTTCCCGCCGGCGCGCCGCATCAGCGAGCAGCGGCGGCGTGCGTGTCGTCCGGGGGCGCATCGTGGGTCAGCTCGGCGCGCCGGCGGACGGTGGCGCCGACAGCTCGCGAAAGCGAATCAACTCGGTGAGACGGTAGCCGGTGTACCGGCCGACGGCAACCAACAGGCCGAGGATGACCACCAGTACCTCGGGGAAGACCAGGAACACCGTCTGCAGCTCGCGCGCGTGGATGACCGCATAGGTCACGTAGATCGACATCAGCGTGGCACCGATGCGGCGCACGGTGTTGCCGAAGCCTTCCTCTTCCAGGCTGACGCTGATGCGCTCGACGATCATCGTCATGATGACGAAGGGGAAGGCGCCGATGCCGGCGGTCGGGATGCCGGCCCGATCGCCGAGAATGAACAGCGTCACCATCAGCAGGACGACGGTGGTGAGGATGAAGGCGATGCGCGCCGCCAGCAGGAGATAGAAGCGCTGGATCAGAATGCGCGACAGCAGCGCGACGCTGATGATGGCGGCCAGAAAGGCGGTGCCCCACACCAGCCCGGTGCCGGTGAGGGCGAGGGCGATGAGCATGGGCATGAACATGCCGAAGGTGCGCAATCCGACGACGTTGCGCAACACGCACATGGCGAGGGCGCCGAGCGGCACGAGCAGCAGGATGCGCAGCGTGTGCTGGAGTTGGACGGGCAGGAAGAGCAGCGACAACCGGTCGAGCAGGTGCTGCGACTCGGCGACGCGGCGGCGCACCAGCTCGGCGTAGGTCTCGAGCTCCGACTGGACGTAGAAGCGGTACGACAGCGCGCTGGTGCCGCTGGCGTGCACCGGGTCGCCGTCGGCGCTCGGAGCCAGGGCCAGGCGATCGGGCGGCAGGCTGCCGGCCAGGCGCCCGACGGCGTCGAACGGCGTCCACGCGCCGCCGAGGTAGACCTCGTTCCAATAGCGAAAGGCATCCTGGCGGCCGCCGTCGAGCACGATCCCGGCCACGACACGGCAGGGCAGGCCGTTGCTGCGCGCCAGGGCGCAGAAGAGCCGCGCCCGACCGAGATCGTTGCCGCGGCCCTCGCGAATGACGGTGACGGCGTCCATCGCCGCCGTGCTCTGCAGCGGGCCGATCTCGCGCGCGGCGAAGTCGAAGATCTCCTGCACCAGCTTGACCTTGTCGCGCCCGTTGAGCAGCAACTCGCGCGACAACTCGGCCACGGCCGCATCGCCCGCGGAGATCCCGGCCGAGTCGCCGAGATAGGCGGCGACCGATTTCGGATATGCGGCGACGGCGGTGGTGTCGCGCTCGGGTAGCTTGCGGCTGTAGGGCAGGGTGTCGAACGTCATCTCGTAGCTGACGCTCACCGTGCCATCGAGCTTGCCGCTCCAGCGCCCGCGCCGGCCGCCGTCGTCCTCGCTGATGCTGAAGCGCAGCCGGCCGGAGCGTACTTCCTCGGTCAGCAGGCGCTGATACGCCGAGGTCTTGGGCAGCGGGATCTCGGCCACCGCGCGCCCCCCCTGGCCGGTCAGGTTGACCACCAGCTCGACGCGCCAGGTGCCGGTCTCCTCGGCGGTGCTGAGCGGGTAGCCCAGCGCCAGCACCTTGTAGAGAAAGATCGCCACCCCCGCCCCGACGAGCGCGGCGCTCACCAGGATCCAGGAGCGCATAGCGAACGCGATCAGCCTTGCGGGCCCGGACCGGGCGGGCGTGCTGCCGTCGGTTCGGTCGACCGCAAAGCGTGGGGGCGACGGCGTGCCATCAGTGAACGGGTGACTTAACACGCCCCCCGGCGGATTCCTAGGATGCGGCGCCGCCTTGAGCGAAACGCACAGGAAGCGACGCAGGTTTGACAACTGTCGCACCAACCGCAGGTCGCTTGCGGTCGAGCCGCGCGCCGGCCGTTCGGGCGCATGCGCCGCCACTGCGCGGGCGCTGTGGCAGCTGCATTCGAACCACGCCAAACGAGTGGCATGCTGAAGCTCACGGCGGCGCGAAATCGCGCCGCGTCGCGGCCGGGGCTGGGCAGGGCGACCGCACGGGCGGCGCGTTCGGCGGGCGAGGGAAGCGGCGCGCTCGGTGTTGTGCGACAAGGGTTTGGCTCGGCGCGGACGCTTCGGCCGGACGCCTGCTCGGCTTCCTGTTTGTGTTCGATGTCTCGGCCTCCTGGCCGTCGAGCGCGGTCGTCATCCTCGACGCCGCGCTCGCGGTGGGCGCCGGCGGGTCACTCCGCGAGAGACCAAGGCATGGGCCTTGCACTACCGCGCCGCTACTTCCGGAGGTCGCTGCGATGACATTGACGACAGTCAAGCTGCGTCGGTTCGAGCGCGGTGTGATGCAGCTCGAGTTGGCCAAGCGCGCGGAGATCGCGTTCGGGCGACTCTCCGCGATCGAGAACGGGCACGCGCAGCCGTGCCAGGATGAGCTGGAGCGGATCGCGGCCGTGCTGGGCGTGCCGCTCGACCGCTTGCTCACCGCGCGCTGCGCGCCGGGTTACTAGCGACACGCGGAGGAAAGAGTCGCGGGCCTGCAGCCCACGACTCCTCGTCGCGTCAGGGAGCGCTGGCCTTCAGCATCGTGGTCGACTCGTCGACCGACACCGCCGGGTAGTTGGCTTCCCAACACTGGGGGTCATCGCTCCTGATGAGTTGTACGGTGATGCCGCTCGCGCTGTTGAGAGGCAGGGTCGGGACCGGAACGTCGGCCGTCTTGCCCTTCAGCAGGATCTTCGACTTGCCCGGGTCTCCGCCTTTGAGCAGCACCTTGAAGATACCGTCGTTGTCGTTTGTCGGAGTGGCGGAATACTTGTAGCCCGAGCTGCCGAGCGCCTGCCAGTCGTCCACCCCAGCGACGTTGATCTCCATCGCGGCCGCGGTGGTGCCGGCGTAGAGGCAGAGTGAGTAACTGGTCGAGCCGTTCACCGGGTTGCCGAAGTCGGACTGGTTCAACGCCGGCCCTTTGAGCCATTTCCAGAGCAGCTTGCGCTTGGAGGTGTCGATCGGCGCCTTGATGATCAGCTTCGACTTGCCGGGGTTGTCGCATCCCCCCTGCGGCGGGCCGCAGGTCGGCGCGGGCGTGCTGGCCTGGATGCGGTAGATGTCGCCGCCGGAGATGTCGGCGGCGTAGAGCTCGCCGGCGCTGTCCTCGCCGAAGGTGCTGAAGTTGATGCCCTGGGTGCCGAAGTCGTTGAGGTCCCAGCCACCGCCGCCGTCGGACACCAGGCTCCACAGATGCCCGCTGCAGTAGTCGGCGAAGAAGTAGTGGCCGTCCAGGGCCGGGAACTGCGCGCCGCGGTAAACGAAGCCGCCGCTGATCGAGCAGCCCTCCGCGTGGCTGTAGTCGTGGATCGGGAAGGTGTAGTCGCCCATCGGGCCACAGCCGGTCAGGTTGAAGGCGCTGTTGCCCTCGTAGCAGCGCCAGCCGTAGTTCTCGCCACCCGTGCTGCTGGCGGGCTGAAAGTCGACCTCCTCGAAGCTGCCCTGCCCGACGTCGCCGATGAACAGATCGCCGGTCGAGCGGTCGAAGCTGAAACGCCACGGGTTGCGCAGGCCGATCGCCCAGATCTCGTCCAGGATGCCGTCCGGACCGACGAACGGATTACTCGGCGGGATGGCGTACGGCGACCCGCTGTCGACGTCGATGCGCAGCATCTTGCCGAGCATCTCGGCCGGGTTCTGCGAGCGGTCGCCCGGATCGTTGGCGGCGCCGCCGTCGCCCAGGGCGATGTAGAGATAACCGTCGGGGCCGAAGGCGAGGTCGCCGCCGTTGTGATTGCTGAACGGCTGCGTGACGGTGAGGATGTTGACCTCGCTCCCGGCGTCGGCGACATCGGAGGTCAGGGGATTGCCCTGCACTGTGAAGCGCGCGACATGCGTGTCGCCGGAGGTGTCGGTGTAGTTGACGTAGAAGAAGCCGTTGCTGGCGTAGTTGGGATGGAAGGCGACGCCGAGCAGGCCCTGCTCGCCGCCGGTCGAAACCTGGGTGTTGATGTCCAGGAACGGCGTGCCGAGCACGGTGCCGTTGCTCTGCACGATGCGGATGTAGCCGCCTTGCTCGACCACGAACAGCCGGCTGTCGCCGGCGTGCTTGATGTCGACGGGCGAGCTCAGTCCGCTGGCGAAAGGCACCAGCACCACCGGCTGGGCGGCCGCGCGCAGCGCGAACCCCGTGCACAGCAAGGCTGCGAGCGCCGCGGTGCGGATAGCCCGGCTGCCGTGCGATGCCAGTCGCAGCGGTACAAACTCATGCGTGCCCGTCATGATTCCTCCCCCCTCGAAGCGTGGCTGCTGAATGGTCGGATGCTAGTCGAGGCGGCCCGGCGAGTCCATGAAATTCACGCGCGAGATCCTTCTCTTCTCGCCGCGAACCTGCGAGCCTTGCGCCCGGTGATGGGGATTGCCGTGCGCTCTGTGTTGAACATCGCCCGTCTGCCGGTCGACGACTACCTGGCGGCGCTCGATGTCGCCGTCCGTCCACCGCGCGCCGCCGTCTTTGCGGCGATCGCGGTTGCCGGGGTCGTGTCCTGGTGGATCTATGTGCCCATCCACGAGCTCCTGCACGCCGCCGGATGCCTGCTCGGCGGCGGCGAGGTGACGCGCCTGGAGATCGACCCGATGTACGGCGCGGCATGGCTGCAGCGCTGGTTCCCGTTCGTCGCCGTCGGCTCCGACTACGCCGGCCAGCTCACCGGCTTCGATACGCGCGGCAGCGACCTGACCTACCTGCTCACCGACTTTCTGCCGTTCGTGCTCACGATCGTCATCGGTGTCCCGCTGCTGCGCGCCGCGGCGCGGCAGGACGACCAGATGGGAAGCGCGCTGCGCCTCGGCGCCGCGCTGCCGATCGCCTTCGCCCCGTTCATCTCGCTGCCGGGCGACTACTACGAAATGGGCTCGATCCTCGCCACCCGCGCCGCGGCGCTGTTCTCACCGGGCTTCGACCTCCAACGCTGGCGTAGCGACGACATCTTCCGCCTGATCGAACAGCTCCGCGCCTCCGGAACGGCGACCGTGTCTGATGTCGTCGGTGTCGGCGCGGCGCTGCTGATCGGCGCGGTCCTCGCCTTCGCCACCTACGCTGCCGGCACCCTCTGTGCCCGCGCCTGGTTCAGGGCAGGGCGGTCAATCTGACTGTTGCGGAGGATCGACTTCGAACGCGGTGAGGTGTGACAGCCAGCAAACAGCTCCACTATCCATTGCGCACGCAGTAGCATCGCACCTATGACTGCGCCGATCGAGTCGCATGGATACCAAGAGGCTGCCTGGACTCGAGTGCCCGCCGCGCCTCCGAGGGTATGCGAGCCCGAGGGGACGTACGGTCCGGCTCGCAAGCCGCGGCTGCTCGATCAGGTCCGCGAGGCCGGCGGCTGGATTCGGGCGTGTCCGCCTGCCCGACGACGCACCATGAGCTGCAGAATCGTCGACGATGCCATTGCCCTCTACAAGAGCGAGGGGCGTTCGCTGCCTGCGCCCACCTCGGGACGCGACTTCGCGAACAAGATGCAGCACGTCGCCTAACAAGGCGATGGACCCGACCGGCTTGAGCTGGCTCGCTCGCCCCGCAGTGTCCTGCGCGGGCGGGTCATCGCCAAGGCGTTGGGTGGCTAACTTGAAGGTGGGCTGATATTCGGGGCCGCGAATTGAGAGCCCATCTCACGTCGATCATTCTGTTGCTGGCCGCGCAGCTTCCAGCAGCCGGGTTCGAGTCGCCGGTCGACTCCCCGTGCAAGGGGCATCCCGCAGTTGTCGGTCCATGCTTTACCGTTCACGGCAGAGTATCGGCCGGTAACGGAAACCCTGCGATTAGACTCTGGCCGGTCGGAAGCCAACGTCTTCTCGGTGTATCCGGCGAGGGCGAAAATCATCCGCAGTGCGTTAGTGCTCACCTCTCTGACACCACAGTCGTGTTTGGCGACTTCCTGGTGTGTCCCCTTGCTCCCGATCGGCCAGGCGTCATGCGAGCGGCGTGCATCGAATCCGTATCGAACTTGGTTGTTCAGGAGTACAGGCGTGACCAAGAGCCTGGGATTACGATTCCGAAGGTTCGCGCATGCCGACTCGGCGAATGATGGGCCACCCAGCCCGCCGCTGCAGCCGACGCGGCGCACTGCGCCGCGCGGCTCACCGCCCGCGTTGGGCGCCAACTCCACATCCATGCGACGCGCGACGATAGCTCTGACGTCAGGCATTGCATTGCTGACCGCCTGCTCCAGCCAACGGCCAGCAGGCTGCATGGCTGAGGTGCAACCCGACCTGGTTGGTGCATGGATTCACACCAGCGATTCGCCGCCGGTGACGCACACGTGTCAACCCGAGCGCCTCGTGTTCCGGCCGGACGGATCGTTTGAAGCGCAGTATGCCAGAGAGTCCCGCGGACTTGACGGCGACTGTCCCCGTGGCGAAGTCGAGACAGGTAGTTGGTCAGCTCACATGTACTGCGCCTCCGAGCTCTTTCTGCCGCGTATCCTTATCCGCGCCGAGCCCCGGTTTCGACACACAGACGTCGTCGTATTTCGCGGTGACCGAATCGAGTTCGTGGGCCAGGCAAGCAGCTGGTATGACGCTGAGTATGTTCGCGAGCGATGAATCCCCAGCGCCAGTTGCCGTGCCTGACCGCCGCATTGGGCCTGGCAGGCGTGCCGTGCTATCTCCGTAGCCTGAAACGGAGCGACCCATGACCAAGCCGCTGGTGATTCACAGTGACCCGGAAATCCTTGGTGGAACCCCGGTCTTCGTCGGGACTCGCGTCCCCGTGCAGACGCTGCTGCACTATCTGGAGGACGGGGACTCGATCGATGTGTTCATCGATCACTTTCCCAGCGTGAAGCGAGAACAGGCGATCGCGGTCCTCGAGCTGGCGAAGGAGATGCTCGTCGCCCATGCGAGTGCTGCTTGATGAGTGCGTACCGCGGCCGTTCAAGCAGCAGCTTGCAGAGCACAGGGTGTCGACCGTTCAGGAAGTTGGTTGGGCAGGCAAGCGAAACGGAGAGTCGCTGGAGCTGATCCGGTCCTCGGCGTTCGAGGTGTTCGTGACCACCGATCAGAACATCGAGAAGCAGCAGAACATCCGAAAGGCCGGGGTTCGCGTTGTCCTGCTCGTCGCCAACAGCAATAAGTTTGGCGCGCTCCTTCCGTTGGTTCCACGCCTCAAGGGTGCACTCGGGAAGGTGACGCCCGGTGAGGTGCTGCGCGTCGAGGCCTGACCCGGCGCTCGACCCGAACGGAACGGGAAGGCCTGCTTCTCGCGTGCGTTTGTACGCCGGCGGGTCAGCGCCAAGACGCTGGCGGCGCGGGCTCTTCAATACCCATGGCATCCGAACTGATCAGCATCGTTCGCACCGAGCTGAACGCTGAGGTCAGTCGTGGCCTTATCGCCGCGCTGAACGCCGAGCTCAGTGAGCTGTATCCTGAGGCCGGAGCAAACCACTTTCGATTGGATCCCGAGGAAGTAGGTCAGGGCCGCGGCACCTTCCTCGTCATCTACCGAGGGGGAACGCCGGTCGGCTGCGGCGCCCTTCGGCTGCTCGACGCCGAGACGGCTGAGCTGAAGCGGATGTACGTGTCCCCTGTCGCGCGTGGGCAAGGCCTCGGCCGGCGCCTCGTGGCGGCGCTTGAAGCGGAGGCGCGGGTGCTTGGTGTTCGGCGACTGGTCCTCGAAACCGGAATCCGGCAATCCACCGCCCTCGCCCTCTATCGAGCCACTGGCTTCCAACCAATCCCGCTCTTCGGGGAATACCGCCTCTCCCCGGAAACCAGCGTATGTCTCGGCAAGGACCTCCTGGATCGTGAGTCCTGACTCACCCGTCGTCAGAAGATCACGAAAGCGCGACAGTACGAAAACACGCCACTCTGATCCGGAGGCTTGAAACGTCTGAGGGTCTCTTTCGTGTTTTCGCGCTTTCGTGGTTTCGTGATTTTCCCGTTACTGCCCAGACGCCGCCTAACGTCGCGCGCGATGGGTCCTTTGTGTACAAGTAACCCACCATGGCGAAATCAGCTGCATCGCGCCGATTGGATCAACGCGGAGAGCGATCTTGAGCACGAGCGCACACACACCGCTCTCCGCCGGGCAGCTCCTGGCTTACGGCGGACCGATCGTCGGTCTCTCTTTCTTGCTCTTCTTCGTCCAGTTCTACTTCCTCAAATACGCGACCGACACGTTGCTGCTGCCGCCGGCGGCAGTGGGGGCCTTGTTTGCGCTGGCCAAGCTCTGGGACGCGATGTCCAACCCGATCGTCGGCAGCTGGAGCGATCGCACCCGCACGCAGCTCGGCCGCCGCCGTCCCTTTCTGTTCGGGGCCCTGCCGCTGTTGGTGGTGGGGTACGTGATGCTGTGGAGCTCGCCGCACTCGCTTGCGCCCGCGTGGCTCGGCGCCTGGGTCGGCGTGGCCCTGTTCCTGTTCTTCACCGCCTTCGTCGTCTACGCGATTCCGCATGCGGCGCTGGGGGCCGAGATGAGCACGGACTCGCACGAGCGCACGCGCCTGTTCGGCGCCAAGCAGATCAGCTTCACCCTCGGCATCCTGGTCGCCTTCGGCGCGATCCAGTTCGCCATGAACGCCGACTCGCCACGCCTCGCCACGGCGTCGATGGCGCTGCCGTGCGCGTTGCTCGCCGCCGCGCTGCTCGCGGTCACGCCGCTGCTGATTCGCGAACCGGCGCCGCGCGCCGGTGGGCAGAGTCTGCGCGACGGCATGCGCGACGTGCTCGGCAACGGCCCGGCGCGCATTCTTCTGTTCGTCTGGTTCGTCGAGAGCCTCGGCGTCGGCGCCGTCGGCACCATGGCGCCGTACGTGGCGGAGTACCTCCTGCGCCGCCCCGACGTCGTCGGGACGCTGCCGGCGTCCTACGTCGTCTCCGGCATCGTGACGATTCCGCTCTGGGTGCGCCTGTCGCGCCGCTTCGGGGCGCGCGATACGTGGATCGTGGCCATGCTGCTCGGCGCCGTGTCGTTCGGTGGCCTGATGTTTCTCGGCGAGGGCGACGTGTCACCGGCAATCGGCCTGCTGGTCGTGGCGGGCTGCGCGATGGGCTGCGGCAGCGTGCTGTCGTCGTCGTTGATGGCCGACCTGATCGATCTCGACGAGCAACGCACGGGCGAGCGCAAGGAGGGGGTCTACTCGGCGTCGATGATGTTCGCCCTCAAGGTCGGCAACTCGCTGGCGACGGCGGCCAGCGGCCTGGTGCTGGGCGCGGCGGGCTTCGTCCCCAACGTCGAACAAGCGGCGGAGAGTCTGCTAGGGATGCGCATGCTCTTCGGCGGCTTGCCGTGCGCCGGCTTCATCGTCGGGGCCGCGCTGTTCATGCGCTTCCCGCTGGGGCGCAAGGCCCCCCTCGCGGTCACAATGAAGGCTTTGCGCTAGATTGCGATGGAGGATGAATGAGCGAGACGAAGACGCGACTGCTGCCCCCGTTTCTCGTTCTCTCCGGAATCGTCTGCTTGAGCGCGTACCCACTGCACGTCATCTGGCCTTCGGGGTGGGAGTGGGGCATGGAGGGGCGGCACTACCTCCACATGATCCTGGTGGTGTACGCCACGTTGGGCGTCTTTCTCATCCTCGCTGCCAAGGACCCCGCCGCGAACCGCAGCCTGCTGCTCTTCACCGCCTGGTCGAGCGTTGCGCACGGCCTGTTGATGGCGGGGCAGGCGATCGCCCTGGACAAACACGGCCACCTGGCGGGAGACGTCTCGGCCATGATGGTCCTCGGTTTGGGGCTCGCTTGGCTGATGCCGCGGCGATCGGCATGCCCGCCCTGAGCGATTCCCCCTGTCCGCAACGCGCCCGGGTGTGTAGGATGCGGGTCACACGTGGATTGTCGGGAAAACGGGGGATCGCGGATGGGTCGTCGAGTACTGCCCTTGATGGCGTTGTCAGGGCTGTGCCTGGTCGTCGCGCTGCCGGTGGGCGCTGGCGATGCTTCCCACATCCGTCCGCGCATCGTCAACGGCGTCCTGACGCCGGCGTTTCCGACGGTTGGGGCGCTCTTGAACCCGGCGGATCTCGACACCGGCAGCGTCGGCTGTTCGGGGACGTTGATCGGCTGCGAGACGTTTCTCACCGCGGGGCATTGCGTCTGCCCGAGTGAGCTGGCGCCGTGCATCGGCCCCAACGCGCCCGACCCGTCGACCATGGGCGTGTTCTTTCAGCACGCCGGGTTCTTCAGTGTCACCAGCATTGCGCTGCGTCCGGACTTCGACTTTCCGGTCGGCGATGTCGCCGTGCTCAAGCTCGGCGCACCGGTGGTCGGCATCGCCCCGACCCCAGTTGATACGCTCGGCCCGGTCTTCGGCACGAGCGGCACGATCGTCGGCTTCGGGCGCAGCGGCGGTTCGCAGAGCGACTACGGATTGAAGCGGGCCGGCGACATCGTCACGGCATCGTGCGCGGCGAGCGGGGTTTCGGACACGACGTCCGTGTGCTGGAACTTCACCGCGCCCGTCGGGACGCCGGGCACCGACTCGAACACCTGCAACGCCGATTCGGGCGGCCCGTTGTTCATCGACTACGGCAGCGGGCCGGTGATCGCCGGCGTGACGTCGGGTGGACAGAATCCGAACTGTCTGGCGGACGACGCGAGCGTCGACGCGAAGGTGGCGCAGTACGCGGCGTGGATCCAGACCGAGGGCGGCGCCGATCTCGCCAACACCAGCTGCGGCAGCGGCCCGCAGGTCGGCGGCGACGGCACGACCATCGTCGCCGCGACGGGTTCGCTGAGCGCCTCGCTGACCCAGCGCCTGCACTCGTTCGCGGTCGGCACCGGCGTCGGGCGGCTGCGCGTCGGATTCAACGCCCACGACAGCGGCACGGCGGACTTCAACCTGTACGTCAAGGCGGGCAGCGTCCCGACGCCGTCGGATTTCGACTGCGCGGCCGACGGCTC
>CAYVUV010000171.1:0-10221 GCA_964455095.1 uncultured Binatia bacterium (SeqCode)
GCTGCTCTTCGTGGTATTCGGCGTCCTCGTTCACGCGCCAGGGGTCCGGGCTCGGGCCGTCGCCGACGATGGCGTCGACCGTCAGCATGGCGGTCATCATCGCGTGGTCCTGGTTGTTGTATTTGTGCAAGCCGTTCCGCCCCACCATGTGCAGGTTCGGGTAGCGCATCGTGATTTCCTCGCGCAGCGCCTGGACGTGGCGGCCATAGTCAGCGTCGTAGACCGGATAGGCGCGCGGCTGACGGATGACGTAGCCACCAGTGACATCGCCAGGCTCGACCAGCGACAGGGTGGCCAACTCGGACTGAGCCAGAGCGATCAACTCGGCGTCGCTGCGCCGCCAGATGTCGTCGCCGGTAGAGCAGAAGTACTCGAGGCCGAAGGCGTTCACCGCGGGAGTCGGTAGCAGCGCGGGCGACCATGCCCTGACGTTCTGGATGCGCGCGACTCTCACTTCGGCGTCGTGGATGTAGAGCCAGTGATCGTCGAAGCGCTGGCGATCGGGGGCGAACAGCATCACCGTGAGCAGATCGCGGTAGCGCAGCGCTTCCGCGTGCGCCCGCCCGTGCAGCGACGGTGACAGCAGCGCGGCGAGGTCGCCGAGGGCGGCGGAACAGATCACGTGCGCCGAGCGCAGAGCGTGCGGCGTGCCCGCTGCGTCGACGTAGGTGGTCGTCCACTCCCGGGTCGGCGCATCGTATGCCAGGCCCACCACCCGACAACCGAGGCGCACCTCACCGCCCTGCTCACCTGTGCGCCGCGCGGCCGCTTCCCACATCATACCAGCGCCACGGCGCGGGTAGCGGAAGGTCTCGATCAGCGACTTGATCCGCGCCGGTCCGTTGGCCGCCGCGCGCGGCCGCAGCGCACCCAACAATGCCGTGCTGAGCGACAGTCCTTTGATGCGCTGCGCCGCCCAGTCGGCCGAGATATCGCGGCAGTCCATGCCCCAGACCTTCTCGGTGTAGGTACGGAAGAAGATATCGAACAGACGCGATCCGAACTCGTTCGACACCCAGTCGGCGAAGCTCTGCGGCTCGTGCACCGGGAAGCAACGCGCGCGCAGAAACGACAGGCCGGCGCGCGCCGACTCCCACGCGCCGAGGTTGGCGAAGGCTTCCGCGGCATCGAGCGGGTAGCGGAAGAACCGGCCGCGATAGTGGATGCGCGTGCGCCGGTTGATGCTCAACATGTCGTCGGGCAGGATTTCATCCCACAACGCTTCGACCCTTTCCGACTTGGAGAAGAAGCGGTGCGGGCCGATGTCGAATCGGTAGCCGTCGTGCTCAATGGTGCGCGCCAGCCCGCCGACGTAATACGGGTCGGCCTCCAGGACGGTGACCGGCCAACCGCGACGCGAGAGCAGGTACGACGCGGTCAGACCGGCCGGTCCGGCGCCGACGACCACCACGTGCGGCTCGGCTGTGGCGCGCTTCATTGAGACGCCTCAGCCACCGTCGGGGCGTCGCGCTTGCGGCGCGCCAGAATGAAGCCGTCGATGTCTTCCACCGGCTCGTAGGTGCGGGCGATGGCGGCGGAGAGCAGCGGCAGACGGCGCGCGTTGTCGATGCCGTCGATGGCGTTCGGCCAGCCCGGCGAGTGCAGCAGAATGTACGAGGGCCGGTCGCCATCGAGGTCGCGTATGATCTCGTCCTGCAACGGCGCGGCCGAGGCGAACCAGACGATCGCATGCCGCCCGCAGCTCGGCTTGCGCAACAGGAAGGTCCAGGCCGCTTCGCTGGTGAAGGTGAAGGCACACGTGTCGGCGCGCGTCAGCTCGTGCCAGCGGTCGCGGACGCGGCGTTCGGTCGCGCTGATGAAGGCATCGTCGGGCGCTGCGACAAGAGCCGCCAGGCGCGACGGGGCACCGAGGGCGGCGCGCGCATCGATCGTCGGTCGATAGGTGCGCCACGCCAGCCCGGCCACCGCCATGGCGGTGAGCAGCGTCAGCGCGGGCATCCACTGCGGTCGCCTCGCAACGATCGGGCCGGCGACGGCGCAGAGACTGAACACCAGACCGATGTACGCGAAGAAACTGGCGTACAGCAGGTGCCCGGGATCGGAGCGGCCGAGCGCTGAGCGGAAGTAGAGAAACGCCAGGCTGGCGACGAACACCTGCGCAACCAGTGCGTGGCGCGCGCCGCCACAGATCAGCGCGCGCACGGTCAGCAGCAGTTGCATGCTGATGCACACGAGCGGCGCGATCGTGAGCAGCCCGGGAAGCTCGGCCGGGCTGGGATAGACGTAGCTGTCGAAGAGATCCTTGGTTCGGTAGATGCTCAGTGTGGTGTCGAGAAAGGCGAGGAACTCCGCGACGCCCACGGCGCAGACGAAGGCGATCCAGCCGATCACCACTCCGGCGAGGCACCAGTACAACTCACGGCGCGCGGCGGTGCGATCGAGCCAGTAACCAACGGTCAGGGCCGAGCCGAGTGCGGCATTGAAGTAGGCGCCGCGGTCGATGACGTAGAAGTAGGTCAGGCTGGAGCACAGGCCGGCGACGAACAGACCGGCGCGGCTGCGATACGCGACGCCGAACAGCAGACCACTCGCGCCGATCAGAACCGGCACGTCGCGGCGGTCGAGGGTCTGCAGGTAGCCGTTGGTGACCAGCGTCGCCAGGATCATCGCGAACAACACGGCCAGGGCCCAGGCGGCCCCGCTGCGGCTGCCCGTGGGACAGCACACGGCCAGCGCCACCAGACATGCGGCGAGCGCCGGTGCCACGGCCAGCTTCAGGATGATCACGGTGACGAGACAGGCACCGATCGTTTGTTGCCCGGTGACGTACCAGCCCAGGACGGTAGAGAGCGGGTCGTAGAACGCCCCATGCAGGAAATAGGAGCCAAGCCACAGGCCGCGCCCGGAGACGAAGTTCCATGCCGGGGCCAGCCACTCGCCGGTATGGAAGAAATCCAGCGGCGCCGGAGCGAAGGGCGAGGAGAGAAAACGGGCGATTTCGAGCCCCGTCCAGACCGTCGCGATACCAAGCCCCAGCGTGCCGGCGGCACGTGACGAGAGCGCACCTCCGGGATCGGCGGCGCACGGAGCAACATCGCCACCGCGACGCAGTCGCCACCCCGCGTAGAGAACCGCAGGCAGCGCAACCAGGACCGCATAGCGCAGCAGGTTGTTGAGCGGGCTGAACCCAGCCAGGGTTAGCGGTCCGACGACTCCCAACGGATTGCTCAGCGGCACCCGCAGCCGGTCCCAAACGACGAGCCCGATCGTCCATCCGACGCTGAGCGCCGTCGCCATGGCAAGAGCGTCCCGCGCCGGAGGTAGAGGCGTTGCCCGCACGCCGGGTTACAAATCAAATCGCAACGCCGGACACCACCCAGGATCCCCGAGCTCGGCAGCCAAAACGCCCTCGCTTGCTAGTTTGTCTGCGCCCCTGGCCGCTCGGAGGTGCGCGGTCACACGCGACCGAACAACTATCTTGCAAAGACCAGCAGGCCGTTCGCCGGGATCGTGACGCCCGCGCTCTGCGCCAGGCCGTCGCGCCCGGGGCCGCTGGCGGTGACCCCGCCATAATTTCCCTGCGCCGCGGGGTTCACCCAGGCCTCATAGACGTCCGAGTTGAACACTTCCTGCCAGTGCCCCGGCTGGGGAAAGCCGAGCTGGTAGCTGCGGTTGTAGAAGGTCGCCTCGTTCAGGCTGGCAATCACGACCACGTCCCGCCCTTCCCCCGGCACCCAGCGGTGAAATGCGATCACGCGGTTGTCGTTGTGGACGTGGAAGACGTTGATCCCCTCGCCGGTGAGCGCAGGGTAGCGGCGGCGTAGCCAACAGAGGTCGCGCATGAAGCGGTGGAAGTCGGCCATCTTTTTGTCGCCGCCCTCCAGCCCATCCCAGTAGATGAAACACTCGGAACGGGCCGGGTTGTCGGACCAGTACTTGTCCTCCAGAAACTCCTGGCCCATGAACAGCATCGGCACTCCCGGCGCCGTCAGCAGGAGACCGTTTGCCACCCGCGCGCGGCTGGTCGCGTACCACGAGCGCGCATTGCCGCCCCCTGCCAGCGCCGCGATCCGCGGCTTGCGATGATCGTCATTGTGGCTGGCGTCCTCGAGGTCGTGGTTTTCCAGGCAGTGATACTGCCGCCACGCGGCCGCGACGCCCGGGCGCGGATAGAGCACGTCGCGCAACCGATCCAACGGCACGCGCGCACCCGCGCCGCCGGCCGCCTGAGCGATGACGTCGCGGACGGCATCCCGAAAACGGTCTTCGTAGCCGAGATCGAACCCCATGCCGTTCGGCGGCCGGCGCGTCGCAAGCGGGCGGTCGTCGCCCCAATATTCGGCGATCTGCACGGCCTCGCTCTTGATGAATCGCACCGTATTCGTCAGGTCCTGGAGGAAGAACCACCCGCCGTTCCAGTCGATCACCCGCACTTCGTCGTAACGCAGGCCGTCCACCCGATACTCTTGCAGGAACACGCGCGCGTTATTGATCAGGAACTCGCGCACGTCCGCCTCGGCGTACTCGAACACGACTCCGCCCGCCCACTCGGCGCCGTTGCGGTCGAAATACAGATCGTTGTGTGGGCTCGGATTCGCCGGGCGATCGAAGTGCCGCATGCTCTGCTCGTTGAACGACCCGCCGGCGTGGTTGAAGACGACATCGACGATGACCGCGATGCCGTAAAGGTGGCAGACGTCGACGAAGAGCTTGAGCTGGTTTACCTGGCTCGAGAGCTCCGCTGCCGTCTTCGGCGCGACACCCTTCGCGGCGAGCAGTGCATTGATGCGCGGCAGGTAGCGCGCCGCCAGCTCCGCCGCTCCGACGCAGTAGTCCATCTCGGGCGAAAAAAGATCCGTTCCGTTGTAGCCGAGGCTGTTGGTAGTCCAGAACTCCACCAGCGGCAGCGGCTGCACCGCGTTCACGCCGAGGTCGGCGAGATACGGCACGCGGTCGAGCGCATCGACGAGCTTCGCCACCCGGCCGCGCAGATCCGCACCGTCCTCGGCACGGGCGTAAAAGACGCCGACGTGAAACTGGTACACCACCAACTGGTGAAACGCCGGCGGTCGGAAATTCGGCGCGATCCACTGGTAGCTGGAGGCATCGCGGACGATGCAGTTCGAGTTGTCGTAGTCGTCGGTCACCAGGCCGTTTAGATAGTGCAGCTCTCGGGCGTACGGATCGCGCTTGAAGCCCGCGCTGCCCGCGCCAATCACCCAGTACCGGTAGGCCGTGCCATCAGCGACCCCATCGACAAAGCCCGTCCAGTGACCGGTTGCCGGGTTCTTCTCCAGCGCATCCGCCGGAGTCGGGGTGAAGCTCGTGCCGGCTTCGAGCGCGACGTGCACCGCCGTCGCGCCGGGTGCCCAGACGCGAAAGGTCGCGCCGTTTGCCGTCAGTGTAGCTCCCATCGGGGTGCCTGCGTTGATCCCTTGCTGTGTGACCGCCATTGCCGTTCTCCGCTTTCCGGGGCGTCATGGACCCACCTCCGGGCCGGTTGGAAGTCCCTGCCTCGTTCGAGGATGGCCCGCCGATCAGGTGCCGAGCGTCTACTACCTATCGGCCTTCGACAAGCCGGGGAAAACCCGGCGATGAAGCAGCGAAGGGCGAGGCGCAAATTGGCGCCGATGGGGACGTTCCTGAAAGATGAGAGACCTGCCTTCTCGCGAAACAGCCGGCCCTAGGCAAGCCCCGGGAGGCGGAATCACGGCGCTGCGCGCAGCTCGCTGGGCAAGCCGATCACACGCTGCCGGGACTCCGAGCACAGGGAATCGGCGGTCGCTTGCGGCCCTCTGTGAGCCGTGCGCCGGATGACGCAATCTATCAGCGCCAGTGTCTCTGGGTGCAGGAAGTCGCTGTGCGCTCCGATCGGATCGATCCACCCCACGGTGTAGTCGACGAGCGGCTGGTTCAAGTTCCCCAGGAGGCCCTCCGAGACGATCGAGGACGCATCCACGACCGTCAGACCCTCTTGTTCGATTCCACTGCCGTCGGACAGCCATGTACCCAGGTCGACCGCTCTGGTGCGATTGGCTCCGATCGCGATGGCGAGGTCGCCGCCGACTGATTCTCGCTGTCCTCCCATCTCCAGGAAACCCTTGCGCGACCGCCCCCAGTCCGCGTCGAGTGCAGCTGCCGCCAGATCGGTCGGAATCTCCAGCAGCGGGAGATTCCCGGTCGTGTCCAGGATCTGACCCACGATCCCCGGTTGACCACGGAGGACGGCGGCGATCTGATCATAGCCGTAGTCGAGCGGAAGCGTTGCCACGCTGTAGGCCACGACTAAGGGAAGGGATAAAACATCGATGAGCGGCGTGTACCAGCGAGCACTTGCGGGGTCGCTCCGATCCTCGGGATCGGTGAGGGAGTCCCATAGCGCCGCGAAGGTCATGCGGCCCGCCTGCATGCCGGTGAAGACATAGGCACTCAGCATGACGTTGGCGAGCGGATACAGGAAGCGGTTGGCGTGATCGTGGCGGCTCATCGTCGCCACGATCGGGTAGGTGGCATGGGGGTCCACGTTCAGGACGCTGAGGGCGGGCTGGAAGAAGACGGCTCCAGCAACCGCCCCACGACCGAGGAAAGGCTCGATAACAGGAGTAAAGCCGCCAAGTTGCTCGTTTGTCAGCCCGGACAGAATCCGGGTGCCGAAGCTGTGGCCGACCAGGTAGATGTCGGGGATCGGCGGGACCGTAGTTTGCTCGTCGAGGCACTTCCGCCGCTGCTCCGGCTGTGGCGCGGCGGCTGTGGGTGGTGAATAGACTGTCTCCTCGACGCTGCCTTCGCTGGAAGCAAGTTGCTCGACGAGGGGGCCCATAACTCCGCGGAGTCGTCCGCCATCTTCGCAGGAGGTGCGCGGCCCCCTGTAGAGTGACCGTTCGTTGTGGATCTCGAGATGAACGCTCGGGTAGACGGCGCTGAGAATCCGATTTAGCTCGGCTCGCAGGCCGAAGTAGCCGACGCGGTCGGCCAGTGCGCCCTTGGACCAGAACGTTAGCGGCAGGAGAACCTGGTCGGAACGCGTGCCAACCGTCTGCGCCAGATCGGGCAACGGAAGGATGTCGGCGACGGTGCGCACGACTCCCCCGGATCCAGACTCCCAGGCGACACCGATCACGAGGATGCCGTCCCAGGAGACCGAGAAGGTCCGCGAGTAAAGTCTCAGCGTGTCCAGGTAGGTTGCTTCCGCCTCGCCCGGCCGGTTGTTCCATCCGTAGCTCATCACGATGATGCGTCGGATCTGTCCCTGCGCCAGGACTGCCGCGATGCGCTCGCTCTCGATCGGATTCTCGACTGCGCCGTAGGCGTCCACGCGAAGAAGGAAGAAGTTGCGGGGAACCTCGCTCGCTCCGGGCCCGATGTCGCGGGACACCCTGGCGGGGGGCGCGCACCCGGCGGCGAGAGCCAGAGCGACTGCCAGGAGCACACGTGAGAGCATGCCGGGATCGAATTCAGACAGAGGCGCCCGCCCAGCCTGTTTCACCTTCATCTCGAGTCTCATCGAGGGACTAGGCCCCGGCCCGGCCGGCAGTGGACTTGGGACGCTACAGTGGTTGTCATGTAGACGCTGCTGTTGCAGATCCGGCCAGACGGCGTCAACCCCGCTCCCTTCACGCAGCCCAGCACCCCAATCACCATCGACGTTTGACGCCGTCCATCCCCATCGCGACAATGCCGGCCCCCATGCCAGACATCGCTACCTTCCTACGTCGCTGTGGTCTCTTTCGCGGCTTCGACGACGCGGGCCTCGACGCGCTGAGCCGCGCCGCTGAGGACGTCGGCTTCAAGACCGGAGCGCAAGTCCTACGCGAAGGTGACCCGGGGGACGCGATGTTCGTCGTGCTCGCGGGCGCGGTGCAAGTCTACACGCACGACAGCGATGGGCATGAGGTCGTGCTGGCGCGGCTCGCGGCCGGGGACCATTTCGGAGAGCAGGCACTGCTGCCGGGCGGGACAGGGCGGCGCAATGCCAGCGTGCGCGTTGCCGAGGCGGCGCGCTTGGCGCGCGTGCCGAAGTCGGCTTTCCAAACCCTGTTGGCCCATGACGATGCCCTGCGCGAGCGCCTGGTCGACATTGGCGACGAACAGGTCGGGCGCAACCTGCAACAACTGTCTCCGCTCGCGCGCGGCATTGGGTTCAATACGGCGCCTTTGCGGCGCGAGCTCGCCGCGGACGAGGTGTTGTTTCAGCAGGGCGATGAAGCCGACGCGCTGTACTTCATCAGCGCCGGGCGGCTGGCCATCTATCGCGCCGACAACGGTGAACGGACGCTGATCGGCTACGCCGAACGCGGTGGCTGCATTGGCGAGCTGGCGCTGGTGCGCCGCGATCGGCGCAGCGCGACGGTCGTGGCGGAGGAACCGAGCGAGGTTGTCACCGTACCGCGCGCGGCGTTCGACGAAGCGTATAGCCACTCAGCACCGGTGCGCGATCACCTCGCGACACTTCAGCGCGCCTACGAGTTCCCGCAGCGTGGGATCGTCACGCAGCATGACGGCACCTTTGCCGGATGCGAATGCGTCACGACGCTCTACCACCTGCTCGATGGGCGCGTCTTCGCCGCCTATCGCGTCGTGGGACAGCCGCTGTACGCCATCGAGCGTCTGGGTGGCGCTCCCTCGGAAACTCTCACCTGGCGCAACGGTGCGCAATCGCGCGAGCTCCGCGTCGATGCCGACGGCGTGGTCATGGGGATCACCGTCAACGGCGAATGGCCGGACGTGCACGCTTTCCACTTGTTCGTTCTCGATGGCGGGCGAATCGGCCCGGCAGAACAGGCGGAGTTCGCGCGCTCGGGTTGGTTCGACCCCGCCGCAGCGGACGCGCCGGATGTCGTCTGCCATTGCGTCAACGTCACCGAGGACCGGTTGCGGGCCGCCATCGCGAGCGGCTCCACGACGTTCACCCGCCTGCAGCAGGCCACCGGCTGCGGCACCGTATGCGGCGGCTGCATCCCGGCGGTGGCAGAGATGTTGGGGGCCGAGGAGTGGTTGCTGGCGGACGTGGTGGCGGAGCGCGACGAGGCGCCGGGCATCCGCACGTTCGAACTGGTGCCGCGGCTGGCCGCCGAGGAATATCCGGAAGCGCAACCGGGTCAGCACGTGGTGGTCGAAGGACTCGTCAGCGGCCGGCGCGTCCGCCGGCCCTACACGCTGTCGTCGGCCGGCGCGCACGGAGGCCGGCTCAGCATCACCGTCAAGCGCGAGGAACGCGGCGCGTTCTCACCCTGGTTGTTCGATGGGCGCAAGAAGGACCAGCCACTGCGCATCACGCGCCCGCGCGGCGAGTATGTCATCGAGCTTTCCGGCAAGCCCGCCATTTGCATGGTGGCTGGAATCGGCGTCACGCCGGCGATCGCCGCTGTTCGCACCGTGATGGCAAACGCACGCGCAGTCCCGCTCCACGTCCACTACTCGGGCCGCGCGCGCGATCAAATGGCTTTCCTGCGCGAGCTCGAGTCGGCGAACAACGCGCCGATCGAAGTCGGGTTGCGCGAAACCGCGCGCCAGGGCCGCCTCGACCTGGCGGAGGTCTCGCGCATCGCCGCGCGCTTCCCCGAAGCGAACTGGTACCTCTGCGGCCCCCAGGCTTATCTCGATCAAGTCGCACGGCTCGCGCGCGCCGCGGGGGTCGCCGACGCGAGAATTCATGTCGAGACCTTCACTTCCGTCGGGATACCGGTCTCGACGGCCGAGGAACGCGCGGCATCCTCCCGCTTCTTGCTGGTGACGCCGCAGCAGGAGCCCGAGTCGACGCTGATCAAGTTCCTGTGCGATATCGGCAAGTCGGTGACCGCGGCGGCCAATAGCCCTCTGGCCGACTGGCGTCTCGGCGCCTTACAGGTCAACCCGCTGCGCTGGATCGAGGATCGCATCGCCCGCGCGGCGCGTCTCGACCCGGCCCTGCCGCTTGAATACATGGCGATCGTGTCGGCGCTCTCGGTGGGGCCGTTCGAATACCAGACAAGAGCCTTCGCCCGGCTCGCCCACGTACGCGAAGCCAATCGAAGGCGCGCTCAGATCGCGCGCGCCGAGGGGTTGCCCTTGCCAGCCAACACACCGGATGGCGACACGTTCACGTACTGGATCCCGGGCGCCCCGTTTCCCAAGTTTCCGCAAGGCTGCGCGGTCAACACAGGCTGGACTTCCGGCGGCGCGGGGCGAGTCCTGCCCACCTACGTGACACGCAGCCGCACGGCGTTCGAGCAGCTCCTGCGCAGCGCCGAGCACACCGATCGCGGCCCGCTGCCATATCAC
>CAYVUV010000172.1:0-2052 GCA_964455095.1 uncultured Binatia bacterium (SeqCode)
CAGGACTTCGACACCGACAACCTCAAGGCCAAGGCGATCGAGCGCTACAGCTTCGGCGTCAGCAACTTCCGCGGCGCCTGGGGCAGCCAGGGCGCGTCGTAAGAACCGGAGGACGCGCACATGGGTATGTCTCATCTCGGCGGTCCGCTGCGGGTCGGCAACTTCTTCGGTCGCAATGGCAGCGCCGATCTGCCGGGCTTCCCGCTGGCGCAACTCGCCACCTACCGCATCGCGCCGGACGTGCTCGACGCGGACGGTATCGCGGTTGCGCAGGCGGTCGGCGCCGCTGGCTATCTCACGCTTGCTGGCGCGCTTGTCTCCGGCGGCATCGCCTACATGGATGTGCCGCGTGCCATCTCGGTCACGTCATCGGATGCTGGCGACACCACGCAGACCGCGCTGTTCACCGGCACCGACTTCTATGGCCGCGCGCAGACCGAGTTGCTGGCCTTCAACGGCGCGGCAACGATCTCTGGCGTCAAGGCGTTCAGCACGATCAGCAGCGTCTACATCAGTGCGGCGCTGACTGGCAACGGCAGCGCAGGCACGCTGGACAAGTTCGGCTTGCCGTTCGTGCTCAGCAACATCAGCGATGTCATCGTCCCGAAATGGGATGGCGTGCTGGCCGCCAACGCCGGCACCGCCGTGATCGCCGATGCCACGAGCCCGGCCACCACGACCACAGGTGACGTGCGCGGCACCTACGCGCAGGCGGGCAACGCGGCGAACGGCACCAGGATCCTGACCATCACCTACTACGTCCTCAACCCGGACAGCCGGCTCGGCCTCTACGGCGTCGACCCGGTGTAAGCCACCAGCGCGGCGACGCGGGAAGCATGCCGCGCTGAATTAGGAGTGCGGAATGCGGCCAACCAAGTTCACGTTTCCGGCGATGGATGCTTCGGCGGTTTGCGCTTCGCAAACCACCGCAGGCTCCGGCTCGCTCGTGATCAACGGAACCTTGCTGGACTTGGCCGCGACGATGCAGGCTGTCACCCGAGTCATTTTCCCGGGTATCCAGCGGACGCTGCGCATCGCGAGCACCGCCGATCTTTCAGCCGTGCTGTTCACCATCACCGGCAAGAACCTCAAGAAAGAGACTGTGACCGAGGCGATCCTCGGGCCGACACCGGCCGTAAACGGCTACGTCGACACCACAAACGAGTTCAATGAGGTCGACAGCATCACGGTGAACGGCGCCGTAGCGACCGCCGTAACGGTCGGCACAGGACCGAAAGGCCACACCAACTGGGTCAAGATCGACCAGTTCGAGAACCCGCAGAGCGTCGGTCTCATGGCCGCCATGGCGAGCAGCATCAATTTGACTGCGGAAGCGAGCCCGGACGACGTCAACGCGGTCTCGACCCCCTCTTTTGTCGTCCCGGACGACTGGGACGGCGTGACCACATCGAAGATGGCGCCGCTCGGAGTGCCGGCGGTAGCCGTGCGAGCGCGATTGACGGCGAGCGGGGACGGCTCGGCGAGCTTCACCATCGCGCAGGCAGGATCCTAGTGAGGAGAGAACCATGATCAACCAAGGCACCATTGGCGCGATCTTTGGCGCCGACCAGACGCAGCCGGCGAGCGGCTTCCGCCAGGCGAAGACCGGCGAGATCGTCACCGCCGACAACCACGCCAAGTATTACGAGGCGACGTCCCGCGGACGTCGGTTCCTGGCCGCGAACCAGGCCGCGCAGGCGGTCAGCGTCGCGCTCGCCACGACCTACACCGGCCTCTGCCTGACCAACCCGGCCGGCAGCGGCTACAACCTCGTGGTCGACAAGATTAACTTCGCGCTGTCGGTCGCGCCGGCGGCGATCGCATCGCTCGGCATCATCGGCGCATCGTCGGCGACCGCCGTCACGCAGACCACGCCCCTTACCGTCCGCAACTGCCTGTTGGGCGGCGGCGCGGGCGTCGGTCTCGCGGCCTCGGCCACGACCATCCCGACGCCGTTCTGGCTCATGCAGATGCGCTCCGGCTTCACCGCGGCGGCGCTGCCGTCGGAAGGCCCGACGCTGCTGGATCTCGACGGCTCGATCGTGCTCGCGC
>CAYVUV010000173.1:0-6377 GCA_964455095.1 uncultured Binatia bacterium (SeqCode)
GCGCGCGCGCCTGGGCGTGCCGGACGACTACGTGCTCTGTGTCGGCGCCAATCGGCCGCACAAGAATCTGGCGCGCCTGGTCGAGGCCTGGGCCCGCCTGCAGCCGCAGCCGCGACCGCTGGTGATCGCCGGGCCGTGGGATGCGCGCTACCCCGAAGCGCGCGCGCGCGCCGCGGCACTGGGACTGGGCGAGGCCGTGCGCTTCCTCGGCGCGGTGTCGGAAGGCGACCTGCCGGCACTCTACAGCGGGGCGCGATTGTTCGTCTTCCCGTCCGAGTACGAAGGCTTCGGCTTCCCCGCGCTCGAAGCGATGGCGTGCGGCACAGCGGTGGCCTGCGCCGCCGCCGGCAGCTTGCCGGAAGTAGTGGGCGACGCCGCGCGACTCTTCCCGCCGCACGACGTCGGCGCCATCAGCGAAGCGATCGACGCGCTGTTGCGCGACGCGGCGGCGCGCGCCGATCTAACCCACCGCGGCGCGGCGCGCGCCGCCACGTTTACCTGGGCGCGCACGGCACAGCAGACGCTGGAGGTCTACCGCGCTACCGCAAGGCGCTGAGATAGGAAACCTTAGCCGCGAAAAAGCGCAGAAGGCACAAGACATGAGCTCTGACTTCCCGGCCCCTATTTTTGCGCCTCTTCGCGGCCGCCGTCTCTCAAGCCCTTAACCTCACGGCAGGCAGCCTCCCAGGGCCGCGGCGACGGCGGCGACGGGCTCGTCGATGGTGACGGTGCCGTTGTCGTCGTGATCGAGCAAGAGGCAGTCCGCCAGCGGGGCATGGCCGAGGGCGATGTCGGTGGCGAGGATCAGCTCGTCGATGGTGACCGAGTTGTCCTGATTGCAGTCGCCGACGCAGGGGCCCGGTGGCGGCAGGGTGGGACTCAGAGTGCGCGTGGCAGTCGGGGTCTGCGTGGCGGTATCGGTGCGGGTCGGCGTCGCCGTGCGGGTGTGCGTCGGCGTGATCGTCGGCGTCACCGTGCTGGTCGGCGTATCCTCGGGGCCGCAGTGACGCACGGTCGGATCGATGATCTCCTGCGCCGTGGGGTCGATCGAGGCACCGGCCAGCACGACGGGGCGGCGATCGAGGCTGGGAAAGCGCAGCTCGTTGCGGCCGGTGGTCGGATCGGCGCGCAGGCGGCCGGCGATGACGGTCTCGTCGCGTCCGGTCAGCACATTGCTGCCCTGGCTGCGCAGGCTGCTGAGCACGCCGCTGCTTTCGATCTGCAGCGAGCAGGCGAGCAGGTCGATGCTGGCGCCGCCAACGTCGCGCGACCCGTCGCTGCGCAGCGTGCCGGCAACCGTCAGCATGCCGGCCGAGCGCAACCGGATGTCGCCGCCTGAGCCGGCACCAGTCGAGCGGGCGTCGACCACCACGCCCGATGCAACGCTCAGCAGCGGTCCGAGACTGATCACATCGACGTCGCCGCCGCTGTCGCCCGTGGCCGCGATGCTGGCACCCATTTCAACCGAACCGGCCGCGGCGACTCCATACGAGCCGCCGAGGCCGTCGTTGCCGTCGGCGTGGACGTCGATCGGGCAGCGCACGGCGATGGATCCTCCGGCGGTGAGCCCGACGTCGCCGCCGAAGCCGTCGGGGCTGGCACCGGTCGCGCTGACCACGGCCGTGCTCCGCGTCATGACGATGTTCCCTGTCGCGGTGATCGTCAGCTCGCCACCGCTGCCGCCGCCATCGTCATCGTTGCCGCTGTGCCCGGTGGAGAACAGCCGGCCTTCCATGATCACGGCCGCGCCCGCACTGCCGGGGCTCCCCGCCGTCAGATCAATGTCGCCGCCGTCGCAGCCGTTCAGCGTCGCATCGGTGCGCAGCGTCGCCGTGCTCGCGATCGTCAAGTCGTTGGGGCTGGTCGCGCCGGACGACAGCGCGATGTCGCCGCCGTCGCCACCCGAGACGTCGATGCTACCCGCACTGGTGAGCCCCGCTTGCGCGGTCACCGTGACATCGCCGCCGCTGGCATCCGTGCCGCCGCGCGCGGTCACGGTGCCCGTCAACGCCACGCTCTCTCCACTGGCGGTGAGCGTGCCGCCGTCGTCCTCGCCGCTGCGGCTGTTGAGGTTGATCGAGCCGCCGAGGGCCAGGGCTTGCGAAGCGCTCAGCGTCACCGTGCCGCCCGGCGCGCCGCTGGCATCGATGGTGCCGGTGAGGCTGATCGCGCCGGCCTCGGCAACGATGTTACCCCCGGTCGCGGACCCGCTGCCCGCAGCCCGCAGCTGGCCGGGGACCGTCAGCGTGCCGGCGCGCAGCGTCATCGAGCCGCCTCCGACGTCGAGCCGCCCCGGCACGCGCAGCTCGCGGACGCCGACGTCGATCACCGAGCCGCTGTCGACGACATGCGTGCCGGTCACCACACACGGATCGGCCGCCGGGCTGCACAAGTCGTCGGCGGTGGTGGCGATCGCCGCGCTGCCGCATAGCGTCCAGGCCATGGCGCACAAGGCCCAGCGCCATCGGCTTGGCGCATCCACGGTCGGCTGATTGCTGGCCCGGCGTTCTGTCATGGGCGCCACGCTACCAGCGCCCCGGAGTTGATGCATCACCCGGCGTGTGGCTTGACCACCCATTCATTCTGGCTCCGCGCTTCGGGGTCGGGGTCGGAATCGGTATCGGCCTCGATTAGCTATTCGTGGCCGACGGTCCTGTCGTGCCCTCGATTCCGATAGCGATGCCGACCCCGACGCCGATTTGCGTGTTGGTCCCCACTACCCCGCCGTGAGGGGCGGCCTTTCTGGGCCGCGCCGGCTGGGATAAGGGTCAATCTGGAGGAGCAATTCGATGCGACGCGATATCTTCACCGAAGAGCACGAGCAGTTTCGGGAGCAGTTCCGGCGCTTTGCCGAGCGCGAGATCGCGCCCAAGGTGGAGGAGTGGAACCGCCGCGGCATGAGCGACCGCGAGAGCTGGCGGCGGGCGGGTGCGGCGGGGTTTCTCGGCGCCTGCGCACCAGTCGAGTACGGCGGCGCCGGGGCCGACTTCCTCTACGACACCATCGTCATGGAAGAGATGGCGTTGCTGCGCGCGCACGCGATGATGATCTCGCTGCATTCCGACATCTGCATGCCGTACATCACCACCTACGCCAGCGAGGAGCAGAAGCGCCGCTACCTGCCCGGCGCCATTGCCGGCGAGATCCTGCTCGGCATCGCCATGACCGAGCCGGGCACCGGCTCCGATCTCGCCAACGTGCAGACCAAGGCCATCCGCGACGGCGACTCGTACGTGCTCAACGGCTCCAAGACGTTCATCTCCAACGGCCAGATCGGCGACCTGTTCATCGTCGTGGCCAAGACCGATCCGGCCGCCCACCCGCCGCACCGCGGCATCAGCCTCATCCTGGTCGAAGCCGACACGCCCGGCTTCGTGCGCGGGCGCAAGCTCGACAAGCTCGGCCTGCGCGGCCAGGACACCAGCGAGCTGGCCTTCGAAGACTGCCGCGTGCCGCGCGCCAACCTGCTCGGCGAGGAGGGGCAGGGATTCCGCATGCTGATGGAGAAGCTCCAGCAGGAGCGCCTGACGATCGGCATCGCTTCGGTCGCCTCGTGCCGGCGCGCCCTCGACGACACCCTCGCCTACGTCAAACAGCGGCGCGCCTTCGGCCAGCCGATCGCGGCGTTTCAGAACACCCAGTTCAAGCTCGCCGAGCTCGCCACCGAGGTCGAAATCGGGCAGGCGTTCATCGACAAGTTGCTCGTTGCGCACGTGCGCGGCGACGAGATCGTCTCCGAAGTCAGCATGGCCAAGTGGTGGACGACCGATCTGCAGAAGCGGCTGACGAGCGAGTGTCTCCAACTGCACGGCGGCTACGGCTTCATGCTCGAATACCCGATCGCCGCCGACTACGCCGACGCGGCGGTGCAATCGATCTACGCCGGCACCAACGAGATCATGAAGGTCATCATCGCGCGCCGGCTCGGTCTCGGGTGAGCTTGCCCGGCCGGCGCGAACTGGATAGACAGCAAGGCTCATGAGCACACCCGGCGCGGCGGCGCCCAAGAAGAAGGCGGTCGACATCAACGTGTTGCACTGCCTCGACCCGGCCTGCCGCGGCATGCTCGCCTATGAAGTGAACTCCGACAATGTGCTGTACATCGACCTCGCCTGGCAGGCGCGGCAGGACGGCGACACGCGCTACTTCCCCTGCCCGATCTGTCGCGGCCGCAACGTGGTCGAGGAAGTGCGCGACGCCAAGGGCGCCGTGCAACACCGCGTCACGCGCTTCGAGCGCGGCCCCGCCTGAGCGCGACATTGGCAATTCCCACCGTGAGTGACGAGGCGGACGATCTCGAGCTGATCCCGCGCGCCGTGCGCGACAAGCTCGACCGGGTCGGCATCAAGCTGCACCTGCGCGAGTGGATTCAGCTGGCCCACGCCGAGCGCTTCCAGTTGCGCGACCTGCCCTGCGACACGCCGGCCGCGATTGCGCACTACCGCACGACGGTGATCGAGATGGTGCGCCGTTATACCGGCGCCGATCCCACCCCGCTGGGGCCGAAATAGGATTGGGGTCAACCTCCCAGCGCCCCCTCCTTGGCAAGGAGGGGGAGCCACGCGCGCAACCGCGTTGAAATACAAACACGTGCAGCTTAAACGAAGAGCGGGCGGAGGCAGGTCATGAAATCTCTCGTGCGCATCGCGAACGCCAGCGGCTACTGGGGCGACGACCCGGAGGCGCTGCTCCGCCAGGTCACCGGCGGCCCGATCGACTACGTGACCATGGATTTTCTCGCCGAGATCACCATGGTCATCCTGCAGCGCCAACGGGCGCGCGATCCGAAGACGGGTTTCGCCTACGACTTCATCGAACAGCTCAAGCTCGCCCTGCCGGCCGTGGTCGAGCGCGGGATCACAGTCATCGTCAACGCCGGCGGCATCAACCCCGACGCCTGCGCCGACGCCGTCGCGGCGTTGTGCGCGGCGGCGGGCGTGTCGCTGCCGATCGGGCTGGTGAAGGGCGACGATCTGCTCACCGATCTCGACGCCCTGGCCGAGCGCGGCGCCTGCTTCGACCACATGGACGGCGGCCGCACCTACGACGAGGTGCGCGGCCGCGTCGTCGCGGCCAACGCCTACTTGAGCGCCCGCCCGGTGGTCGAAGCGCTGCGCGGCGGGGCGCGCATCATCGTCACCGGCCGCACGACGGACGCGGCGCTGATCCTGGCGCCGCTGGTGCACGAGTTCGGCTGGAGCTGGGACGACTGGGACCGCCTGGCGGCCGGCATCGCCGCCGGCCACATCCTCGAATGCGGCGCGCAGGCCACCGGCGGCAACTACACCGATTGGCAGCGCGTCCCGTCGATGCTCGACGTCGGCTACCCCATCATCGAGGCGCAAGCAGACGGCGCCTTCGTCGTCACCAAGCACCCCGGCACCGGCGGAATCGTCACGCGGCGCACGGTGACCGAGCAGCTGCTGTACGAGATCGGCGATCCGCGCGCCTACCTGACGCCGGACGTCACCGCCGATTTCACCGCGCTGCAGCTTACCGAGGACGGTCCCGACCGCGTGCGCGTCACCGGCGCGCGCGGCATCGCGGCCCCGGCGACGCTCAAGGTGTCGATGGTCTACCGCGAAGGTTACCGCGCCGTCGCCACGATGCTGGTCTCCGGGCCCAATGTGCTGGCCAAAGCCGACCGCATCGGCGAGATGCTCTGGCACCGCGTCGGCACCGACTTCGCCGACCGGCGCGCCGATTGTGTCGGCTACCGCGCCTGTTGGGGGGCGGCGGCGCCGGACGTCGAGCCGAACGAGATCGTGTTCCGCGTCGCGGTCGCCGATGCCGACCGCCGCAAGCTGCAGCGCTTCTCCAAGCACGTGCTCGGCTTCGCCCTGCAGGGTCCGCCGGGGCTCGGCATCTTCGGCGGCCGCCCCGACGTGCAGGAAGCCTACGGCTTCTGGCCGGCGCTGGTGCCGCGCGAGTTGGTGGAGTCGACGGTCGTCGTGCTCGGACCAGACGGGCCGGTGACCAGCCTCGTGCCGATGAAGCTGCCGGGTGCCGGCAAGGCGCGCAAAGAGGCGGCCGCCGAACACGCCACCGCGGGCGAAGCGCGCGAACGCACGGGGCGCACGACCCGGGTGCGCCTCGGCACCATCGCCTACGCGCGCTCGGGCGACAAGGGCGATCACGCCAACATCGGCGTCGCGGCGCGCTCGGCGGCGGCGTTCGACTACTTGCGCGAAGTGCTCGGCGCCAATCGGGTGCGCGCCTTCTACCAGGATTTGGTGGACGGCCCGGTCGTGCGCTACGAGCTGCCCAACCTGCTGGCGTTCAACTTCATGCTGCACAACGCCCTCGGCGGCGGCGGCACGCTGTCGCTGCGCGTCGACCACCAGGGCAAGACCCTGGGGCAGGGGCTGCTCACCATG
>CAYVUV010000174.1:0-27366 GCA_964455095.1 uncultured Binatia bacterium (SeqCode)
GGTCGATCAACTGCTGCCCGACCCGCGCCGAGACGAACGGGCGCGTTCCGGCGCGGTACTCGTCGAGAAACTCGATCGGCAGGCCGAGCACCTCGCCGTAGAAGGCCAGCGAGCGGTCCAGATCGCGCACCCGCAGCACGAAGTGATCGAGGGCGGTGACCTGCATGGGGGGACGATCGCTCATCGCGCGGCCTGGCGATGATCTTCGCAGTCCGGCGGTGCGCTGTCGAGTCAGGGGGTTACTTCTTCGCGCGCTTGGCGGGCTTGCCGGGGGTGCGCGCCGGGCGCTTGGCCGGCTTGCTTCCGGTGAGCTTGCCGAGGCGCTTCTCGATCTTGCGAATGCTCTGCTCGACGCGCTTGATCTCGCCCTTGAGCGCCGGGTGCTTGGTCACCCGGGCGACCGACTGGCGCACCTGCTGGTCGATGCGGTGCTGCAGCTCGTCGAAGCCGCGCTGCGGTGCCTCGATGAGCTCCTCGAGCAGCGTGCGGCTGCCGCCGCGTGGATGGACGAGCTTCTGCACCCGCCGCTCGGCTGCCTCGCGCACGCTCTCCAACGCCTCGCGGCCGCGCTCGACGCCGCGCATGACGTCGCGCACCGCCTCGTCGCCGCGCTGGATCATCCAGCGCAGCAGCGGCGGCGACAGGGCGCCGTTCGGGCTCTTGGCGCCTTCGTAGATGATCTGGGCAAACGTCACGCCGGTGAGATTCTCGCCGGTGTCGTTGTCGATGACGCGCACGTCTTCGCCCGCTTGCACCAGCGCGCGCACGCCCTCGAGCGTGACGTAGCGGCTGGTCTGCACGTCGTAGAGCTTGCGGTTGGCGTAGCGCTTGATCAGGCGCACCCGGTCGCTCGGTGTCGTTTGCACGGTTAGCCCGTTCGTCAGTCGTGGAGTAGATGGCTGGAGGGCGCCGCGGCAACCGTCCAGACGATTGTGGAGCTACCACACCGCGACACATAGCGGCAAGACGCGCGCGGGCGCTTGCGTCCGGCCGCCGGGCGGTGTCACGCTGCGGTTCCATGAGCCGCAGCTTTCTCGCCGCCGCCGTGCAGCTCTGTGCCGGGCCGGACAAGGACGTCAACTTTGCCGCGGCGGAGCGTCTGACGCGTCTGGCGGCGGGGCGCGGTGCGGCCTTGATCGTATTGCCCGAGGTGTTCTGGTGGCGCGGTGAACGGGCGCGGGAGCGGGTAGTCGCCGAGTCGGTGCCGGGCCCGACCACCGAGCGGCTGGCGGCGCTGGCGCGCGCCCTGGGTGTGTACCTGGTCGGCGGCTCGATCCTCGAGCGCGTGCCGGGCCAGGACCAGGTGTTCAACACCTGCACCGTCTTCGCGCCGTCGGGCGAGCTGCTGGCGCGCTACCGCAAGATCCACTTGTTCGACGTCGACATCGCCGGCCACGTGTCGATTCGCGAGTCCGACACGCGCGCGCGCGGCGCCGCCGAGACGGTGGTGGTGCAGACCGAGCTGGCGACGCTGGGGCTCAGCGTTTGCTACGACCTGCGCTTTCCCGAGCTCTACCGCCGTCTGACCGATGCCGGCGCCGAGCTGGTCTGCGTGCCGGCGGCCTTCACCTTCGCCACCGGGGCGCTGCACTGGGAGATCCTGCTGCGGGCGCGCGCGATCGAGAATCAGGTCTTCGTCGTGGCGCCCAACCAGATCGGGCGCAGCCCGGGCGGCGTCGCCGACTTCGGTCACTCGCTGATCGTCGACCCATGGGGCACGCCCATGGCGCGCGCCGGCAACGCCGAGACCGCGATCGTGGCCGAGATCGACCTGGGGTATCTGGCGCAGGTGCGGCGCGAGCTGCCGAGCCTGACGCACCGCGTGCTGTGAGCTGAAACGAGGGCGCTTTGGTGCGCTTCGCGGTCGTCTGACTACCCCCATCCAAACCTTCCCCCGCAAGGCGGGAAGGCTTCAGAGCTCCGGCGTCCACCCCCTCGACGGGGGAGGATTGACGTGGGGGTGATGCCAGTTGGCTTCGACCATGCTTCTGGAGCCAGCCCCGGCTCAGTTGCCGCCGTACTTGTCGTCGGCCTGGTTGGTGAGGTGCTCGATGAGGCGTTGCTCGGCGGCGCGCAGGGCCTGGGTGCGCAGGAATTCCTGTACCTGCACCGCCAGCGGGCCGGTGGCGAGATAGCCGGCAACCTGGGCCAGGGAGATCTCGTCGATGGACGCTTCCATCTTCTCGAGCGCCGCCTCCGGGATGGTGGGAAACTGCGTCTGATCCAACACCCGCAGCGCTTCGTCGTAACGCTCGACGAAGTTGCGGCGCACCTCTTCGCGCTCCTGCGGTGTACACGAGAGGTTCAGCTTGGTGGCGGCGCGATCGAACAGGCGGTCGAAGGCGGCGAGCAGGGCTTCCCTTCCGGTACTCTCCATTCGCGCCACAGCTTAACGACAATTGGTCGAGCTGCAAGCCCGCATGGAAGGTGCGGTAGGCAAAAGTCCGCGTTGACGGGTTATTGGGGTGCGACTAGCATGTCGCCCCTATGCGCAATCGATGCATTGGGGTCATTCGGCTCACCTATCTTTCTCGCCGCGCCGGCGCCGTGGTGCTGCTCGCGGTCCTATGGCTTTCCGCCTCCGACGCGCGCGGCCAGGCCGTGTATCGCTGGACCGATGAGCGCGGCGTCGTGCACTTCTCGGACAGCCCGCCGCCGGCGGGCACGGAAGTGCAAGTGCAGAACCTGCCGGCGGTGCCGGCCGCCCCGACGAGCGACGGCGTCAGTCCGGACGATGCACCGGCACCCGGTACCGAGGTCACGCCGGCGGCGCCCGAGGGCGCCGCCGCGGAAGGCGGCGCCACCGCGCAGACCGGGCGCGAAAAGAAGAAGCCGGCGCAGCTCGCGGTGATCGATCAGCAAGTGCGCGCGCAGGACGGCGGGGTGCGCGAGTTCAGTGGCACGGTGAAGAACACCGGCGGTGCCACCGCGCACGATGTCGTGGTGGTCATTAGCGTCACGGAGCCGGTGCAAGGGGCGTCGTGCCTGCGCGAGGAGGTCGACGTCCAGCCGTCGGTATTGAAGCCGGACGAAGTCGGCAGCTACTCCATCGAGCTGGAGAACCCCTGCTTCTACGGTCCGATCAACACCGACGTGAACCCGGACTGGCGCTGAGCCGCGGTCCAGGTGCGGTGAATTTTCTTTTGCGGCCCGAAAAGACATTCGCTATAAGCCAGCACCAAATCTCACGGGGAAGAACGGCAGTTGTTCTGGCATGAAGGGGTTTTTCCCTGGCCTGTTGTCCGCGCAGCACGGCTTGCCTTCCAGACCATGCGGCTTCCCGTCCGATGAGCACAGGATGAAGGAGGCAGCACATGGCACAAGGCACCGTGAAGTGGTTCAACCCGGAAAAAGGGTACGGCTTCATCAGCATGGATGACGGCGAGGACGTCTTCGTCCACTACAGCGCGATCGGCGGCGAAGGCTTCCGCACGCTGCAGGAGGGGCAGCGCGTCGAGTTCGAAGTGACCGAAGGCAAGAAGGGACCGCAGGCCTCCAACGTGGTCAAGGTCTGAGACAGGCGCCGGGCGCCCCGGTCGCGTGCGGCCAGGGCGCCCCGCCCGTTTCCGTTTGATCCGTTCCCGCGCTCGGCGAAGGGCCATGTCGAAGCCGTGCGAGCTCTGCGAATTGGCGCGCACGACGGCGTGGTACGCGGAGTACGACGAGCCGTTTCGCTTCGCCATTCTCGACTGCGATTCGTGCGATGTGCCGATGGCCGTGCTCGGCGCCCACCGCGCCGCACCGACCGACGACGAGCGCGCGGTGATGCAGCAGGCCCTCGCCGCCATCGCCGACGCCAAGTACCCGCAGGGCTGGTCGTTCGACGACCACATGCGGCAGATCCCCGACCACTACCACCTGCACGCCCGGCCGCTGCCGTGGTGGTGGAAGCGGCTGTGAAGCCGAGCTACGCGACGGCGTCGCGCAGCGAGTGGCCGCAGTGGCCGCAGAAGTTGCCGCTGGCCGCGAGCGGCTGGCCGCAGGCGGGGCAGTAGGCGAAGCGCCCGCTGCGCTTTCCGGCCCGAGGCGCGCGAGCGGGTTTGGGGCGCAGCCGCGCCCGCTCGAGGGCGGAGATCGCCGCCAGGGCCTGCTGGCGATAGCGTTGCTCGAGCGCGGCGAAGTCGGCATCCGACAGCTTGCCCATGCGCCGGTCGAACTCCGCTTCCTTGATCGCCGCGTAGGCCTCGAGCTTCTGGCGCTCGAGCGGCGAGCGCGTCTCGGACTCGTCGTCGCCGTCACCCCCCACGCGCGCGGCGAACAGCGGCCAGCCGACGAACACCAGCGCGGCGGCGACGAGTAGCAGGGAGACGATGTCCGTCGTGCTCATTTCTGGCTCACGAATCGAACTGTTTGAGCTCGCGGTCGAGCTGCTTTTCGTGCGCCGAAGGTTCCGCGGCGTCGACCGCCTGCGGCACCACGCTCGGTGCCTGCGGTCGCGGTGGAGTGCGCCGCCAGCGCAACAGGGTGAAGAAGACGAACCCGGCGCCCACCGCGACCATGAAGAAGGGCATCACCCAGGCGGTGAGATTGAAGCCCTCGGTGGTCGGGGAGGAGAGAATCTTCTCGCCGTACTTTTCGGCGAAGTGCGTCAGAATCGCCGGCTTGTCGAGTCCGAGCGCGAGCTGCTCGCGAATCTCCTGGCGCAGCGGCAGCGCCGACGGGCACTGGAGGTGGTTGCACGAGTGCACGGTCAGCCCGCAGCCGCACTGGCAGGTGAGCGACTCCTCGATCTCTTGAAAGCTCTGCGGCGCGTCGACCGCCGCCAACGGCGCGCTCAGCAACCAGGCCAGCGCCGCGATCAGCCATGCCGCGCGCATCAGACCTTGGCGGTCTCGTCGGTGGTGGGGGCCGGGCTGTAGGCGGCCTCGCGCACCGGGGCGGGTGCCGGCCAGATCACCACCAGCGTGCCGAGGGCGAGGACCATGCCGCCCCAGTACAAGAAGCCGATCAGCGGGTTCAGGTAGGCGAGGATCGTCGCCATGTGCGTCTCGCCGTCGTAGCTGCCGAGTACCAGGTAGAGATCGGAGCCCAGCGTCGAGCGGATCGCGACCTCGGTGGTCGGCTGCTCGGGCTTCTTGTAGAAGCGCTTCTCCGGCCGCAGCGTGTCGACCTGCTTGTCGCCGTCGAAGATCGCCATCTTCGCCATCAGATAGGAGACGTGCGGCGTGTCCTTCTCCTCCAGCCCGTCGTAGCGCAGCCGGTAGCCGCCGAGCTCGAAGCTCTCGCCCTGGTTGAGCGTGATCTGCTTCTCCTGGCGGAAGGCCGAGGTGCCGGTGATGGCGACGAAGATCATCGCGATGGCGACGTGGATGATGTAGCCGCCGTAGCGGCGCCGGTTCTTGGCGGTGAGGCGCACCAGCGCCAGCGGCGCGTTCTCGCCCATCATCGCCTGGCGCGCGCGCATGCCGCGGTAGAACTCCATGACCACCGTGCTGAGGGCGAAGAAGATCAGCGAGAAGGAGACGATCGCCCAGTAGTTGCGAATGCCGCCGGCAAAGCACGCCGCGCCGCCACCGACGCCGACCAGGACCGGAGTGGCGAAGTTGCGCTTGAGGTGCTGCCAGGTGGCGCGCCGCCAGGCAATGATCGGGCCGACCCCCATCAGGAACAGCAGGATGAGGCCGAGCGGCGCGTTGACCTTGTTGAAGAACGGCGGTCCGACGGTGATCTTCACGCCGCGCACGGCTTCCGAGATCACCGGGAACATCGTGCCCCAGAACACCGCGAAGGCGATGCCGACGAAGATGAGGTTGTTGAAAAGGAAGGCCGACTCGCGCGACAGCAGCGAGTCGAGCTCGTTCTCGCTGCGCAGCAGCGGCAGCCGCCAGAACAGCAAGCCGAGGGAGACGGTCAGAATGATGGCCAGGAAGCCGAGGAAGAACGGTCCGAGGCCCGACTGGGTGAAGGAGTGCACGGACGAGATCACGCCGCTGCGGGTGAGGAAGGTGCCGAAGATGGTGAGCGAGAAGGTGAGGATCACCAGCACCATGTTCCAGACCTTCAGCATGTTCTTCTTTTCCTGGATCATGACCGAGTGCAGGAAGGCGGTGCCGGTCAACCAGGGCATGAAAGCGGCGTTCTCGACCGGATCCCAGGCCCAGTAGCCGCCCCAGCCGAGCACCTCGTAGGCCCAGAGCGCGCCGAACAGGTTGCCGAGGCTGAGAAAGAACCAGGCGAATAGCGTCCAGCGCCGCGTCGTGCGGATCCACACGTCGCCGAGCTTGCCGGTCGCCAGCGCCGCGACGGCGAAGGCAAACGGCACCGACATGCCGACGAAGCCCAGGTACAGCGACGGCGGGTGGATCTGCATCCAGTAGTTCTGCAGCAGCGGGTTGAGGTCGCGTCCTTCCTTGGCAGCGACGGCGAGCATCTCGAACGGCGGCGTGATGAAGACCAGCAGGGCCGAGAAGAACAGCGCGATGCTCATCAGTACCGCGGTGACGTACGGCATCAGGTCGCGGTTCTTGTGGCGGTTCTGCAGGTGCACCACGGCGCTGATCGAGGTCAGGATCAGCAGCCAGAACAGCAGCGAGCCCTTCTGGCCGCCCCACAGCGCGGTGATGGCGTAGTTGATCGGCAGCGTGCTGCTGCTGTAGGCGGCGACGTACTCGAGGCGGAAATCGTGGCTCACCAGTCCGTGCAGCAACGCCGCCACCGCGACCAGCGTCGCGCCCCAGACGGCGAATGCCGCGTGCTCCGCGCTGGCGACGACGTCGCGCTTGCGCCACCAGACGCCGGCGAGCGCCATGACGATGGCGTAGGCCGACAAGACGAACGCGACGTGGATCGCGAGCTGGCCGACCTCAATCATGGGCGGCGCCGCCTTTCTTTGCTCAGTTGGCCGCGCGCTGGCCGGCGCCGTCTGCGGCGCCCGGGGCGTTGGGCTCGTACTTGGACGGGCAACTCGTCATGATCGTCTTGGCGTGCATGATGCCGTCGACGTACTGCCCCTCGACGATGACGTCACGCCCCTCAGCGAACATGTCGGGCACCACGCCGGTGAACTGCACCGGCAGCAACGGCACGTTGTGGCCGCCCTCGCCCTCGAAATCGCCGATGGAGAACTTCATCTCCGTGCCCTTGGACGAGGTCTGCTGCCAGAGGGTTCCGGCGGTGACCCGCCCGGCGACGCGCACGCCCTGGCCGACCAGCTCGTCCTTGCGTGGCAAGAACTCGCCGATCTTGAAGTAGTACACCGAGCTTTGCTGCACCCCGGCGAACATCAGCCCGCCGATGGCGGCAACCAACAGGGCGGCGCCGATTCCGAACTTACCATTGCGTGTCATCGCTTGAACCTCACCGTAGTGGAATCGCCTGGTCGCGGCAAGAATGCCGATCGGGGCACCGCCGCCGCACCGGATCAGTGTCCGCCTGACCCCGCGCCGCCCTCGGGCGAGGGGTCGCTGTCGGAGTCGTCGTCTTCCGCGATCGGCTCGCCGGGGACCCGATAGCGATCGCTCGCCCAGTTGCCCAGGTCGACGACCTGGCAGCGCTCGGAGCAGAACGGCCGAAACGGGTTGTCGTCCCGTGCCACCGGCTTGCGGCAGGTCGGGCATCGCAGCTGGATCGACATCAAGGGGTGCCGGGACGATAGACATCGCGCGGCGCGGTTTCAACTGGCGCCGCGGCGTGGACCTCCACGGCGATGCCCGCTACAGTGCGCGCCGACCATGAGTAGCCGGACCGCCCCCGCGCCCCCGTCGTTTGCCGCCTTCGTCGCCCGGCTACTGGGCTATCTCTTCGTCGCCAGCTTGCTCTTTTCACTCGGCAGTCTGCACCTCAGGATGCGGCCGCTGCAGACGGCGATGGCGGCGGCGGTCACCGCCGGGGCCAACGCGTTCGGGGCCGAGGCCACGGTGGCGGACACGATCATCCGCGTCGAGCACGCCGCGCTGGAGATCAACCACGAGTGCACCGGCGTCTTCGTCCTGCTGGTCTACGGCATGTTCGTGCTCGCCTACCCCGCACCGTGGCGGCAGCGCTTGTCCGGCGTCAGCATCGGCATCGTCGTGCTCTCCGGGATCAACATCGCCCGGCTGATCCTCTTGACCCTGATCGCCAGCCGCCGCCCGGAGCTGTTTGCCTATTTCCACGAGTACTTCTTTCAGGGCTTGTTCATCGCGCTGTTGGCATTCTTGGCGTCCGTATGGACCGAGCAGGTGCGCCGTGCGACGCTCCGCCGCGTTTCTGCTTAGGTTCTTCGCCCTCGCCGGCGTGCTGTTCGCGCTGTGGAGCTTCGCCGGCGTGGGCAATGCCTATGCCCGCGCCGTGCTCGCGGTCGCCGATCCGTTGATCTGGCTGCTGACCGGCTTCCACGTCTCGGCCATCACCCCGACGGAGACCGGACTCGAGGTCTTCATCGCGCGCGGTGCCGACCAGGTCGCGGTGCCGTTTCAACCGCGCGAGCAGTTCTCCGGGCTGATTCCGTTCCTGGCGCTGCTCAGCGCGACGCTCGGCATCGGTTGGCGGCGCTGGTTGCGCGCGCTGGGCATCGGCGTGGGCGTGCTGTTCGCCTTCCACGTCGGGCTGATGCTCTTCGGGCCCTACATGACCGGGCTGCCCCAGGGGCACCTGCCGCTGCTCTGGATGCGCCGCGTCAATACGGCGATCGACATCGTCTACGGCTTTTATGGCCTGGTCGGCTATGCCGCGCTGCCGTTCCTGCTCTGGTTCTGGCTCGTGCAGCGCGCCACCCCCGCGCCGGCGGGGGCGCCGCGCCGCTGGAGCTGAGTCCCGCCGCGGCAATTCGTGACGCCGCGCGCGGTTCCCCTGATTTCGTCAACTGAGCGACAGCGGGGAACGGCGCACAAGTCCGCCCCGGCGCGCGTTGGTGCTGGCATGGCGACTGCAATGTTCCCACTCAGCAAGTAACGAATTCCGCCGCTTGGACAGTCTCCGCGGCGGATGACGCATTGCGCGGTGTGCGGCCTGGCCGTGTGCGGCAGTGCAGATGGAGTCGGTGTGATACGTCTCGTCCGCTATGTGACATGTGCCTTGTCAGCTGTCGTGCTCGCCACGACGGGGGTGGCCTACGCCCGCACGGATGTCGCTTCGGACCAGCCGGTTTCGCAGTTGCGGCGCTGGTCGGGCCGCGCCGGTCAGGCGACGGGTCGCCTGCTGGTGCAGGTCGCGGCGGGCGCCGATGCGCGCCAGGTGCTCGACGAGGCGGGCGCCCGCGTGCGCGCGCCGCGCGGGGCGATGCGCCGCATCCGCGGAGCCAACATTCACGTCGTCGAGGTCGATCCGACCGCGCTCGAGTCGGTGCGCGCCGCCCTGGCCGCCGATTCGCGCGTGCGCTTCGTCGAGCAAGACCGCATCGTGGCGCCGGCGCTGGTGCCCGACGATGCGTCGTTCGGCGCGCAGTACCATTTGAAGACGATCGGCGCGCCGCGGGCCTGGAACGTCACCACCGGCGGGGCGGCGCCGATCGCGATCCTCGACAGCGGGGTCGATGGCACCCATCCCGATCTGGCGGCGCGCATGTTGCCGGGCAGCAACGTCTATGACGACAACGACGATGCGCGCGACGTCTTCGGTCACGGCACCAAGGTGGCCGGCGCGGTCGCGGCCGCCGCGAACAACGGCATCGGCGTCGCCGGGGTCACCTGGGCGAACCCGATTCTGCCGGTGCGTATCACCGCGCCCGACGGCACCGCGTCGTTCTCGACCATTGCCGAAGGGCTGGTGTGGGCCGCCGATCACGGCGCGCGCGTCGCCAACGTGAGCTTTGCCGTCTTCGGCGCCCACTCGGTCAATGCCGCCGCACAGTACTTCGTCAGCCGCGGCGGCCTGGTGTTCGCCGCCGGCGGCAACGACGGCGTGCGCCATGGCGACGCGCCCAATGACTGGGTGGTCTCGATCGCGGCGACCGACACACGCGACCGCATCGTCGACTTCTCGAGCACCGGCGAGTACATCGACCTGGCCGCGCCCGGGGTCGACATCCTGACGACCACCCGCGGTGGCGGCTATGCGCTGGTGTCGGGCACCTCGATCGCCAGCCCGATCGCGGCGGGCGCCGCGGCGCTGGTGTTTGCCGCCAACCCGATGCTGACGCCGGTGCAGGTCGAAGACCTGCTCAAGGCCAACAGCCGCGACCGCGGTGCGCGGGGATACGACACCTCCTACGGCTGGGGGCGCGTCGACGCCGCGCGGGCCGTCTCGGCCGCGATGGCGATGGTCGGCGCGGCCGATGCGACGCCGCCCGTCGCCGAGATCCTGTCCCCGACCGCGGCCCAGATCGTGGGCGACGAGGTCGCGGTGCTTGCCGACGCGGCTGACGACACCGCCGTGGTGGCGGTCGAGCTGATGGTCGACGATGTGGTGGTGGCGCGCAGCGAGAACGCGCCGCACACCTTTGCTTGGGACTCCACAGCCGTGCGCGACGGAATGCACCGCCTGGTGGTTTGCGCGTGGGATGCCGCCGGCAACTCCGCGCTGTCGGTCGCGGTCGAGGTGTCGGTCGACAACTCCAGCGACCGCGAGCCGCCGCGTGTACTGGTGCTGCTGTCGCGCCCCTCCGGCGGCGTACAGCGCGTGCGCGTGCAGGCGGCCGACGACGGCGACGTCACCCGCCTCACGCTCTACATCGACGGCCACGCGGTCGCCGTGAAGGCCGGCTCCTCGGTGCGCAGTGTCTCGTTCGCATGGGATACGCGCACCGCGACCGCCGGGCGCCATCAGCTGATCGCTACCGCCGTCGATGCGGCGGGCCATGGCAGCCGTTCCCCGGCCGCCCTGGTCGACGTCGCGCAGTCCCCGACCCGTTGAGGAGAGGGAAAATTTTACAGCCGTAAACGCAAAACCTTCAGACAGTGCAGGGCTTACAGGGTCGGACGTTCCGATCAGAGCCGAAGGTTCATAATCTGCGGAAGCCGCCCGCGCGGGCGCGGCGATTGCTCCGCGAGGTGCTCATGGTCAGGAACTCAAACGACGACAACGAACGCCCGGATTCCCGAGAGCTGCTGGGGCTGCTGCTGATCCGCGGCTGGTTCAGCGATACGCCCGGGCTCAGTACGTGGAACAGCGTCACGCCCGGTCCGCCGTCGCTCTCGCCGCTAGACGAGAATTGATCGCCGCGTCCGGCAATGCCGGGCGTAATCCCGTCGTTCGCTACTCCAGCGCCTCGCGCAGCGGTTGCCCTTCGTTCGAGGGCGGCGGTGCGATACCGAGGATCTGGGCCAGCGTCGACGCCAGGTCGGCCACCGCGACCACGCGCGCGTGTCGACCGGCGCGGATGCCGGCGCCGTAGAGCAGCATCGGCACGTGCGTATCGTACGCGTACGGCGTGCCGTGCGTGGTGCCGTAGCGCGTGCCGACGAGCCAGTACGGCGCCGTTTGAATGAACAGGTCGCCGCCGTTTTCGGCCTGCCAACTGCGGTACGTGGCGAGGTCGAAAATATCCTGGCTGGCTGCCAACCCGGGGCGTTCGCGGCGTGTGTAGATGCGGACGAAGCCATCGACGCGTTCCATTTCAGAGCGCACGGCGTCGAGCAGATCGTCGAAGGGCATCGGCTTCGGCAGCCGTGGGGACGCCTGCGGGTTGACCCAGACGAACGGCGTCGTGCGATCGTCCCAGGCGGCGAAGAAGCCGGGGAAGTCGGCCGGCGCGGTGGCGGCGCCGAAGAAGCGCTGCGCCAGTGCGCGCTCGACCTGCGCGCGCGCCGTCGCGATATCGATGCGGTAGTGGTCGGCGCGCGGCGGCAGCAGGCCGCTCTGCTCGAGATACTCGGGGATCGGCGCGGTGCCGTGATCGGAGGTGAGCGCCAGGGTCCAGCGCCCTGTGCCGACCATGCGGTCGAGCTCGGCCATCAGCGTCGCCAACATGCGATCCGTGCGCAGCGCGATATCCATGACCTCTTGTGAGTACGGCCCATACATGTGGCCGACGTAGTCGTTGCTCGACAGGCTGAGCGTCAGGATGTCGGGGACATCGTCCTCGCCCAGCGCCTCGAAGGCGATTGCCGCGCTGGCGAAGCGGCGGACGAGCTCGTTGCCCTCCGGCGACGAGACGACGGCCGCGTAGCGGTTGGCCTCGCGGGCCCATCCGGTCGCCGTCACGTCGATGAACTCGGCGATCGGGTGCGGGAAGGCGCGGCCCAGGCCCACCGCGTCGCGCTCGTAGGGCGCGTCGTCGGCATCGGCGTAGCGCGCGTAGTCGAGATCCGGGCGCAGCTTCTCCCAGCGCGTGCCGAGCGAGGCGGCACACGGCGCGCTGGCGTTGAAGCGCTGCACCCACTCGGGCAGGGCGTCGGCGTAATAGGTGGAGGAGACGAAGCGGCACGTGCTGGCGTCGAACCAGTACGCCCCGTTTGGCCGCCGGCCGGCCAACATGACGGCGCCGCGGTCTTTGATCGAAATGCTGACCACCTTGGCGCGCTGGAGCGTGCCGGCGCGCAGCTCGTCGCCGACCGTGCCGCCGAGCAGCGCGAGCGGCGAGACGCCGCCCTCGGCGCCCTCGCCGGCGCCGAGCAGGGGAAACCGGTCGTCTTCGACGCAGCCCATCCGGGCGCCGCTCGCGCGCGCGAACCAGTTGTTGGCGACAATGCCGCTGTGCACCGGGTAGCTGCCGGTCAGCATCACGGCGTGACCGGGGCCGGTGTAGGTGATGGCGTGCTGATGATGACAGCTGGTGAAGTCGGCACCCTCGTCGAGCAGGCGGCGGAAGCCGCCGGGGGGAAAGAGCGCGCCGAAGCGATCGAGGTAGTCGCGGCGAAACTGGTCGATCGACACCACGACGACCAGCCGCGGCGGCGCCGCGTGCACCGCGCGCGGCGTGGCGAGCAGTGCCAGAAGGACCGCGAGCGGGATCAGATTCCTTGTCAACGGAGGAGGGGATCCGGTAGTGCGTCATTTTGATTCCGCCGCTTTCGGCTTGCGGCCCGGCTTCTGGCGCGGCTGAGCGGATTCCCACTTGTCGGCGATGGCCACAACCTCTTCCATCGTCATGACGTGGTCGACCAGGCCGGCTTCCATCGCAGGCGTCACGCGCAGGGTGCGGTGGATGCGGCAGAAGTTGTACCAGACCGAGTACAGCGCGATCATGTGAATGTGATTCTCCAGCTTCTTGGAGAACGCGTTGGTCAGGCGGGTGAAGCGGCGCATCGACATACGCATGGTCAGGTTGGCGCGTTCGACGTAGCTGGTGGAAATGTGCGTCTTGTCGGGGAAGCCCTCAATGACGTGCTTCTCGGCGCCGAGGCAGACGGCCGGCGAGTACTTGCGCGCCTCCTCGGCCGTGGTCTCGCCGTAGACCTTCACGAGCATCGCGTAATCAATGTCCATGCCGAACACGTCCTCGACCGCTGAGAGGTACGCCTTGTGCCCGTCGGTGGTCAGCTGCATGCGGCTCGTGACGCGGCCCCGAAGGTCGGACATCAGCTCGTAGGCCGCGCCAGCATCGCGCCCGCCGACCAGCCAGGAAATGAGAAGCTTGCTGTCGGCTTCGATGGCCGTCCACGTCCACACGTCGCCAACGTTCTTCGGGCGCTCGTTGCCCTTCCGCTTCGCCTGCTTTTCCTTCATCCCGACGAAGGACCAGATCTCGTCACACTGCACGCGCTTCGCCGGCACGTTGACCACGGCCTGATTGTGGAACTCGGCGCAGGCGTTGCCCGCAACGATCAGCTCGCGCTTCACGGTGTTGAAGGACACGTCGACCACGCGGGAAATCGTGCGCATCGACGAACCTTCGCAGAGCAGTGAGAGGACCTGAGCGCGCTTGGCAACGGGCAATCTGTTCATGCCCGAATTATATGAAACGATTGCTTGAGTGTCAAGCATAGAGTGCATAATATTACTCCCGAAAAGGGGGCACGTCCGACCCCATGCCGGACGTGCCCGTGTTGTCTGGCTACGCCTGCCAGAGGCAGCGCGATTTGTAGACCAGATACGGCCAGTTGATCGGGATGACGCGGCGCATAACCGCGAACGTGTCGACCTTTGCCATGACGAACCCCTGCGATCTTCGCAAAAATCAGGAACGATTTTGCGGCTAGAGGGATTGACAACGATCTAGGGGGTCGTGGTAGGGAAGTCGGTAACTACACCGAGACTTCCGGGCCCACGGGTCCACCTAGATCGCCACCTTACGGTGGCGCTTTAGCTTCCAGGGGAAGTTGCTTGTCAGTTCATCGTGGCCGCCCCTAACTGCGGGGGGTTCGGTTGAATCATCGTAGGGCTCAGCGCGTGCCGGCCGACGTCGTCGTAACGACGACTAGTTCGGCGTCCTCAAGCAGTTGCTCCGGCTGGATGCCGAGGGCAGCAGCGAGACGCGGGGCGCGCACGCCGGGTAGGAGGCGACCGCACTCGATGCGCGACAGGTCGGCCTGTGTCACGCGTGCGCGGCGCGCCAGCTCAACGTGGGTCCAGCCTCGCCTGATCCGTTCCGCCCGAATACGTCGCATGTGATCTCCCTGGGACCGACAAACTCGATCCTATGTTGGAGACGCTGCGCGTTGCGGGGGACTACGCACGTCCGATGTGGGCGGACCATACGACACCGCATGCAGGGCCGTCAAGGCCCTGGGGGCACTACCAATTGTGGATGCGCCGCTAGCGCGTGAGAACGACCCTCGCCGGGCTTCCCTCGGGCGTGACATCAACAAAGGCCGACACTGCGCCGCCCTGCTGACGGGATATGCCATACGCCCCGAAGACCTCCCACGTGACCAGGGCTTCGACAAACCATTTTCCGCACGGGACGTTCCTGAATTCAAACCGGCCTTCGCCGTCTGCCTGAGTGGCGCGACTCACCTTCGCCCATTGCGCAGACACGTCGGGGTCAAGCTCGGCCCGACTGCCTCCCATGTTGATGGCGCGGACCTCTTTCAGGAGCGGAACGTCTGGCACTAGGTCGACCATCCCACCAGCACCGTAGCGGACCTCTCCGCCGCGCGTTTTCAGGAACGCCTGCCCCTGGATGGTGCATGACCCAGAGCCAGTGTAGGCCCGTGTTTCGGCCTCGGTTAGCGGCGTCACAACACGCACGGGCTTGCGAGACGCGCACCCCGCAACGACAGCGACGACGACCAGTACGGCGACGATAGCGGATCGCATCAAGACCCCCCTTTGACCGTCGCCTGACTAAACCAAGCGACCGCGATGGTCAAACTGGTCAGGCCTTCTTGCGTCCGCCCCACCGCGCCGCCGCCGCCTTCTTGGCAATCGCCTTGCGTTTCGTCGGCGTCAGCTTCGCCGCCCTGGCGGCGCCGCCCTTCAACCCGCCCTGCCGCATGTGTTCCTTCGCGGGGTCGCGGGTCTCTTCTTCGATCTCGCCCGTAGCGATGCGCATGACGTGGACGGCATTGCCGATCACGTCGGCGGGTCTGCGTTCGCCTCGGGGTCCTTTGGGCATGTGCTCAGAATGCCACGGGCCGGCGAGTGATCCAAGGCCGGCGCGGATTCATCGGGAATCAAAATGACGCACTACCGGGGATCCGCTCATGCTGAGGCCCGTCGAAGCACGGGGCGGAGTTCTGACCAAGCTCGCAAATCCCCAGCGCGTCGTCATCGCAGGTCGGCGAGAAAGTCGATCAGCAGGCGGTTCACCTCGTCCGGTTTCTCTTGTTGGGTCCAATGCCCGCAGTCGGCGATCTGGTGCGTCGCGCGCAGGTTCGGCACCCACGTCTTCATTCCCGCCGCCATCTCGGGGCGCAGCACCGGATCGAGCTCGGCGGTGATCATCAGGGCCGGCTGCAGCACCCTGGCGCCGTGCAGATACGCCGTCAGCTCCCAGTTGCGGTCGAAGTTGCGGTACCAGTTGAGGCCGCCGCGGTAGCCGGTCTTCTCGAACGCGGAGACGAAGACGGCGAAGTCCTGCTCGCTGAGGAAGGCGCCGTGCGGGGCCGGGGGCATGCGGTCGATCAAGCCCCCTTCGGGCGGACCCATCGCCGCCGGCCCGAGCGCCAGGGCGGCCTGCAAGACCTCGCGGCTGGGCGGCGCTTGATACAACCCATCGAGCGATCGGCGCACGTCGGCTTCGAGCTCCGCTTCGGCGATGCCGGGTTGTTGAAAGTAGAGGATGTAGTGGAAGTGCCCCTGCGCCATGGCGCGCATCAGCACCGTCGGCGGCATCGGCATGCGCGGGAAATAGGGCGTATTGATGCCGACGACGCGCTCGACGCGTTGCGGGGCGAGCAGCGCCATCTGCCAGGCGACGAACCCGCCCCAGTCGTGGCCGACGACGACGCACTTCTCGATCTCGAGCGCGTCGAGGACGCCGGTCAGATCGCCGACGAGATGGTGGATGGTGTACGACTCGACGTCCGGCGGCGCATCGGTGTCGCCGTAGCCGCGCTGGTCGGGCGCGATGGCGCGGAAGCCGGCGGCGGCGAGGCCGCGCAGCTGGTGGCGCCAGGAGTACCAGAGCTCGGGCCACCCGTGGCAGAACAGCACCGGAAACCCGGCCCCGGCCTCGGCCACGTGCATCGAGATGCCGTTGCTCTGCACCTGCCGGTGCGTGATCTCGCTCATCGCTGCTCCTCCGCGCCGGTGCCTGACGCGACCGACGGCGGGCACCTTACGCGCGGTGCGCAGCGCGCGCAACGCGTGGGTGGCGCGGGCACGAGCGCGTGGCTTTTACTGACCGCGAGCAGCGTGCCCCCACGCAAAGGTGAGAGGCGGCCGTCGGACGGCCGCCTCGAGCACCAGACCTACTTGATCTTGAAGGAGTCCGTCTCCTGCTTCTTGATGTCGCTGAGCGTCACGCCGAAGCATTGCGGAATATCGTCGCCGCGCACCTGAAGCGTGACCGAGGTGGCGCTGCTAAAGGCGTTAGCGATCGGCAGGGGCAGGTTCGGCCCCTTGGCCTTCACGATGATTTTGGTCGCGCCGCCTTTGAGCTGGATCTGGGACACGCCATTGGCGCTGAGGTCTTCGTCCTTGTACTTGTAGCCCTTGCCGTCGGGCGGGGCGTCGCCCAGCGGGGTCCAGCAGGCGGTTGCCCCGCCGCTGCAGGACGTGTCGCCGGCGCGATTCACTTCGAGCGTGGTGGCGTGAGCCGTGCCCGCGTAGATGCACAGGGCGTAGCCGGTTCCGCCCAGCGCGAGCGGGTTGCCGAGGTCGGTCTGCGCGGTGGCCGGTCCCTTGAGCAGCTTGGCGATCAGCTTCTCCTTGCCCGGGACCGTCTCCTTCACCAGGAAGAGGCCCTTGCCGAAGCCGGTCGTGCAGCCGAGATCCGGCGTCGCGGGGCACACCGGCGGCGCGGCGAAGCGCTGCGCGAAAATGCCGAGGTTCGAACCGTCCTGGTCGAAGCTGCTCCAGGCGACGACGAATGCCCCGTCGTTGGCGACGGCCACGGCGGGACGCTCCTGGTTCTGGTCCGTGTACGTGTTGATCTGGAACTCGCCGCCCAGCGCGGCGCCGTCGTCGCCGAAGCGCTGGCCGAAAATTCCGGAGCCGGAGCCGTCCTGCTGCGTGCCGGCCCAGCTGACCACGAAACCGCCCTTGCGGTCGCTCCCGACGCTGACGAAGCGCTGGAAGGAGCTCGTCTGCGTGTTGACCTGGAATTCGCTTCCGATGGCCGCGCCGCTGCTCGTGTAGCGTTGGCCGAAGACGCCGGAATAGCTCCCCTCCTGGTAATAACTCACCCAGGTGACGACGAAATCGCCGTTCTTTTCAGCCGCGGCCGACGGGGCGAACTGATCGTTCAGTGTATAGGTGTTGATCTGGAACTCGCTCCCGATCCCGGCGCCGCTGCTCGCGTAGCGCCGGCCGAAGATGCCGTAGTTGGAGCCGTCCTGATCCCTGCTCGACCACGCGACGATGAAGTCGCCATCGCTGTCGCGTGCGACTGCCGGCAGGCTTTGGCCGTTCGCCGTGACGGTATTGATCTGGAAGTTGCCGCCGACGGGGGTGCCGGCGCTGCTGTAGCGTTGGCCGAGCGCCGCGTCGCCATCGCCGTCGACTCCCGGACTGGACCAGACCACGACGATGTCGCCGTCGTCGTCCGATGCGACCTGTCCGTTGAACTGGTAGCCGATCGTGTACTCGTTGACCTGGAACTCGGTGCCGACTTTCGCCCCGGCGCTGGTGAGGCGTTGACCGAAGATGCCGTAGCCGTCGGCGTCCTGGAAGCGGCTGCGCCAGACCACGACGAAGTCGCCGTTGCTCTCGGCCGCGACGTCGGGCGCGTTCTGTGTCGCGTACGAATAGGTGTTGACGCGGAACTCGGTGCCGAGTTTTCCGCCGCTGCTCGTGTAGCGCTGGCCGGCGATTTCCTCGTAGGCGGACATTCCACCTCGATTGCTCGCCCAGACGACGACGAAGTTCCCGTCGGCGTCGTACGACGCACTGGGGTACATCTGGCGGCTCACCGTGTACGTATTAACCTGGAATTCGCCGCCCAGCGGCTGGGCGGCGAGTCCGAGCGGCACGGCGAGAACGACTGCCGCGCACACCGCGGCCGATCTACGGATCTGCATCGGTTTCCCCCTTTGTGTTCATCCGTGCCGAGTGTCCGTCGGCGCGGAAGTCCCCCCAGACTTGCGACCCTTCTGACTGACCAAACTAAACCTTCTGACGTCAGTCAAGAATTTAATCGACGAGTCGACGGGTGTTTCGAAACCTGTTTCGAGACTCTCGCGAAGTGTGAAACGCAAGGGCGTGCGTATTGGCGTCTTCATTTGACACCAATGGAGCCGGCATACTAACAGGCTCGCACCATCGAGAGTTGTTTCCGGGGTCACGACTCGACGCGAGGGGGGGCAGGGTCATGCGGAAAGCACTGTGGTCATCGATTCGCTTCGGTGTGCGTGCGAGCTCGATTCTGTGCTTGGCACTGTTGCTCGCTCCCGCGACGGCATCGGCGCAGCGCGACGAACCCGCTGAGCCGGGAGACTACGGGCGCCCCGGTTGGTCGCTCGGGCTCGGCTTTGCCTACGGCCTCGAGAACTTCAAGCACGTCGGTCACACCGCTAACGCCCCGGGGCTCGACTTTCGCGTCGGGTATCAGATGGAGCGCTACCTCGCCGTAATCATGAACTTCCAGTACCTCGACGGGTTCCAGGCCGACGCGCTGCGCGCCAAGGGGGACAGCTTTGGCGCCTGGACGGTGAGCGCGAACGTGAAAGCCGGCTACCCGGTGAGTCGTTTCTATCCGTACGGCATGGCCGGCATCGGCGGATTCGACGCCGAGCTCGACAGCGCGGAGCGCGATTTCCTCGGCCGCGCCGGCGCCGGGGTCGACTTCTACATCACCGATAACATCGTCCTCGATCTCGAAGCGATGTACAACTGGCCCCTCGAAGTGCAGAACTCGACGAGCGGCTTGCAGGACCTGCAGTTCGTCACGCTCGTGTTCGGTACCCAGTATCGATTCGATTGAGCAGCTCCCGCTCGCTGCGTGAGCGGGAAGTAGCGCCGATCCGACGCGCGTGCAGCCGAAGTCGGCTAGCTCCCCTCGTTTCCCTCGTTCAGACCCATGCCATCGTGGGCTTGCGGCCGTATGGTGTTGGGCCTACGAACGGGGCATGAAGCTCATCGCCAGCCTGTTTCTGCTCTTCGCGTTCGCGTCGGTCGGACTTGCAAACTGGGGAGGGGGTTTGAGCGCGTCGGGGAACACCTACATGCTCAAGAAAGAGCACGGCCAATGGAAGGTGACCAGTGACAAGATGCTGTGCATTTCGTAGGCCCACCACAGCGTGCAGCGAATCGGCCGCGCTCAAGGCGGGCCGTGGCGGCTGGATTCACACAAAACTTACAGACTTCTGTCAGGACTTCCGCCCGGCGGGTCGATATCACCGGGCCCATGGCTCCAACGTCTGACTCGATCGGCCCCCGCTCGCGAAGCAAAGGTACGCGGAACAATCGCTGGCGCGGCGCGCTGTGCGCGCTGATGCTCGCGTTCGTCTCCGGCTGTGGCGACGATGGCGATGCGGCGCCATCGCTGCTCGGCGCCGAGCCGGCGCCGGCCTATCCGTGCACGCAGGCGCCCAACTACAACGGCCCGACCAGCCCGAACACGCCGGGTGCGGTGCTGGTCTACCGGGGCAACCCGAGCTACGGCGTGCTGGCGACGGGCGCGTGCGCCGACACGCAGCTGCTCATGGATGTCCCCGATTGCATCTACCCCGCGCCGGGCTGCAAGCCGGTGCCGCTGTTTCCGACCCTCTTCTCGACCTACGCCTTTCCCGCGCCGCCGCCGAATACGAAGATTCGCATCTATTCCGAAACCGGCTTCCGCGGCACCCACACCGACTACGCGCCGGTGCCGGAAACATACTTCGACTACAACGGGTCGGGCTATCCGCAGATGCGCTCGCTGCTGGTGCTGGTCGGCACGCCGAGCACGAACATCACCGCGTTGGTGTCGACGCGCAGCTGCAACAAGTGCGATCTCGAGGGGGCCAATCTGTCGGGGCTCGACTTGCACGGCGTCTCGCTGCAGGACGCCAACCTGTCTCACGCCGATCTGAGCCACGCCAACTTGCAGGGCGCCAACGCGTCGCGCGCCGTCTTCGCCAGCGCCTCGCTGGTCGGCGCCAACCTGACGGGTGCAACGCTCACACAGGCGACCTTCCACGGCGCCGGCGCGCCGTATCCGGCCACCGATCTCTCCTCCGCCAACTTGACCAACGCCTATCTCGACAACGCGGTGCTGACCGACATCAAGGCCGAGTCGGCGATCTTCACTGGCGCACTGCTCTCGCACGCCGACTTCACCAACGCCGACCTGACGCGGGCCGACTTCGAGTCGGTCAGCGCCAGCGCGAGTTTCCCGGCGGTGTTCAACGGCGCCGGCATGTCCTACGTGTCGTTGAAGAACGCCCAGCTGTCCGGATCGTTCTTCCGCGGCGCGGTGATGAGCCCGGTCAATCTGGGCGGCGCCGATCTCTCCGGCGCCTGGTTGGAGGCGGACTCCGCCGGCCAGTTCGGGCGCGTCACGCTCGCCAACTCGTTCATGCTCAACACCAAGCTCAACGGCGCGCACCTGACCAACGCCGTGCTCGACGGCGTGTCGTGGTACAACGTCAACGCCGCCGCGCCGATCGCCACCGGAGCCGGCGCGCTGCTCACCGGTGCCAGCTTCAATCTCGCCGACCTGCCCGGGCTGGATCTGACCAATGCGCACCTCGAAGGCGTGAACTTCACCAACACGCAGCTCATCGGCGCCAACCTCACCGGCGCGCAACTGGAACGCAACGGCTCGACCGCCAGCAACCTGAGCACCGCCAACCTCGCCGGCGCCAACCTGACCAGTGCGAACCTGTCGTACGCCAGCTTGCAGAACGCCAAGGTCGATGCGCAGGCGGCGAACGAGATCTACCTCGAAGTCCTCGCGGATCCCGACCGCTACCAGAAGCCGGTGGCGTATCAGTACTTCGCCGTGAATCGACCGGCGACGGTCCTCGGCAGCGGCGGCACGGTCTCGGTGATCACCGACTCCGCCACCTGCCCGAGCGGGGCGCACGGGCCCTGCGGCGCGATCACCAACCCGGCGTGGATCGCGCAGAGCCCACCGATGGAGCCATCGGATTGCATGCCCACCGGGTACGACTCGGAGGGCAACGTGATCGCCATCACCTGCAGCTCGTCGCGCCACCCGACGGGAGGGTGAGGATAGGTTGCTGGAACTTGTGGACCGCGGTGCCTACAGGTACGGTCGTCTCGGAGGTCGGAAGCATGAAGGGCGTGCAGTTCGTCGTCGACGCGCGGGGTCAGAAGACGGCGGTGGTGATCGATTTGAAGCGTCATGCTGCCGTCTGGGAGGACTTCTGCGATGTCGCCGTCGCAAGGAGTCGACAGGAAGAACCGAGAGAGTCGCTCGCCGCCGTGAAGCGCCGCCTACATCGGTTAGGCAAGCTCCGGCGCGATGCCTGACTACGCCGTCATCATTGCTCGATCTGCCCGCAAGGAACTTGAGGCGCTCGATTCCCCGATCATCGAGCGAGTCATCGCGCGCATCGAAGCACTGGCGAGCGAACCCCGACCGGCTGGCTCTCGCAAGTTGCGCGGGTCCGGAAATCTCTGGCGCGTACGCGTCGGCGACTACCGCATCGTCTACGGCCTGGACGATCGCCGACGAGTGGTCGACATCGTCCGGGTTCGCCACCGGCGCGACGCCTATTGGTAGGCTCGCGATCACCAGCCAGGCGTGGATCGTCCAGAGTCCGCCGAGCGAGCCGACGGATTCCATGCCCAGCGCCTACGATTCGGAGGGCAACGTGATCGCCGTCACCTGCAGCTCTTCGCGCCACCCGACGGGAGGGTGAGGAAGCGATCGGGTAGGGAACGCCGCGCGGACCTCGAGTGGATGGAACGGCGCCGGGGCTGGTCGCAATGTTCGGGTGTCGTGCACGGCTTCGTCTTCCGGATCCGGCGGTGGTCCGGTCTGCGTAGTTGGCGAGGACCCGCAGACGCGCAGTTTGTCCCAGGCTACTGGTCGTCTCGCCTGCGATCCTCCTCGTCGGTGCGCCTACGCGTTTCCTTCCGGCGCTTGTTGAGAGACTTCTCGAGATAGTCAAGAACGAGAGCACCGTTCGCTTGAATGGCGATAACTTGCTTAGCCCATCTGGGCCATATCGCGTACGAATCGCCCGGGTCGCCGATCGAGAGCATTGCGTCGAGGAGCGGCCATCGCCGGAGACCGTTTGAGTCGCGGTACGCGTCAATCATTCGTTCAACTTCCCGCGCCGCACGGATTTCGCGAAGCGCCGTTAGCGCAGCGTCTACGACTGTGGGGTCTCGATCGTTCAGGAGCTCACCGAGTCTGTCGAACAGCCCGTCATCGGCGATTCGCTTTGCCGCAATGACGGCAGCAGCCCGCCGCTGCATTGGGTCTGCCGAATCGAGCAGCGCAACCAACTGCGCCTCCAAATCGAGGTCTGACACCGAACGTGCCATCACCCCTGCGAGCCAACTGGAGCGTTCCTCGATGACTTGCTGGAGAATGACCGGAATCGCTGCCTCTGGATCAATTTGTACCAACAGATGTGGGAGGGCGTCTCTGTTATCGGACTGGTCATTCCGGAGGGTGTGAGAAGCCGCGCGAAACGCAGCGTCAGGATCGAAAGTGGCCAAAGCGCGGATCGATGTGACCACCGAGGCAGTATCATAGGCTTCCCCGCCAAAGGCGAGGTCGCGTACGAGGTCCTGCCCATCTTGATTGTTCAGAAGAATCCGGATTTCGTCGTCGCGCATTTCAGCGAGCAGGCGTCGCAGCTCCCAGATCCGGACAGCAGCCGGTTGTTGTGCGAGGTGTCCCCAGATCACGTTGAAGATTTCGCTGACAGCGCCTCTCTGGGAGGCTAGAGCGATCGCAATTCGCTCGTCGTATGAGTCACGAAGGTTCTCCACGAGCGATCGGAGCGCTGAATCACTGCCTATCCGCATAAGTGCCGTCGCTACGCTGAGTCGTTGCTGAGTCACTTGCAATAGCGGTCGGAGAAGGTCGACCGCCCGGGCGTCAGTGCATCGGAGAAGCCCGAGGGACTCGACACATGCTGCCGCCCGAGCGGAGTCCGGGGCTGACTGCGCCAAGAGGTCGAGAATATTGCTACACGCATCGACTCGTCCCGCGACACCGATTGCCAACACAGCCCCTGCTTGTCCATCGCCCGAGCGTTCGAGGAGCTCGAGGGCTGGTCTCACACTATCGTCATCGAACGGGCGAGACGTCGCGACAAAGCTAGTCAGATCTTCGGGAAACGAGACCTTCGGGGATAGAAAGGCAAGCACGAGCCGCCTTGTGTCGCCTGACGCCGCAAGCGCTCTGATCGCCTCCTCCTGCTCTTCCGCCTGTTCAACCACATGGCCGGTTCGGCGATCAGCCTGTTGGATGCAGTCTAACAAGAGGTCGCCGGTCTCCTCAGAAGGATTCCTGTGGGCGAAGCGAATACCAACGAACCTTTCGTACCGACTGTCAGAAGCGAGATAAGACTGAACGACCTGATCGACTCCCATGCCGCCGATCTTCTCAAGCACTTGGAGCGCGGAGACACGCTCCGGCTCCTCCGGGTCAAGCGACCGTCGCGGTCCTGTGTCGAGGAGAAATTGCACGAGCGTCCACTCTAGCTCGGAGTCTCGTCCTCGTTGGAAATACTCAAGTGCGCTGAGGGAACTGGCCTTCGCAAGCAAGCTGAGTAGAAGGCGCACGTCTCCCCTGCGCTGCTCCTCCTTTGGCATTCGTAGGATTGTAGTGACGTGATTGGCTATCAGCGCCAAGGTTGGAGGGTCGATGGCGTCTTCAAAGCCGACGTACACAAGGGCACCTGACGCGTTGTCGGCAATTCGGCGATTCAGGACACGCCGTGTTTGTTCAGGGCGAGTCTCGAGCAATTCGCCGAGGTACCAACTGCGAAACCCGCCAAGATCCAAGTCGCTCAGGAGCGCCATGCCGGTGAGTGCCTCATCCGGATCGAGTCGAACAAGTGCCGCCAGTGCTGTTGGCGCTATCCAATTGTCACTCCTGGACGCGAGTTGCTTGAGACGAGGGATCTCTTCGGCATCCCTCCAGCGCTTGATGTTGTTGATCAAGGCCCGGGATGTCGTCACGGGTAGCTTCGTGATCAGCGCGCCTTTCGTGGCTCTCCACGTCCTGCCTTCGTCATCGAGAAGGGCCACTAGGTAGCCGAGATCAGATATATGGGACTCTCCCATCTCCGCGGTCGTGATCTTCCGCTCGAGCCAAGCGGGCGCAAGCCGGGAGCACTCCTGGAGAGCGGCAAAGCTCTCTCTGTAGAGGAGGGCCCGAGTACCCGCATGGCTGTCGTACTTGTCGGGAGTATCTTGTGCGAGACAATGCACATTCCAGATCCTGTCGAGAACTGCGGCATCGGGTACCTTTGCGAGAATCCGAAGCGCGGCACGCTGACATCGTGGGTGGTCGCTGTCCAATAGCTGCCGTGTGAAGAGCTGCACGTCTGGACTTGCGAGCCGGTTGATCCCCTCGATGACTGCGGCCAAGCTGTAGTGAGGCGACGCCCTTGCCACAATCTCAAGTTGTTTGAACAGCACATGCGCCACCCTGACTCCGAGCGTCGGCAGCAAACTCGAATACAGTTCCTGTGTGTACTCGTGGGGAAGCACCTCGGCCAGGGCTGATACCAGACCAGAGCATGACTCCGCGCCCAAGCTGGCGTCAGCAAGCACAAGATGAAGGACGTCCATGGGCACGTACCCCAGGCGACCACCAGCAACTAGGGCCGCCGGCGCGAACAGACCGGCTAGGCGTTCGCCTAGGCTGTCCAGGGTTAGCTCCCCCTCTCGAAGCTGTAGGACCAATCCCTGTGCAACGGCGAAGTTGAGTAACCGGTCGTGGACAATCGCGAACCGATCGCCTGGCATCGATAGGAGCCACCCGCCGCGAATGAGTCGATTCGTTGTTTGATTGTCGATTCGCAGACTAAGTAATTGACTGCCGGTCCAAGGATACAGAGCACCATGGAAAAGCGACGCCGACAGCTGTGCTAGGCACGTCGCATCAAGAGGCTTGGCATACGGTCCTGAGGAGAGGGCGTCCCAGAAGCGGGTGTAAAGTTCATACTCATTCGCAGAAAGCCAAGTGGCAGATTCTCGAAGGTCGCGGCAATAAATCGATGCCAACAGCGGTCGCCGCAGAGTGTCGCGTACGTCCGCAGGGATACCGAGCCATGCGTCACCAAGTCGACTTTCGAGCAGGCGATCCCGTTCCTTTGCGGAAAATAGATCAACTAACTCAATTCGTGCACGGTGCGAGCCGGCAGCCACGTGGAACGCCTTTGCGATGTTAGGCGCAGCCGTGATTGCGAGACGAACTCCCCAATCTTCTATAGGCTTCAATGCGAGTTGGCGTGCTTCCTCTGGATCCTGGACCGCGTCAATCAGAATCGTGAGCCACGGATCCGGAAGGTTCGGTGCCACTGCCTTCACATGTGCGGCAATCTGGCTGAGCGTGGGGGAGGTTTCTTGCCCCCGGAACTCTTGCCAGACCAGCGACGCAGCCTCCGCGAGATCCTGCTGAGCGCTGCCGGTTGCATCCAGGACCACCACAAGCCCTGGTTCCGTTGCTAGATGATAAGCCCACGCAAAGACCTCCCAAGATTTGCCGATGCCGCTCTCGCCGCTCAACGCGAGCAAGGGACAGGATGACGGCCAGCGATGTTCAACATCATCCGGGTCGACGGGTCGCACGTCGAGCTCGTTGTCGTACTGGTGAATTTCCAAGGAGCGACGGAGCGTGGCGACTGCGCGACTTCTGATGGATGTCCACTCGGTGAGAGAGACGACGCTTAGGCCGTGGCTTCTCAAGAGGTCGTCAGTGCGGACCTCTGCATCTCCGCACGCCGCTCGCTCCATGAGGTCGCCCAGTAGCGCTTCCCGCTTTTGAACCACTTGGGTGGGATGGCTCACCAAGGCCAACAGTAGGGAATCCACTTCGCGCTGAATCGCCAATTTGGCGCGGTCGCCAACAAAATTAAAGCGTGAGAGAAGGTGCCAGACCTTCAGGCGGGTCTGCTCTATCGGTTCGTCGAAGTGCGTGCCGAGACGCGAGACGATGTGTTCAAAGAGAGAGAGTTCCGTGTATCGGTCCAGTTCCCAGTAGGGCTTCGATGTATCTGTGCCCGAAGATTGGTAGTGCCGACCGAACAGCATCTCGGTGTGCGAATCGAGTGACGAGAGTGGGTCGGACCCGGGCGGGCGCGTGAGAAGAGACTTGAAGAAGGAGTACGGGCGCTGCCACGCCCCAATTCTACCTTCAGTAACGAACTCGAATGCGACGTCGTCAATGCTTAGGTCGACCGCTCGGTACATGTCCGGAAGTACGTCCTCGACGACCTCCTTGAGAGACCACGTCCGCCCCCCCGATCGCGTCTTCAGCTGGACAACACGTTGCCTAGGCCCAGAGAGTTCGCGCAGGTCGCCTCCTTGACGAGGCTCCAGTATCAGGGTGGCGGCTGTGATCTGCAGCGAGTTGTCGATAGCGACTCCTGAGAGGCGGATCGAGAGTGTGCGCAGGGCGCACCAAAGCATCTGATACAGGATGCCGTTTATCGTGCTGGGCCCACCCGGAGGAACCACTTTGCCCGCGCACACGATAAAGCTCCCCAGAAGTCTTCCCTGGCCTATCCAAGAGGTTAGGAGCCGGGATGCGCGCTACGCATCAGCGCGATCTGAGCTTCATCGCCTCGACGCCCTTGGAAACGTCGAGTCTCCACGTGATGAGGGTATGCGGTTGGGTGCATCAATGCCGCAAACCGAAACTGCCCTTCGCCTTTTGGTAGAGGGACGTCGGGAACGAATTGAAGTGTCCGCTCGTCCATCCTTTTGAATGAACCAGCATTCGCCGATTCGAATAGGCTGGGCACGGCCTGCGCGAGCATCCAGAGCGGCACCCAGCCGAGGGTGACAACCGTGCACGGCCGAACCAGATTCAATTGATCCAAGAGG
>CAYVUV010000175.1:0-29659 GCA_964455095.1 uncultured Binatia bacterium (SeqCode)
CGCGCGGTAGCGGCGGCGGTATGCCATCAGGCTGTGCGTGACCGACAGGACCGCCTCCCACGGCGGTGCCTCGCCGGGGTGACAGAGTCCGACGACGCCGCGCACCAGCCCGGCCGTGTGCATGGCGCGCTCGAGGTGCCGGCCGATGGCGAGGAAGCGCCAACTCTGGCCGCGCGTCATGCTCTCCTCCGTAAACCCGGCAAAGGCGGCGAGCAGCAGCACCAGCCGCTCGAGCGCATCGAGCGCCTCGCCGGCGTTGCGCACGTCGGCCAGTTCCTGATCGAGCCGGCTGATCACGCGCCAGGTATCGATCGACAGCCAATCGCGCACCGAGCGGCCGGCGCGCACCAGCGCATCGACGTCGAACCGCAAGCTGCCGGTCGTGGCGCCGTCGGCGATCAACGCCATCAGCTCGCGCTCCGGCGCCGCGCAGCGCTCCTCGGCCTCGGCGCCGATGAAGCCCGGATACGTCGCGGTCTGATAGGTCACGGCCCGCAGCAGCACCGGCGCCTCGCCGTCTCCCGACACCGTCTCCGGGGCCAACAGCCGGCGCAACACCTCGCGGATCAGCCGCGCCGTGCCTTCGGTGCGCTCGGCGTAACGGCCGAGCCAATACAAGTTGTCGGCGACGCGGCCGGGCACCTCGTCGCCGCCGCGGCGGATCGCCAACGGTGGCGTCGCGGCGATCGGCGAGGCGTGCGGCGCATCGCTCTCTTCGCCCAGGACCCAGGTGTCCTTGCTGACGCCGCCCGATTGATTCGACACTACCCAGCTGTCGGCGCTCGGCGCGACGCGGCCGAGCCCGCCCGGCATCACCACGTAGCCGTCGCCGTGCGCCACCAGGAAGCTGCGCACGACCAGCGGGCGCGGCTCGAAGCGGCTCCCCGCCAGCACCGGCGCGGTCGACAGCGCCACGTGTTCCTGGGCGGCGAACAGGTGCGGCCGCGCCGTCAGCATCGCCCGCACGCCGTCGAGCTCCGCCGCGCTCAGCGCCGCGCCGAGGATCGGTACCGCCCGCCCCTGCGGCGACACCGGTTTGATCACCAGGTCGGCGAGGTGCTCGAGCACATAGGCGCGTGATTCGTCGCCGCCGCACCACCACGTCGCCACCGACGGCAGCAGCAAGTCCTCGTCGAGCAGCACCCGCGCCAGGGCGGGCAGAAACGCCATCAGGCCCGGGTTCTCGACGATGCCGCAGCCGAGCGGATTGACGATCGACACGTGACCGAGACGGGCCGCCTGCAGCAACCCGGGCGTGCCGAGCACCGAATCACCGCGCAGCTCGAGCGGATCGCAGAAGGTGTCGTCGACGCGGCGCAGGATGACGTCGACCGGACGCAGGCCCTCCAGGGTCGTCAGCCAGACGCGCTCGTCGCGCACCATCAGGTCGTCGCCCTGCACGAGCGTGCAGCCGAGGTGGCTGGCGAGGAAGGCGTGCTCGAAGTACGTCTCGTTGCCGGGCCCCGGCGTGAGCAGCACCAGACCGGGATCCTCGCGGTGCAGGGGCGCCAGGTTGGCCAGCGTGTCGCGCATGACCGCGAAGAAGCCCGCCAGGCGTTGCACGTGCAGCTCGCGCAACAGGTGCGGCAGCACGCGCGAGAGGATGATGCGGTTCTCCAGCGCGTACCCGGCGCCCGACGGCGCCTGGGCGCGGTCGCCGATCACCCACACCTGGCCGTCTGGCGCGCGCGCCAGGTCGGCCGCATAGAGCGGCAAGTGGCGGCCGCCCGGGGCCGGCACGCCGACGCAGGGGCGCAGGAAGCCGGGATGTGCGAGGATGAGCTCGGGCGGCAGCACGCCGCGGCGCAACAGGGTGCGCGGACCGTACAGGTCGGCGACGACCGCCTCGAGCAGCCGCGCGCGCTGCGCCAGGCCGCGCTCCAGGCGCGCCCATTCGGCGCGCTCGAGCAGCATCGGGATGGCGTCCATGCGCCACAGCCGCTCGACCCCCTCGGGGTCGTCGTAGACGTTGTAGGTGACGCCGTTCTCGCGCAGCAGCCGCCGCGCTTCCTGCCAGCGGCGGCCGAGCTCGTCGCGGCCGAGCTCGCCGAGGCGCTGCACCAGCGCCTGCCACGGCGGCCGCAGTCCGCCGTCGACGGCGTGCATCTCGTCGTAGCGCTCGGGCGCCGGTTCGTAGCCCGTCGCCAGGCCGCTCGAACCGGCGTCGGTGGTGTTCCAGTGTTCACTCATGGGTGTAGTACTGCATCCTACAATTCCAGCGGCGTATCGCACGAGGTTCCTTCTCCCGGATGGGAGAAGACCGGGATGAGGGGGATACCATTGATTGGCGAAGCCACCCTGGCCCTCGGCGACGCATGCAAGACCTAAATCACTTGTCGCCTGCGGCGCAATTCAATCCCCCTCACCTCAATCCTCTCCCATCCGGGAGAGGAAACGTCGGGCCCACCGCGCCGGCTTCGATCTTAGACAAGAAAGCGACGCCCCCTCAACACGGATCGGCGCGGCGCAAATCGAGCGTGTAGGGGAACTCGCGGCTGCGCTCCTCGTGCGGCGGGGCCATCGGGCCGGGGGTGTGGCCGTAGGACCAGAAGCGGGCGATGCGGCGGGCCTCGGCCGAGTTGGCGTTGACGGGAAAGTCGTCGTAGCTGCGCCCGCCCGGATGCGTGACGTGGTAGGTGCAGCCGCCGATCGAGCGCCCGCTCCACATGTCGACCAGATCGAACACCAGCGGCGCCTGCACGGGAATCGTCGGATGCAGCGCCGACGGGGGTTGCCAGGCGCGGTAGCGCACGCCGGCGACGTACTCGCCGACACGGCCGGTGGCGTGCAGCGGCACGCGGCGGCCGTTGCAGGTGAGGACATGGCGCGGGTCGGTCATGCCGTCGACTTTGACCTGCAGGCGCTCGACCGACGAGTCGACGTAGCGCGCCGTGCCGCCCAACGCCACCTCCTCGCCGAGCACGTGCCAGGGCTCGATCGCGAAGCGCAGCTCGACCGCGACGCCGTCGAGATCGACGGTGCCGTAGTGCGGGAAGCGGAACTCGAAGAACGGCGCGAACCACTCGCGTTCGAAGGCGAAGCCGGCGTGCTGCAGATCGCAGATGACGTCGGCGAAGTCCTGCCAGACGAAATGCGGCAGCACGAAGCGGTCGTGCAGCGCGGTGTGCCAGCGCACCAGCCCGCCCTGGTACGGCGCGTGCCAGAAGCGCGCGATCAGGGCGCGCAGCAACAGCATCTGCACCAGGCTCATGCGATGATGCGGCGGCATTTCGAAGGCGCGCACCTCGACCAGGCCGAGGCGCCCGGCCGGGCCGTCGGGCGAGTAGAGCTTGTCGATGCAGAACTCGGCGCGATGCGTGTTGCCGGTGACGTCGATGAGCAGATTGCGCAGCAGCCGATCGACCAGCCACGGCTGCGCGACGTCGCCGGCGGGAATCTGCTGAAAGGCGATCTCGAGCTCGTAGAGGCTCTCGTGGCGCGCCTCGTCGACGCGCGGCGCCTGGCTCGTCGGGCCGACGAACATGCCGGAGAACAGGTACGACAGGCTCGGGTGGTGCTGCCAGTATGTCACCAGGCTGCGCAGCAGGTCGGGCCGGCGCAGCACCGGGCTGTCGCCCGGCATCGCCGCGCCGAAGGTGATGTGATTGCCGCCGCCGGTGCCGCTGTGGCGGCCATCGAGCATGAACTTCTCCGTACCGAGCCGGCACTGGCGCGCTTCTTCGTAGAGCACCGACGTGGTCTGTTCGAGCTCCTCCCAGCTATCGGCGGGGAAAATGTTGACCTCGATGACGCCGGGATCGGGCGTGATCGAGAAGCGGCGCAGGCGCCAGTCGCGCGGCGGCTCGTAGCCCTCCAACACGACCGGCACGCGGAGATCGGCGGCGGTCGCCTCGACGGCGGCGAGCAGCTCGACGTAGTGCTCGAGGTGCGTCAGCGGGGGCAGGAAGACGTACAGCGTGCCGTCGCGCGGCTCGACGCACAGCGCGGTGCGGGCGATGTCGTCGCGCGCCGCGTGGCGCGCCACCATGGCGACCATCGGCAGCGGTGCCGCGCTGTTGGCATCGACGGCAGGGGTCTGCGCGATCCACTGCTGGTAGCGCCGCTCCACCTGCGCGTGGGCATCGCCGAGCGGCGGGCGCTCGTCGAACTGGCAGCGGTCGGCCTTGAGGTCGCGCAGTGCCTCCTCCACCCACGGCAGCGAATCGAGCGGTAGCCGATAGCCCATCGCCGAGCTGCCGGGGACGAGGTACATGTGCTTGCGGCGGAAGGTCCACGCACTGCTGACCCACGGGCTCACCTCCGCGTCGCCCTGCCACAGGATGGGCAACGCGTACCCGGTCACCGCACCGAGGCCGCGCCGCAAGAGCCCGGCCAGACGCCGGCGCTCCTCGGGGTCGTCGAGGTTGCTCTGCAGCGGATCGACGTTGGCCGGCAGCGTGCCCTCCTTCCACATGTAGTAGAAGACGTCCTCGTAGCCGGGCAACACGCGTTCGCGCGACACCCCGAGGCGGTCGGCCAGCGCCGCGATGAACCGCGCGGCGTGCTCGATGCCGCAGCTGCGGGCTTGGTCCTCGTCGGCCAGCAGCGCCCGGTCGCGCCACAAGGGCACACCGTCGCGGCGCCAGATGCACGACAGCGCCCAGCGCGGCAGCGGCTCGCCGGGATACCATTTGCCCTGACCGAAGTGCAGCACGCCGCCGGCGGCGAAGCGCGCCTGCAGACGGCGCAGCAACTGCGCCGCTCGCCGCCGCTTGGTCGGGCCGAGCGCGGCGATGGTCCACTCCTCGCCTTCCATGTCGTCGACGGAGACGAAGGTCGGCTCGCCGCCCATGGTCAGCCGCACGTCGCCGGCCGCGAGATCGGCATCGACGGCGCGGCCGAGCGCGTCGATCGCGTCCCACTGCGCCTCGCTGTACGGCAGCGTCACGCGCGGGTCTTCGCGCACGCGCGTGATCGCATTGGAAAATGAGAACTCGACGCGGCACTCCTCGGCATGCCCGGTGACCGGGGCGGCGCTGACCGGGTCCGGCGTGCACGCCAGCGGGATGTGCCCCTCGCCGGCGAACAGCCCGGAGGTCGGGTCGAGCCCGATCCAGCCGGCGCCGGGAACGTAGACTTCGGTCCAGGCGTGCAGGTCGGTGAAGTCGGACGCCGGCCCCGCCGGCCCGTCGAGCGCCTTCACGTCGGCCGTCAGCTGCACCAGGTAGCCGGAGACGAAGCGCGCCGCCAAGCCCATGTGGCGCAGGATCTGCACCAGCACCCAGCCGGTGTCGCGACACGACCCGAGCCGCTTGCCGAGCGTCTCCTCGCAGGTCTGAATCCCCGGCTCCATGCGGATGACGTAGCCGACATCGGCCTGCAGGCGGGTGTTGAGGTCGACCAGGAAGTCCACCGTGCGGCGCTTGGTGCGGTCCACCGCGCTCAGCCAGCGCGTCAGCAGCGGTCCGCGCTCCTTCACCTCGAGATACGGCCCGAGCTCCTGCGCCAGCTGCTCGTCGTAGCGAAAGGGGAACTCCTCCGCCGACTGCTCGAGAAAGAAGTCGAACGGGTTGATCACCGTCATGTCGGCGACGAGGTCGACCTCGATTGAGAGCACATCGGTTCGTTCCGGGAAGACCAGGCGGGCCAGGTAGTTGCCGAACGGGTCCTGCTGCCAATTGATGAAGTGCTCGACCGGCGTGACGTTGAGCGAATAGGCGTGGATCGGCGTGCGGCAGTGCGGCGCCGGGCGCAGACGCACGACCTGCGGCCCGAGCGAGATGCGGCGCTCGTAGCGATAGTGCGTCTGGTGGTTGAGCCCGACCCGAATGCTCATCGCGCTGCCCTCGGACGCTTGAAACAGTTCCGCTTCATCTCTTCCTTCTCACTGACCGCACACGTTGCCGAACCCCCGCATAGCCAAGATCCGTGCCGGCGTGGCTGCAGATGGGCGGTCTCGGTTCGAGCGCCCGCGCGGACGGCGGAACGCGCCCGCGCTGCTCACTTCTTCATCAGATGCCCAAGGCTAGGGCCGCGCCGCGGGCTTCACGCGCGAGCTCGAGTCCCTCGCCCTTGTCTCTTGCAAGGTGACGAGCTTGGCCTCGGCGACGATGGCCTGGCCGGCGGGTGACAAGAGCAGCTCCATGAAGCGGCGGGCGGCGTCCGCGTGCGCGGTGGCCTTCACCGCCGCGACGGTATACGTCGCTTCGGTGTTGTACACGTACGGAATGTCGAAGCCGCGCACCTTGTCGGCGCGCGCGGCGGTGACCGCGGATTGGTACGCGATGGCGGCGTCCACCTCGCCGCGCTCGACCTTGCCCACCACGGCCTCGGCGGAGCTCTCCTGGGCGATGACGTTCTTCATCACCTGGCGGGGGAAGTCGTCGCCCAGACCCGGTGCCATGACGAGCTTGACCAGCGTTTGGCGGGTGTAGCGGCCGAGCGGAACGGCATCGGAGGCGATCGCGAGCTTGAGGCCCGGTCGTGCCAGGTCCTTGAGCTGGGCGATCCCGGCAGGGTTGCTCAGCGGCGTGATGATGATCAGGCGATTCCTGGCGAAGATGACGCCGTGGGTCTCGAGGCGGCCGCTGCCGAACAGCGACGCCGTCCAGCGCTCGTCCGCTGCGGCGAAGACATCGGCGCTCGCACCCGTCTGCAGCCGCTTGGCCAGCTCCTGCGTGCCGGCGAACTCGAACCGCACCTTCAATGGCGGCTGTTCACCTTCGAGCTTCTTGCCCAGGGCCGAGAACGCCTCCGTCAGGGACGAGGCGGCAAATACCGTCAGGGCATCCTGCGCGGTCGCGGGTCGCGGTGAAACCGCGATGGCGGCGATCAGACTCAACCACAGCGACCTCGTCCGCCGTTCCCTGGCCACAAAACCCGCTGCTCTCTGCATCCACATCGACGTGTCCTCCGTCTCCTCCCGAACCCGAGCAGTCGTCTCCCGCACTCCTCTCGACGCTGCCGCCAGGCGGATATTCGCCGCCGGCGGCCAAACTCGCAACCCACCGCGTGCGCGATCGCATCCAGCCTGGTACGCTCCGGCCTCCGTGCCCATTCTCCCGCTTCAGCCACGCGCCGCCTCCCGCGCGCGCCGTTCGCGCCTCAACGCCGTGCTGGCGGCGTTGACCGCAGTCGCCCTCGGCCGGGCCCCTGCCCTGGCCACCACGGCGGCTGACCTCTGCGCCGCCAACGCCGATCCGTGCGAGGTGTCGAGGACGGTCAACGTCGACGACGGATCCGTCATCGACGTCGGCGCGCGGCATCTGCGCATCCTCTCCGGCGGCCAGCTAAGCGTCGGCACGGGCACCATGACCGTAAACGCCGGGCGTCTGACGGTGGAGTTTGGCGGCCAGCTGCGCGGGCGGGCCGGGGCGGCGGACAGCGGCGGGACGATGACCGTCATTGCCGGACTGATTCAAATCGCCGGGCCGATCGACTTCAGCGGCTCGCCCGGCGGCACGGTGACAATACAAAGCGACGGCGAGCTCACCGTCGGCGCCACGATCGACGCCAACAGCCGCGGCCTCGAAGACAGCGGCGGCACGATTCGACTCGAGGGCGAGACCGTCCTGATCGGCGCCGCCGTTGCCGCGCGCGGCGGCCGCGACGATTTCGGCGGTGACATCGCCGTCGTCAGCCGCGGCGAGCTCACCGTGAACGCGGCGCTCGACGCGTCCGGCGGCGACGGCGGCAGCGTCGATCTCAGCGGCGTCACCGTCGCCATCAACACCGTCGGCGCCGCGCGCGCCGACGCCTCCGCCAGCGGCGGCGACGGCGGCGACCTCGACGTCAGCGCCGGCGACGGGGCGCATCCGACCGGCGCGCTGACGCTCAACGGCGAGCTCTCGGCCGCCGGGCGCGCCGGCACCGAGGGCGGCGGCAGCGGCGGCACGATCTCCGCCAGCGGCTACGCCGGCATCGCGGCGGCTGCGACGGCCAGGCTGCTCGCCGGCGGCGGCGGTCCCGACGGCTCCGGCGGCGACATCGATCTGCGCACGGTCGCCGGCTCGATCGTCACCCGGGCGGACTACGACATCGAGGCCGCGGCGAGCGAGGGCAGCGGCGGCACGCTCACGCTCGATGCCACCGGCGCCATCGATCTCGGCGGCAGCGTGAGTGGCAGCGGCGGTGGCAACGGCGGCGGCGACATCGATCTGACTGCCGGCGACCGCCTGGAGGTGGTATCGGGCGCGCAGCTCGACGTGCGCGCCAGCGGCACCGGCACGGGCGGGAGTATCACCCTGGCCGCCGGCGGCGTGGTGCACCTCGCCGGCGCCCTGCGCGCCGACGGCGGCTCGGCGCAGAGCGCGCTCGGCGGCAATGTCGAGCTGAGCGGGTGCACGCTGATCATCGAATCGAGCGGCAGCGTCAGCAACGCGCGCCCGAGCGGCGTCAACCGCCTGATCGGTCGCGAGGACACGGTCATCGCCGGGACGCTGCAGGCCGATGCGAGCACGGGCCGCAACGAGTTTCGCTTCCGCAGCCCCGACCGGCGCCCGGTCTTGATCGGCGGCGCCGTCGTCATCCCGAGCGCGGTCGAGGTGGTCGACTCGGCGCTGCTGCCGTGCGACGCCACGCCGGTGCCGAGCCCGACGCCAACGCGGACGCCCACGCCGTCGCGCACGCCGACCCGGTCGCCGCAACCGTTCGGCTGTGCGGCGGACTGCAACGGCGACAATATGGTCGAGGTGAGCGAGCTGATCACCGCCACCAACATCGCGCTGGGCCTGCTGCCGCTCGACGCCTGTTTGCTCGCCGACCACAACTTCGACGGCGCGATCACGATCGATGAGCTGGTCGCCGCGGTCGCCGCGGCTCTGGGGGGCTGTTGAGCTGACGTGAAGCGGTGGTGCGCGTCGCGGCTGTCTCAACCCCCCCATCCAAACCTTCCCCTCTCCGGTCCCCCTCCTTATCCAAGGAGGGGCTAGGGGAGGTTCCGGTCGCTGCGATTGCCTGGACCTAGGCCGTGATCTCGACCGTCGCCTCGCCCGGCGTCGTCTTCTTGCCCTTGTCGTCCTCGGTCCAGACCGACAGCTCGACCAGCTTGCGCCCGTCCTCCTCCCACTTGCGCGCCACCTTGCCGCGGCAGACGAACTCGCGATCGGGGAAGTCCATGCCGCGGTACTGGCAGGAGATCTTCACCACCCGACCGCGGTGCGCGAGCCAGTTCGACACCAGCTCGCCGAGCGCGGCGTACTTGAAGCGGCCGTGGACGATGATCGAGCCCAGCTGTTTGGCCTGCGGGAAGTTGAAGTCGTGGTGCAACGGGTTGAAGTCGCCCGAGCCCGCCGCGTACTTCACCAGCTGCGTCACTCCTGGCTTCTTGCGCAGCTCCGGCAGCGCGTCGCCTTCGTTGATCGTCTCCCACATCGCTACCCCCCGACCTAATAATAAATCGCCTGGCCGCGCTGGCGGGCGACGACCTTGCCGTCTTGATTGGTGAACGTGCTCTCGGTCGTCGCAATCAGCATCTTGCCCAGGGTCGGGCTGGAGCGGACATCGAGGGCGGTGATCTGCGCCACGATGGTGAGCGTGTCGCCGGCGCAGATGGCGTCGAAGTACTCGGTCTCGGTGCCGCCGTCGAGCAAGCCCTTCAGTCCGTGCTGGATCGCCGGCCGCCCGCTGCGCGGGGCGCTGAAGGTGTCGTCAGACTGCCCGGGAATGAACACCGGCGTGCCCAGATACGTGGGCGGCGCCGGGAGGCTGCGGTAGCCGGCTTTGCGCGCCGCGGCGACGTCGAAGTAGACCGGGTCGGTGTAGCCGACGCCGCGCGCGAAGGCGCGCACGCTGGTGGTCGTTACCTCCAGGGGCCACGGCGGCGTCGGTACACCGACCGCGGCGCGCATCGCATCCGTGAGCTCGAACTGTTCGGCCATGTCGCTCTCCTCAGTTTCGCAACCAGCGGGCTTATAACCAGCGCCGCGCGTGCGGCGCAATGCCGCAGGAGAGAGGCTTGACCTGTCTCGCCGTTTCCCGAAAGATCGACGTATTACAGGCCGCGGTTTTGACGTGCTCATCTGGCGACACCACATTGCTCCGAGGCGGTTCTTCGCTTCCGCCATAGTCGGCCTCGCGCTCGCCCTCGGCGCGGCGCAGCCGGCAGGCGCTGGCGGTCCGACGCCATATGTCTTCAAGCTGCCGAACGGCTTTCCCCCGCTGCGCATCCCGGTCGAGAACCCGGTGACGGTGGAGAAGGTCGAGCTCGGGCGTCTGCTGTTCTACGACACTCGCATGTCGGGCAATCAGACCTTCGCCTGCGCCTCCTGCCACAGGCAAGACCTCGCCTTTACCGACGGGCTGCCGCGCTCGATCGGCTCGACGAACCAGATGCACCCGCGCGGCGCCATGAGCCTGGCCAACGCGGGGTACAACGGCACGCTGACGTGGGCCAATCCCAATCAGGACAAGCTCGAAGAGCAGGCGCTGGTGCCGATGTTCGGTGAGTTCCCGGTCGAGCTGGGTCTGTCCGGACTGGAGCAGGAGCTATTCGCCCGCCTGCGCGCGGACGCGCGTTACCGGCGCTTGTTCGCCGAGGCCTTTCCGGAAAAGGCCGACCCCATCGATCTGAGCACCATCACGCGCGCCGTTGCCTCCTTCCAGCGCACGCTCATTTCCGGCAACTCGTATGCCGACCGCTACCTGTTCGGCATCGACGACGAGGCGCTGTCGCCATCCGCCGTGCGCGGCTACGACCTGTTCTTCTCCGAAAAGGTCGAGTGTTTCCACTGCCACGGTGCGTTCAACTTCTCCAACTCCGTCGACCACAGCGGGCTGCCTCTGGCCGAGAAGCCCTTTCACAACACCGGCCTGTACAACATCGACGGTCAGGGGGCTTACCCGCCTGACAACGTCGGCATCCTGGAGTTCACCGACAACCCCGAGGACATGGGGCGTTTCAAGGCGCCGACCCTGCGCAACATCGCCGTCACCGCGCCGTACATGCACGACGGCAGCGTGGCGACGCTGAGCGACGCGATCGACCACTACGCCGCCGGTGGGCGCACGATCACCGACGGGCCGTACAAGGGCGTCGGCAGTGCCAGTCCGCTGCGCAGCGGCTTCGTGCCCGGGTTCCGCATCACGGCGCAGCAGAAGGCCGACCTGATCGCCTTTCTGGAAGGCCTGACCGACGAAGAGTTCCTGACCAACCCGCGCTTCGCCGACCCGTTCGTCGCGCCGGCCTGCCCGGGCGACTGCAACTACGATGGTCAGATCACCGTCGACGAGCTCATCGTCATCTCGAGCATTGCGCTCGGCAATGGATCCCTGGCGCGCTGCATCACCGCCGATGCCGACAGCGACGGCATGGTGACCCTCGCCGAGCTCGTCCGCAGCGTCGATCTCTCACTCGACGGTTGTCCGTGAGGCGTCTGGCGCGCCTCGCTGCGGCGCTGATCGGCCTCGGCAGCGCGGCACCCGCGCTCGGGGGCAGCGCGGCTTTACAGAGCGCCTTGCAACACCGCGGCTTCCACGGCGCGCGCCTCGGCGTGCTGGTGCAGCGTGCCGACGACGGGCGCCCGCTCTTCGAGCACAACCCCGACACCGCCCTGACGCCGGCTTCGAATCTGAAGGTGCTGACGGCGCTGGCAGCGCTGGACACCTTCGGCCCGGCGCACCAGTTCACCACCGCGATTTCCGTCGATGCGCTACCCGACGCCGCCGGCGCCGTCGGCACGCTCTATGTGCGCGGCGGCGGCGACCCCGCGTTGACGTCGGAGCAGTGGTGGCGGCTGGCCGCCGACCTGCGCCGCGGCGGTCTGCGCAGCGTGCGCGGCGACATCGTGCTCGACGACTCGTTCTTCGAGGCGCAGGGCTGGAACCCGGCCTGGGGCGCGCCGTCGGCGCGCGCCTTCCACGCCCCGATCGCCGCGCTGAGCGCCAACTACGGCGCCTTCGCCGCCGCGGTGCGTCCCGGCGCGCAGCCCGGAGAGCCGCTACTGGTCGACATCGACCCGCCGCTGCCCTATCTCGCGGTCGTCAACCGCGGCCGCACCGCGGCGGCGGGCACGGCCGAGTCGCTCACGGTCGAGCGCCGCACCGGAACCGGTGTCGAGGAGGTCGTCATCGGCGGCACGCTGGCCGCGGGCGAACCCCAGACGGTGGTCTACCGCAGCGTTGCCGACCCAGTGCGCTACGCCGGCGCGGTGTTGCGCATGCAGCTGGCGGCCAATGGGATCAGCGTCGGCGGCGGCACGCGCGTCGCGCCGGTGGCCGTCGGAGCGGTCGAGCTGCTGCGCTTCGCCGGCCAGCCGCTCGGCGAGATCGTGCAGCTCTTCCTCAAGCACAGCAACAACCACATCGCCGAGACGCTGCTGAAAGGGCTCGGCGCGCGGGAGAGCGGCCCGCCCGGCTCGTGGGAGAACGGGTTGCGCGCGCGGCGCGCCAATCTGGCTGCGCTCGGCGTCGACACGAGCGGCTGCACGCTCATCGACGGCTCCGGCCTGGCCTCGACCAACCGCGTCACGCCGCGCGCCCTGGTCGCCGCGCTGCGCGCCGCATGGCGGTCGTTCGCCATCGGTCCCGAGCTCATCGCCGCCCTGCCCATTGCCGCCCGCGACGGCACGCTCGAAAAGCGCGCCGCGGCCGCCGCCGGCGTGGTGCGCGCCAAGACCGGGCTGATCAACGGTGCCACCGGCCTCTCTGGCTTCGCCCGCCTGCGCGACGGCACCGACGCCGCCTTCTCCATCCTCGTCAACGGCTACGACCGCGGCGACGCCGACGCCATGGCGGGTGTCGACGCCTTCGTCGCCACGCTGGTGGCGCAGAGCGCCGCCGACCTGGCGCGCTGAGACGGAGAGTCTCACGCGAAGGCGCGAAGCCGCGAAGGGAATCAAACAGCGTACGTACGACTTCGTTGACGTACGGTCGCTGTCGGGCTACCCGCGCTTCATGGCTGTCACCGCATCGAAGCTGCGGAGAACATCTACCGAATCCTCGACCAGGGCGGGCACGGCACTGATCAGCAAAGATCGCACGATCCGCCGTCATTACAAACGCACGGTGTGGTGAGCTCGTCGCCCTGCTTCGCGGCTTCGCGCTCTTCGTGCGAGATCTCTTCCTTCTTGTCGCACGCGGCGGTTATTGGGCCTTGGCCTTGAACAGACTCGCGCTGTCCGCGGTCACGTCTCCGATCTCGTATCGACCCTCCCAGCAGCGCGCGATGTCGGCGCGCACGAGTTGGGCGACGACGGGTGCCGAGCCAATGGGGAGCAGTGCGTCGGGAAGATTCGGTCCTCCCGCCTTGAGGATGATCTTCGCCTTGGTGTCGAGGCCTTCCTTGAACAGCCCCTTGAGGACGCCGTGCGGCGATTGACCGGCGTCGTCGTAATGGAAGCCCTTGGCAAACGCCGACCAGCGCCCCGCCCCGGGTGGCAGGGCCGCCTCGGCGACGAGCAGCGGCAGCGCTCCCTTGTAAAGACAGAGCGAGTAGCGGGTGTCAGTCGCCGGCGTGCCGAAGTCGGGCACCGTCGTGGCCGCGCCCTTGAGCCACTTCCACAGCAGCTTGTCCCTGCCGTCGTCGGACGCGTCGTCGCGGATCTGCAGCAGCGACTTGAGCGCCGTGCGGCACACCGCGCTCGGGGCGGGCTGGCAAATGTCCTGCGTCGCGCCCGGCGCCGGGTAGAGCACGTCGCGCCCGCCGCGGTCGTCGTTGCGCAGCGTCGTGTAGAAGATCGCGTTCGGGTCGGGCGGGATGCGCCCCATCACCGCCAGCGAGTCGAAGTTGGCGGATAGGACCAGGTCGGCGAGCGGATCGCCCGCGTCGATCAAGATGGCATTGGCCGGGTCGGAGTCGGTGTCGAAGTTGAGCGCCGCGTGGTCGGCCGGATGACCGAGGCCGATGGTGTGTCCGATCTCGTGTATGAGCAGGTGCTTGAGGGAACGCAGCCGCTGCTCCGGCGTCAGGAACGGCGCTGTCGTGGCCAGCCGGTCGGTGGCGATGAGGATATCCGCGCCGTCGATCGTGCGACCACCGAGGATCGCGCCGTTGGTCAGCGCCCGGTTGGCGAGAAAGGTCCAGTGGGTTTGCGAAACGCCGAACAGCGCGTCGACGGGAAACTGCGGGTCGCTCGAGAGGACGTGGAACAGGTCGATCTCGCCCCCCGCGACGGGATCGCGCACCGTCGGTCCGTCGAACGTGACGTCGAAGTGGAGTACCGAGCTCTCCCAGACTTGAAAGGCGCCCGCGACTGCCGTCTCGACGTCGGCGACGTCCTGCGCGGCGACGCCACCGGTGAGCGCCATCGCCACCGCCTCGGCGAAACCGCTATCGATCGAAACCTGGATCGCTCCATCGCCGAGACCGCGGCCTGAAACGTCCGTCGGCGACCAGCGCGGCGCCGTATCGATCGCAGCGTCCAGGCCGATACTGACGAAGCCGAACGCCGGCACCGCCAGACCTGCGATCCACAGGGCTGCTACGGAGACGATCGAACGACGTACTCTGAGCATCACCGCTCTTCTGCTCGTGGCGGACACTTCACTCAGCAGACACGCCGCGGACACGAGCCCTGAGCGCTGTCGCCTTCCAGGCTGAACCGCGGCCACTTGTCGCGATCCGCCCCCCCGGCTCCCGTTTCAGGCCCTACTGGCCCTTCTGGCCTTTGGCTTTGACGACGGGCAGGGAGAACGCGTAGTTGCTCATTGTGCTGACGACATACGCGCTGCACGAGACCTTGCCACCAATCGTCAGGATGCGCGCGGAGCCCTGGAAAGGCAGTCCGATAAAGAGATTCGTTCCTCCAGTCAGACCCGGAAGGCTCTGCGTGATGACGGTCGCGGTCTCCCCTGCCGCCAACGCGAGGCCGAGGGCGGAGCCGACAGCAGCGCCGCCCGCGGCGTCGAAGACCTCGACGCCGAGCGTCGTCGCCTGGTGCGCGGCGCAGATGAACGCGGTGCCGGTAGTGGCGTTGTGAATTACGCCCGGCACGACCCAGATGCTTTTGTAGCCTGCCGGAGGTAGATCGCTGATGCCGGCGCGGGCGATGCTGGCGAAGGCGAGCACGGCCGCTACTAGGACTCCCCCCAGGATTGACTGGTTGCGCATGGTGTCGTTCCCCTTCGAAAGTTGGGGCGACCACCTCAGCCGCCAGAGTTTAATTGCTACGTCGCGGGCGCCAGGTAAGCGCGCACGAAGGGACCGTCGTTTGGGAACGCTACTGTCGCGTTCCACCCCCAACCGCGACTGCCCCATGCAATCGCGGGTTCAGAATCTTCTGATTTGTCGCCCCCTGGTGTGCATCTTGCGACATTCCGTCGCCTCCCCCAGTGATTGCGTCTCACTTTTCGGTGTAGCGCACCTGGCGAGCGGTTGGCAATGAAAAAAACTCGGGAGAATCCGCCGCGAATCGGCGGGAGGATGTGTGCCCCCCGAGCCAGCAGCCGCAGTCCATTTGGTGCAGCGTGACCCGGCGGGAGGTGCAATCACCGCATGCGCGGTGCATGGCGCGACCGCTGCTGTCTGCTGGCGCCTGACCTGCCAGTACAAGCGCGACCCGCTCTCCCAACAGGGAGACTGCTAATGTTTCTCGATTGGATCTACTGCGTATTTCCTGTGCTTCTGGTAGGGCGACGCTCCCGCGAGCATCGCACCAGAGGATCACGAAAGCTCGGAGGTCCGAAAACACGAAACTCAGATCGGCAGGGCCTGCAATGACTGAGTTTCTCTTTCGTGGTTTCAGTGTTTCGTGGTTTCGTGATTCTCCGAATCATCCTGTGGCACCGCCTACGGCAAGGGCGGGCCGTACGGTGCGCACTCCAAGCGCCGGGTCGTGCCGCTGTCGGCACGGGTGCGGGCGCTGCTCGAACCACACTTCGCTCTGCACGCGCACCTCGGGACGACACAGCTTAGCCGGCACTTCTCACGCGAAGCCGCGAAGGCGCGAAGGCAGACGGGAATCAATTCAGGTCCCCTTCGCGGCTTCGCGTTCTTCGCGCGAGATCTCTCAGAGCGTGAAAGTGAACTGATCGACGAGCGCCCCAGGCAGGCGGGCGCTGGCCAGGGAGCGCTGGTCGTAGGTGCCGGGGTCGAGGATGGTCTCGCGTTCCGCCGTCAGGCCGATGAGGTTCTCGCCCAGGATGCGGTAGATGGTCTCGTCGAAGCGCATGACGTTCAGCGGTTCCTGTATGGCGCCGTTCTCGACCCAGAAGGTGGCGAAGCGGGTCATGCCGGTGGTGCGGCAGGCGGGGCGGTCGGAGAAGTTCAGGTACCACAGGTTGCTGACGTAGATGCCGGTGTGGAGCTCCTGCAGGACGCGGTCGGACGGGACCGAGCCGGGGCCGACGTCGATGGAGTCGGGTGCCTCACCTGACGATGCGCCGTTGGTGGGGACCTGGAACTCCAGCGCCGAGCGCGGCGAGACCAGGCATTGCTCGTACGCCCCGGCGCGGATCAGCGGCACCTGTTCGGGCCGGATGAAGCCGGCCTCCTGAAAGTCGGGTGCGAAGCCGTCGCGCGTGTTCTCGATGAAATCGACCCCTGGGTTCAGGCGCGCCTGCCCCTCGATCATCTGCAGCAGCGGCGTCGTCTTGGTGCGGTGAGCGCGCAAGCCGAAGCCGCCCCAGCCGAGCAGGCCGACGATGTCGTACAAAGCGGCCGGCGCCAGGTAGACGCGGTAGCGACCCGGCGCGATCGTGCGCGCCGGCCGGCCAAGCGCTCGCAGTTGCTCGGAGGCGGTTTGGACCTTGTGATCGAACTCGCGGGAATCCCAGCGGAATCCGGCATACGCCTCCTTTACCGCCTTGTCCGTGCTGTGGAAGAAGCTCCAGTCGAGGTTGTAGCTCTCGACCGAGTACCAGTTGCGCTGGCCAAACGAGTTGGCGAAGCCGGCATAGCTGGAGCCGGCGGCGTAGATGCCGACCAGATCGCGGCCGCGTCCGGCCTCCTGTACCTGCGCGACGGCCGCCGCCCGGTCTGGCAGCTCGCCGGCGTGGTGGTGATCGGTCGAGCGCACCTCGGTGGCGTAGAGCAGGTACGGATCCTCCGGCACGAAGCGGCGCGTCTCGCGCAATTGCTCGATCAGGGCGGCGAGGCGGGCGCGGTCGGCGGCCATGTCGCCGCTCAGCGTCAGAGTCCCAGCCGCATGCCGCCGCCCGTCGATCAAATCGACCCCGAAGTGGCGCTGCACGACGCTGCCGGCCTGGCGCACCTGGCTGTGATTGAAGCGAACGAAATCAGAGTCTTCGGCCGCAAAGCTCGACGTGAAGATCTCATCGCCGCGCAGCTGCTCGCCGAGGTGTGTCGCGAGGTCGAAGAAGTACGACTGCATCAGGCGCCTCCGAAGACGTCGACCGACTCGAACAGGCAGGTCGGCGCGGCATGGCCGACGCGGATGACCTGGTTGGGCTCGCCCTTGCCGCAGAACGGCGTGCCCAGGACCTGCACGGTGCTCGGGTCGCCCACCATCTTCAGATTTCGCCAGAAGGTGGCGGAGATGCCGCGGTAGGTGGGTATCTTCACCACGCCGCCGAGGGCGCCGTTCTCGATCGTACGGGCCCATTCGCAGCCGAACTGGAACTTGTTGCGCGAGTCGTCGATCGACCACGAGCAGTTGCTCTCCATGTAGACGCCGCGCTCGACGGCACCGATCATCTCTTCGAAGTTGCTGCTGCCGGGCTCGAGGTTCAGGTTGGCCATGCGATCGATCGGCGGCCGGTTCCAGCTCGTCGCCCGGGCGTTGGCGACGCCGGGCAGGCCGGCGCGCGCCTGCGAGGTCATGCTGCCCAGCGGCCGCACCAGGATGCCGTCCTGGATGACGTGCTGGCGCGATGCCGGCTGGCCGTCGTCGTCGAAGGCATAGCTGGCCAGCTGCTCCGTGCGCGTCGGGTCGAAGGTCACATTCAACAGTTTCGATCCGTACTCGTAAGTGCCGAACATATCCGGCGTTACGAAGCTCCGGCCGGCGTAGTTGCGCTCGTCGCCGAGGATGCGGTCGAGCTCCAAAGGGTGGCCGATCGATTCGTGGATCTGCAGGATCATCTGATCGGGGGCGAGGACGAGATCCATGCTGCCGGACGGGCAATTGGGCGCCGTCAGCAGCTCCAGCGCCTGTGCCGCCACACGCGGCGCGGCGGTGTGGAAACCGACCTCGTCCAGTACTTCAAGTCCGCCCTGACGGCAGTAGGCGTGACCGCCGAAGGTGCGCGTCTGCGTCTCGGCGCCGAGGTTCGCCGTGGCGCTGAGTGTCGGCAGGATGTAGCGGAAATGCTGGTGCACCCGCCCGCCGTCGGTGGTGATGAAGAGGGTCTCCAGGTCGGTGTGCCACAGCCCCGCCTCCCATTCGACGATGCGCGGATCGGCGGCCAGGCGCTCGCTCTCGCGCCGCAGCAGGTCGAGTTTGTCGGCGAGCGAAACGGACTCCCACGCGATGCGGGCATGCGAGGCATACTCGCCCTGGAAACGCTGGCGCGGCAGCTGCGCCAGTTGCAGCACCGTGCGGCCGGCGGTCTGACGCGCCCAGTCGAGGGCCTCGGCCGCGGCGCGGCGCAGGCCGGACTCGGTCAGGTCGCAGGTGGCGCCGTAGCCCATGCCGCCGCCGTCGAAGACGGTGATCATCGCGCCGATGTCGTCCGACGCGCGCACCGGCTGCACGACGTTGCGCCGCACCGACAGGTGCTGGTTGCGCTCGTGCACGACGCGCAGCGAGCAGTACTCCGCCGCCGGCGCGACGGCGCGGAAACGGGATTCGATCTGATCGAGCATGCGTGGAACTTAGCGGAGTGACGCGGAAGACTTAAGGGCATCCGGTCTGATAAGACTGTGCGCATACTCCCAAGCCCCAGGAGGCGTCATGACGGCACAAGTCGAGACTCAGGACCTGCCCTTCTATCTGCGCGGCAATTTCGCTCCGGTGATGGATGAGGTGACGGCATTCGATCTGCCGGTCGACGGCGCCATTCCGCCCGCGCTGCGCGGGCTGTATCTGCGCAACGGGCCGAACCCCAAGTCGGGCACCTCGGCGCACTGGTTCATGGGCGACGGCATGATCCACGGCGTGCGCCTCGAGGATGGACGGGCGCGCTGGTACCGCAATCGCTGGGTGCGGACCCGGTCGCTGCTCGAAGGGGCCGAGCTGGTCGGCGAGGACGGTTCGGTCGATCACACGGTCGCGGTGGCCAACACCAACGTCATCGGTCACGCGGGCCGTATCTTCGCGCTCGTCGAGAGCTCCTTTCCAACCGAGATGACAGCCGAGCTCGACACGGTCGGCATCTGCGACTTCGGCGGCAAGCTCACCACCAGCATGACCGCGCACCCGAAGCGCTGCCCGCGCACCGGCGAGCTGCATTTCTTCGGCTACCGCTTCCTGCCGCCGTTTCTCACCTATCACCGCCTCGACGCCGCCGGCGCGCTGGTGCAGAGCGAGGTCATCGACGTCCCCGGCCCGACGATGATCCACGACTTCGCCATCACCGACCAGCACGTCGTGTTCATGGACCTGCCGATCGTCTTCGACTTCGAGCGCGCCCTGGCGCGCAGCGGCTTCCCCTACATCTGGAGCGACACCTACGGCGCCCGCCTCGGCGTCATGCCGCGCGGCGGCAGCGGCGCCGAGACGCGCTGGTTCGAGATCGAGCCCTGCTACGTCTTCCACCCGTTCAACGCCTTCGACGACGGCAATCGCATCGTCATCGACGTCGCGCGCTACCCGCAGCTGTGGAAGAGCGGCCCGGACACCTTCGAACCGGCGTTCCTGCACCGTTGGACCATCGACCTGGCCGCCGGGCGCGTCGGCGAACAGCGCCTCGACGACCGGCCGATCGAGTTCCCGCGCGTCGACGACCGCCGTGCCGGTCTGCGCCACCGCTACGGCTACGCGGTGACCAACGTCGCCAACGTTGGCGAGCTATCGATGAGCCTGGTGAAGTACGACCTCGACAGCGGCGCCGCCGCGGAGCACGCCTTCGGTTCCGGCCGCTCACCCGGCGAAGGGGTGTTCGTCCCCAACGCCGCGGCGGCCGGCGAGGACGACGGCGTGGTGATGACCTTCGTCTACGACGCCGCGCGCGACGCCAGCGATCTGGTCCTGCTCGACGCGCACCACTTTGCCGGCCCGCCGATCGCCACCGTGCACCTGCCGCAGCGCGTGCCGTTCGGCTTTCACGGCAACTGGGTCGCGGACTAGCCGAGCCGGTCGATGATCAGGCGCATGACGCTGGTGTAGACCTTCTCGCCGTTGTCATCGCGCACGATGAAGAACGGCGCGCGGTCGAGCGCGTGTTGCGCCGCCAGCTTGCTGCCGGGGCTGTTGGGGTCGCCCTCGTCGGCCCACACCACTTCGTCGATCTGCTTCCAGACGCCGCGGTTCTCCAGCTCCCGGGTCGCCTGGCCGCACTTCGGACACTCACTGCCGTCGAGCAAGCGCTTCTTGACCATCGTGACGTGCATGGCACTTCTGTAATTACTTCCCGCCGGGGGTGCAATCCCAAGCCCGCGCCGGCCACCGCACTGCGGCCCTACTGGAGACGCGGGCGCGCGACTGCTATGGTCCCGGGTTCGAATCTACCCGAAGGAGCCGCAGAGAGGGGGGCCACGGCCCCCTTTCACGCATCTTGATGAGCACCCATATGTCCCTGCCCCGCCGTACCGACGTCCGCAACGTCGCCATCATCGCCCACGTCGACCACGGCAAGACCACGCTGGTCGACGCGCTGCTGCATCAGAGCGGCATCTTTCGCGCCAACGAGACGGTCGTCGACCGGGTCATGGACTCCAACGACCTCGAGCGCGAGCGCGGCATCACCATTCTCGCCAAGAACACCTCGATCGAGTACCACGGCGTGCGCATCAACATCGTCGACACGCCGGGCCACGCCGACTTCGGCGGCGAGGTCGAGCGCACCCTGGCCATGGTCGACGGCGTCATGCTACTGGTCGACGCCTCGGAAGGCCCGCTGCCGCAGACGCGCTTCGTGCTCAAGAAGGCGCTCGACGCCGGGCTGCCGCCGATTGTCTGCGTCAACAAGATCGACCGGCCCGACGCGCGCATCGCGCAGGTGCTCGACGAGATCTACAGCCTGTTCATCGACCTCGACGCCACCGAGACGCAGCTCGACTTCCCGGTCGTCTATACCAACGCCCGCGCCGGCATCGCCAAGCGCGCGCTGGAAGACGAGTCGGACGACCTGCGCCCGCTGTTCGACATCATGATCGAAGCCCTGCCCGGTCCGGCCGTCGATCCCGACATGCCGCTGCAGTTCCAGTGCAACAACCTCGACTACAACGACTACGTCGGCCGGCTCGCCATCGGCCGGGTGAAGAACGGCGTGCTCAACAGCGGCGGCCTGTACACCATCTGCCGCGCCGACGGCACGCAACAGTCGGTCAAGGTCACGCAGGTGCTGGGCTGGCGCGGGCTGAAGCGCATCGAGCTGGCGACGGCCAGGGGCGGCGACGTTGTCGCCATTGCCGGCATTGAAGACATCAACATCGGCGACACCATCACCGACCGCGAGTCGCCGCGCCCGTTGCCGCCGATCCGGGTCGACGAGCCCACCATCGCCATGATCTTCGGCGCCAACACCGGCCCGTGGTCGGGCCGCGAGGGCGAGTACGTCACCTCGCGCAAGCTGCGCGAGCGCCTCTACCAGGAGCAGCGCCGCAATGTCAGCCTGCGCATCGAGGACACCGACTCGCCCGACGCGCTGCGTGTCACCGCGCGCGGCGAGTTGCAGCTCGCCATCCTCATTGAGACCATGCGCCGCGAAGGCTACGAGGTCCAGGTCTCGAAGCCGACCGTCGTCACGCGCACCATTGACGATGTGCTGAACGAGCCCGTCGAGTTGCTGGTCATCGACGTGCCCGAGGACTACATCGGCGTCGTCTCGCAGCTGCTCGCCGTGCGCAAGGGCAAGATGACCAAGATGACCCACGCCGGCTCGTCGCGCGTGCGGCTCGAGTTCGCCGTCCCGTCACGTGGCCTGATCGGCTTCCGCTCCCGTTTCCTGACCGACACGCGCGGCACCGGCATCATGAACGCCCTGTTCAACGGCTGGGCGCCGTGGCACGGACCGATCCAGTCGCGCACCAACGGTGCCATGATCGGCGACCGCGAGGGCGTCGCGACGCCGTACGCCATCTTCCACATGCAGGAGCGCGGCTCGCTGTTCATCGCCCCTGGCACGCGCGTCTACGAAGGCATGGTGATCGGCGAGTACTCGCGCGAGAGCGATCTGGTGGTCAACATCTGCCGCGAGAAGAAGCTCACCAACGTGCGTGCCTCGGGGCGCGACGAGAACGTCATCATCACCCCGCACCGCGAGATGGGGCTCGAGGCCGGCATCGAGTGGATCGACGACGACGAGCTGGTCGAGGTCACGCCGCAGTCGGTGCGCCTGCGCAAGCGCATCCTCAAAGCGGTCGAGCGGCCGAAGCGCAAGCACGAGGCCTAGGGACTCAACCCCGCCCCGTGCTTCGACGGGCTCAGCATGAGCGGTTCCCCTCCTCCATCTCAAGGGACCTACATCGGTCCGTCCGAGGACCTCTGCTGTTCCACGATCGCGGAGATGCCCTACCTTGACAGTGGCGAACGCTGCTTGAATGATCCGCGCGAGGATTGAAAACGACATGGCTGAATCCGCCCGCAGAGCTGCTCAATCGCCCCGCCCCGATCGCGTCGTCGCCATCGTCGGCGCCACCGGCGCCGTCGGCGAAGTGCTCCTCGAGGTCCTGGCCGAGCGCCAGTTCCCCGTCCGCGAGCTGCGCCCACTGGCCAGCGAGCGCTCGGCGGGCACGACGGTGCGCTTCGGCGGTCAGGACGTACCCGTGCGCGCGGCCGAGGCCGAGGCCTTCGACGGCGCCGACTTCGTCTTCTTCGCCGCCACCGGCTCGCTGTCCAAGGATCTCGCCCCCGAGGCGGCCCGCCGCGGCGCGGTGGCGATCGACAAGTCGGGGACCTGGCGCATGGACGAGCACGTGCCCCTGGTCATCCCGGAGGTGAACCCGGAGGCCCTCGCCGGCCATCGCGGCATCGTCTCCTGCCCGAACTGCACCACCATCGGCTTCGTCATGGTGCTCGAGCCGTTGCGCCGCGCGGCGGGCTTGCGCAGCGTCGTCGTCACCACGCTGCAGGCGGCCAGCGGCGCCGGGCGCCCCGGCACCGACGAGCTCGCGCAGCAGGTCGCCGCCATCCAGCGCGGCGAGAAGCCGGTGGCCAAGACGTTCGCGGCGCCGATCGCCTACAACGTCCTGCCTCTCTGTGAGACCTTTCGCGACGACGGCTACTCGACCGAAGAGATGAAGCTGCTGCTCGAAACGCGCAAGATCCTCGGCATGCCGGCGCTCGATGTCAGCATGACCTGTGTGCGCGTCCCGGTGCCCGTCGGCCACTCGGCGACCATGCTGGTCGAGACCGAGCGGCCGCTATCGCCCGAGGCGGCGCGCCGCGCGCTGGCGGACTTCCCGGGTGTCACGGTGGTCGACGATCCGTCGCACAACGTCTTCCCCACCCCGGCCGATGTCGCCGGACGCGACGAGGTGCTGGTCGGGCGTATCCGCAAGGATCTCTCCAGCGATCGCCTCTGGCTGTGGGAGGTGTCGGACAACCTGCGCAAGGGCGCCGCGACCAACGCCGTGCAGATCGCCGAAGAGATGATCCGCCGCGGTCTCGGCTGACCGGCCCGACCCTGCGCCCTGTCGCACAGGGTACGCAGATTCTTGACCGCTGCGAGGGCGCGACAACCGTACAGGAAGGCGCCGCGCGACTGCGACGTAGCGCCACGGACCCCCTCCGTCCGTAACCGCTTTTGCCCGTCCGGGTGACTCCCCCTTTTCTCTTTACCTGTTGACGCGGCTTACGCTATGGTGCCGTAGCTCGAATTGGTCGCGCCAGTCGTATTGAAGGAAACCGCGCGAACAGGAAAGGCCGAGGGCAATGGGGACCAGGTTGTACGTCGGGAATCTCTCCTACAACACCACCGAGGAGTCCTTGCGGGCGGCTTTCGAGGCCGACGGCCGCCAGGTCGAGGGCGTCTCCATCATCACCGATCGCATGAGCGGGCGGCCGCGCGGCTTTGCGTTCGTGGAGATGGCATCGGCGGAGGACGCCGAGAAGGCAGTCGCCGCGCTCGACGGCCAGCAACTCGACGGCCGTGCCCTGAAGGTGAGCGAAGCGCGCGAGCGCGCTCCCGGCGGTGGCGGCGGTGGGGGTGGTGGCGGCGGCTACGGCGATCGCGGCGGCGGCGGTGGTGGACGCGGGCGTGGCGGTGGTGGGCGCGGCGGCGGCGGCGGTGGCGGCCGGTATTAAGCCGCGTCGAAGCGAGGCAACATTCCGGGCTCGGCGCGCGAGCTGCCCGGGTCGATGAGGCGCACAGCCAGGGGCTGGGCCATATCGATGTGCACATCGCGCTGGGGGAAAGCGATGCTGATCCCCGCGGTGTGGAACAGCGCGTCGATGCGGTAGCGCAGGTCGCTCTCGACGCGGCGGCGATCCATCTGAGAGCGCACCCGCATCCAGAAGTGCACCTCGAAGTTGAGCGAGCTTTCGCCGAACTCGGCGAACAGCACGATCGGCTCGGGCACGGCAAGGATCTTCTCGTGCTCGTCGACCGCCTGGCGCAGGATGCGGGCGACCTCGACGGTCGGCGCCCCGTATGCCACGCCGACGGCCACCTTGACGCGCACATGGTCGTCGGCCAGCGTCCAGTTGACCACGTTCTTGTCCAGAAACGCGCTGTTCGGGACGATGATGTGGATGCCCTCGCTGGAGCGCACGCGCGTGCTGCGCGGGCCGACGCGCTCGACGGTGCCCGACGTCCCGTCGACCTCGATCAGATCGCCGACCTTGATCGGCCGCTCGGCGAGCATGATCAGCCCGCTGATGAAGTTGTTGACGATGTTCTGGCTGCCGAAGCCGACGCCGATGGCCAGCGCGCCGCCGACGAAGGTGAAGACAGTCAATGGGATGTTGATGACGTGCAGGGCGAGCAACGCCAGCATCGAGACGAGGACGTAGAAGCTCACCGATTGCACCGCCGCCGCGGCGCCAGTATCCAGCCCCAGACGCGGCAACACGCGCGTGCCGAGCGCTCGGCTCAGCAGGCCCGCGACCGAGAGGCCGGCGCCGAACAGCAGCAGCCCGATGGCGATCTTGCCGACCGTCACCGGCCGATCGTCGACCGCGCCGAGCTCGTAGCTCCAGACCATGCGCAGCATGCTCCACGCCGCCGCGGCGCGCTCGCCGAGATGCAGGCCCGCCCGGCGCGCATCGATCTCGTGCAGCAGCCGCTCGTGGAGATGGCGGGCCTTCTCGAGGCTGGCCAGATCGGCTTCCGCCACGTCGGCCTGCCGGTCGAGCTCGCGCGCGACATCCGTGCCCTCGCCCTCCCCCGCCCGCTGCGGGCGCACGGCCTGCGCCTGCTTGCGCAGCTCGCGCAGCCGTTCGACCTGTACGCGCTCCTCGCGCGCCAGCTGCTCGACCGTCCGCGTCGCCTGCGCTTGCCACTGCGCCAACGCGGCCGGATCGACGCGGCCGCTCGCCAGGGCGAAGCGGCGATTCCACACTTCCTTCAACCCGCCGATGCGCTGCATCTGGCGATCGAGGCTCGCCACCTCGGCCTGCGACGTCTGCTGCGCCAGGGCCCGCGCCCGCATCGCGCTGCCGCTGCGCCCGCCTGCCTCCGCCATGCGCGCATCCGCCGCCGCGCGGCCCGCCTTGGCGACCTCGACGGCGCGGCCGAGGTCGAACTCCTCCTGCTCCAACTGCAACTGCTGCGCCTCGAGCGCCGCCGCATCGAATTGCGTCTGCGCCGCGATCCGCTCCGCCCGCGCGCGCAGGGTCGCTACCCGCTCCGCCTGTGCCGCCAGCGCCAGCCGGCGGCTTTCGAGCTGCAGGCCGAGCAACCGCTCTTCTTCGCCGGCAACGCGGCTCTCGAGCTCGGCCAGCCCCAACGCCCGCTCGAGTGCCTCGCCGCCATCGATCTGCACCGCCTCCTTGGCGGCGCGCCGGATCCGCTCGCGATCGTCGCGCCGGGCACGCGCTTCCTGCAGCTCCGCCTCCGCCGCGCCCACCTCCGTCTCCAATGCCGCCGCCTGGCTCTGCGCCGCGTCGACGGCATCGCGAGCGCGGTCGAGTACCGGTAGCGCGTATGGGCCCGGCTCGCGCAGATCCTGCCCATCGCCGGCCCGGCGTTCGCCCGCGGCGCGCGTCTGTTCGAGGTGTTGCTCGCGGATCGCGTCGAGTGCCGATAGCTGCTGGCGGAACAGCCAGTCCAGCCGTTGCAACAGTTCGACCTGTCGCTTGACCGCCTGCTCCTGTTCGCTCCCCTCTGCGACCGCCGCGCCCTCGGCCGCCGCTTCGAGCCGGCGGCGCAATGCCTCGAGCTCGTCTTTCAGAGCCGCGCGGCGAGAGGCGATCTCGTCTGCCAGCGCGCGCATGGACGCGTCGGTCATCGCCGCACTTGGGGTCTCGGCTGGCACCGCGGCTCGCGCCGGTCCGGCAGCCGCCAGGGCGGCGACCAGCAGCAGAACCCGGGCAAGCGGTCGACAGAGCATGACAAGGACTTGGATGCGCGGGCGGCGAGTCGGTTTCACCCGCATTGCGCCGCCGCCCGACATCACATATCCCCAGCGCCGATGTCTCGGCCCGCCGAAACCCTGGACGCCGGGCATCCGGCCCATCCAGTGGACCCGCAACGCGAGCGCACCGGCCTGATCTTCGCCGCCCTGTGCGCCATGAACGCCGCCTTTGTCCCGGCGGTCGCCAAGCTCACGACCAACGCCGCCGACCCGGCCTTCGTCGCCACCGTCACCACCCTGTTCGGCGCCGCCTGCGCCGGCACGGTGCTGCTCGCCCGCGGCGAGTGGCGCGTGCTGATCGGGCGCCGCACCGGTCCGCGCCTGTTCCTCGTCGGCACGCTCGGCACGGCCGTGGCATTCCTGCTGTTCTATTCGGGTGCGCAGCGGGCCACGGCCATCGAGACCGTCCTCTGCCTGCAGATCGAGCCGGCCTACTCGCTGCTGCTCGCCTGGCTGGTGCTCGGGCACCGCCCGACCCGGCGCCGCGTCGCCGCCATCGGCGTGCTGCTGGCGGGCATCGCCCTCGCCGTCGGGGCGCGGCGCACGGCGCCCTCGGCCGGCCTCCTGCTGCTGCTGGCGACGCCCCTGTGCTGGCAGCTCTCGCATCTGCTCGTCCTGCGCGGCCTGCCGGGCGTCACGCCGAGCGTTCTGACCGGCGCGCGCTACATCTACGGCGGCGCCATGCTCACCGCCTACTGCCTGATCACCATTGCCCCCGCCGCCTTGCCCGATTCCACGGCGTTGTGGCGCGCGCTGCCGCTCCTCGCCGTGCAGGGCGCGGTGCTGAGCTACGTCGGGACCATGTTCTGGTACTCCGCCATCACGCGCCTGGACCTGGCGCGCACGACGGCCATCGTCGTGCCGTCCATCCCGCTGCTCTCGCTCGGCGCCAGCTTCGCCCTCCTGGGCGAGGTGCCCTCGGTGTGGCAGTGGCTCGGCATGCTGCTCACCGCCGGCGGGGTGGTCGCCTTCGTCACGGCGCCCCATGCCCATGCCCGCGGGGTGGCGCGACGAAACGTATTGAAGTAGGAGTGGGAATCGGCCGACCGGCCGTCAAATCAAAATTCCATCTGCAAGGGGAGAGAGTATGGACGCCACCAAACCACGCGTTACGAGCGAAGAGGAATCGCGCCAGGTCGCCGAGGATGCCCGCGAGACGGAATGGGCCGGCCGTGGCTTTCTGAAGGAGCTGTTCCTCGGCCAGCTACAGCTCGATCTGATCCATCCGTTTCCGCTCCCCGATGCGGATCGCCCGGAATTCACCGCGTTCTACACGGCGTTGCGCGATTTTCTGCGCGACCACGTCGACTGCGTCGCCATCGACCAGACCGGCGAGTACCCCGAGCAGGTCGTCGACGGCCTGCGCAAGCTCGGCGCCTTCGGCATGAAGATCCCGAAGGAATACGAGGGCCTCGGCTTCACCGTCTCCGAGTACACGCGAGTGATGGAGATGGTCGGCAGCTACGACGGCAACATCTGCGCCCTGCTCTCCGCCCACCAGTCGATCGGCGTGCCGCAGCCGCTCAAGCTGTTCGGCACGCCCGAGCAGAAGAAGAAGTTCCTGCCGCGTTGCGCCAAGGGCGCCATCTCCGCCTTCGCGCTCACCGAGCCGCATGTCGGTTCTGATCCCGCCAGCCTGTCGACCACGGCGGAGCCGCAAGGCGACTCCTTCATCCTCAACGGCGAGAAGCTGTGGTGCACCAACGGCACGCTGGCCGAGCTGCTGGTGGTCATGGCGCGCGATCCGAAGACCAAGAAGATCAGCGCCTTCGTGGTCGAGACCAACTCGCCGGGCGTCAAGGTCGAGTACCGCTGCCACTTCATGGGCCTGCGCGCCCTGGCCAACGGCGTCATCAGCTTCAAGGACGTGCGCGTGCCGCGCGAAAACCTGATCGGCGAGGAGGGCAAGGGCCTCAAGATCGCGCTGATCACGCTCAACACCGGGCGCCTGACGCTGCCGGCCGCCTGCGCGGGCATCGCCAAGCAGTGCCTGGAAATCGTCCGCGGCTGGTCGGGCGAGCGCAAGCAGTGGGGCCTGGCGATCTGGAAGCACGAGGCGGTGGCGCATCGCATCGCTGACATGGCGGCCACCACGTTTGCCATGGACTCGATCTCCAAGCTGGCCAGCCAGATGGCCGACCGCGGCGGCTATGACATCCGCCTCGAAGCGGCCGCCGCCAAGGAATGGAACACGGTGCGCTGCTGGGAGCTGGTCGACCGCACCCTGCAGCTGCGCGGCGGGCGCGGCTACGAGACCGAGGCCTCGCTGGCCGGCCGCGGCGAGACGCCCATGCCGGTGGAGCGCGTCATGCGCGACTGCCGTATCAACCTGATCTTCGAGGGCTCGAGCGAGGTCATGCACCTGTTCATGGCCCGCGAGGCGGTCGACAAGCACTTGCAGGTCGCCGGGGCGATGATCGATCCGAAGAACGGCTTCAGCGCCAAGCTGTCGGCGATGCCGAAAATCCTCTCGTACTACGCCACCTGGTACCCGCCGCTGTGGCTGCGCGGCCTGACCGGCTTCAGCCGTTTCGGCGATTGGGGCCCGCTGGCGTCGCACATGCGTTTCGTCGAGCGCAGCGCGCGCAAGCTGGCGCGCGAGAGCTTTCACGGCATGGCGGTCTACCAGGCCAAGATGGAGCGCAAGCAGGGCTTCCTGTTCCGCTGCGTCGACGTCGTCATGGAGCTGTTCGCCATGTCGGCGACGCTGGCGCACGCGCGCCGCTTGAAGGACGACGGCCGCCCCGAGGGCGCGCAGGCGATCGAGCTGGCCGACCTCTTCTGCCGTCAGGCGCGGCGCCGCGTGAAGGCGTCGTTCGCCTCGCTGTGGAGCAACGAGGACGCGAAGCTCAACTCGGTCGCCGCCGCGGTGATGAAGGACAACCACGTCTGGCTCGAGAAGGGTAAGATGGAGCTCAACTTCGCCAGCGACGCTTTCAAGACGCGCTTCATTACCGAACGGCGCAACGAGGCGGCGTGAACCACACCAGGGGCCGCGGGCGGATGCGCAGCGCACCCGCCCGCGCCGCCTGATCGCGTCGGGCAAGGAACCGCGAAGGACCGTGGCGCCAGCACGTCGCAAGTCTTCGGCTCCGCGCGCCGACGATCTCACCGTCCTCAACGAGATCGCCAAGGCGCTGACCTCGACGCTGCAGCTGCCCGAGATCATGCGCATCGTGCTGGCGCGCATCAAGACACTCACCTTCG
>CAYVUV010000176.1:0-1640 GCA_964455095.1 uncultured Binatia bacterium (SeqCode)
GGTGAAATCGGTGTGGTAGTTCTCGCCGCCGGTCTCGAAGAGATGCGGATGGTCGGAGACGAGCTGCGTCACCACGCCGGCGCGGCGCAGCGCGGCGGTCAGCGGCTGCTCCCAGATCTCGATCGAGCCCCATGGCTTCCAGAGAAAATCGAGCGCGCCGCAGAGCAGATCATGCCGCGCCGGCATGCACGGCAGCGAGCCGGCGTAGTGGCGGTCGAAACGCAGCGCGCGGCGCGCCAGGCGATCGAGGTTCGGTGTATCGAACTCCCCCCCACCATAGGCGCCGAGCAGGTGCCTGTTGAGGCTGTCGAGCAAGATGACAACGGCGTTGGCGGGCGCCGGGCCCTCTTCAGACATGGACCGCTGCATAACGAGCGGCGCGAATCAGTGTCAAACGCGGCGAGCTTCACGCTGCCGGCGATCCGAGCTAGGGTGCGGCGCGTCATTGATAGAGGAGGACGACTCGATGCGGTCATCATTGCGCGCTCTCGCCATCATGCTGCTGTTGCCGGGCACCGCGGCGGCGGCTCCGCCGCAGGATCTCGCCGGATTTTTGCGCGCCGCGTCCGAGATGGCGCGCCCGCCGCGTCCGCTGCGCGCCGACGGCCACATCGAAACGGTCGCGCCGGACAAGACCACCCGCGACGACCTGATCGCCGTGCTGAGCTCGAACGGCGACCTCTACCTCGAGACGCGCGAGGCCGGCGTCAAGGCGTTGCTGCTCGGCAGCGGGGCCGCTGCGTATCTGGTGGCGAAGGGAGGCAGCAAGGCCGTCCCGTTCGATCCCGACACTTCCTTCGCTGGCAGCGAGCTGACGCGCGAAGATCTGCAAGTATTCGCCAGCGACCGCTTCATCTCGCCGGGGATCATCGACAAGAGCCCGAGCCAGCTGACGGTACAGCTGACGCCGCAGGGGCCGCCGTACAGCCTGATCGTGATCACGTTCGAGCGCGAGAAAGCCGTCCCGCTCAAGACGCTCTACTACCGCGACACGGTGAGCAACCTGGTCAAGATGCGGCGCGACACCGGCCACGTGCAGATCGCCGAGCGCTGGCTGCCGAGCACCGTGACGATGGAGAACTTCGCCATGCGCACGCTCACCACGCTGACGTTGAAGTGGCGCGAGGCCGGTGAGGTGCCCGAGTCGCTCTTCAAGCCCGAGGCGCTGCCGCGCCCGTCCGGGCTGAGCTGGCCCTGACGGTCGGCTAGACCGTTACGGTCTTCCAGTAGCCGGACCGGAAGCGCCACGCCTTGAGCACGGCGCGCAGGATGTAATCGCCGACGAGCGCAAACCACACCCAGCCGAGGCTCAGCGAGAACGCATTGGCGGCCAGCCAGGCCCAGCCGAGCCGGGCGATGTAGAAGCCGAGCAACACCGTCAGCAGGGGAAAGCGCGTGTCGCCGGCGCCGCGCAGGGCACCGCCGAGCGTGAAATCGGCGGCCATGAGGGGTTGGGCGACGGCGAGAATACGGATGAAGGAGACCGCGTCATCGACCACGGCCGGGTCGTCGATGAACAGGCGGGCGATGGCGCGGGCAAAGACGAAGATGATCAAGCCGCCCACCGAGAGAAAGGCCATGGCCAGGTAGTTCGCCTCCCAGCCGCTGCGCTCCGCGCCGGCCGGATTGCCGGCGCCCAG
>CAYVUV010000177.1:0-19244 GCA_964455095.1 uncultured Binatia bacterium (SeqCode)
GTCCCCGCCTACTTCAACGACGCTCAGCGGCAGGCCACGCGCGACGCCGGTCGCATCGCCGGGCTGGACGTGCTGCGCATCATCAATGAGCCGACCGCCGCCTCGCTCGCCTACGGCCTGGACAAGAAGAAGGATGAGAAAATCGCCGTCTTCGATCTCGGCGGAGGCACGTTCGACATCTCGATCCTCGAGCTCGGCGACGGCGTCTTCGAGGTCAAGGCGACCAACGGCGACACCTTCCTCGGCGGCGAGGACTTCGACCAGCGCATCATCGACTACCTGGCCGACGAGTTCAAAAAGGACCAGGGCATCGACCTGCGCAAGGACCGCATGGCGCTGCAGCGCCTGAAGGAAGCGGCGGAGAAGGCCAAGTGCGAGCTGTCGACCACCATGGAGACCGACATCAACTTGCCCTTCGTCACCGCCGATCAGAGCGGTCCCAAGCACTTGGCGATCAAGCTCACGCGGGCGAAGCTCGAAGCGCTTTGCGGTGAGCTGTTGGACCGTCTCGATGGACCGTGCGTGACGGCCATGCGCGACGCCGGGCTGTCGGCGCGCGAGATCGACGAAGTGATCCTGGTCGGCGGTATGACCCGCATGCCGGCCGTACAGGCGCGCGTGAAGAAGCTTTTCGGCAAGGAACCCAATCGCGGCGTCAACCCCGACGAGGTGGTCGCGATCGGGGCCGCCATCCAGGGCGGCGTGCTGAAGGGTGAAGTGAAGGACGTTCTGCTGCTCGACGTGACCCCGTTGTCGCTCGGCATCGAGACGCTCGGTGGCGTGTTCACCAAGTTGATCGAGAAGAACACCACGGTGCCGAGCAAGAAGAGCCAGATCTTCTCCACCGCGGCCGACAATCAGACCGCCGTGACCATCCGCGTCTTCCAAGGCGAGCGCGAGATGGCGGCCGACAACAAGTTGCTCGGGCAGTTCGACCTCATCGGCCTGCCGCCGGCCCCGCGCGGCATGCCGCAGGTCGAGGTGACGTTCGACATCGACGCCAACGGCATCGTGCACGTGCACGCGAAGGACCTCGGCACGGGCAAAGAGCAGTCGATCCGCATTACCGCTTCGAGTGGACTCTCGGAGGCCGAGATCAAGCAAATGATCAAGGACGCCGAGCTGCATGCGAGCGAGGACCACAAGCGCCGCGAAACCGCCGAGGCGCGCAACCAACTGGATACGCTCGTCTACCAGACCGAGAAGAACCTCAGCGAGCACGGCGGCGAAGTCGATCCGGAGACCAAGGGCAACATCGAACGCGCCCTCGAAAATGCGAAAAAGGCACTCGAAGGACAGGATGCGGAGCCGATGCGGACGGCGCTGAGCGAGCTCACCACGGCGCAACACAAACTCGCCGAGGCAATGTATGCCAAGGCGGCGCGCCAGGGCGGCGACAACGCCACGGACGGCAGCGCTGGCGGACACGCGGGTGACGGCGCGGGACAGTCTCCGCCCCCCAAGGACGATGTGGTCGACGCCGACTTCGAAGAAGTGAAGGAGTAGGTCGTCCCGTGACGGAGCCCCGCCGGGACCGGTGAGGCCCCGCTAAGCACTTTTCCCTCAAAAGCCCTCGCGCTCGACTGAGTGCGAGGGCTTTTGTATTCTCGACGCCGGAGTGGCTGTGGCAACCAAACGAGACTACTACGAAGTGCTCGGCGTCGAGCAGGGCGCCAGTGCCGAGGAAATCAAGAAAGCCTATCGCAAGCTCGCGCTCCAACATCACCCCGACCGCAATCCGGACGACAAGGCGGCGGAGGAGCGATTCAAAGAGGCGTCGGAGGCCTATCAGGTCCTCTGCGACCCGGAACGCCGGGCGCAGTACGACCGCTTCGGCCATGCCGCGTTCCAACAGGGCGCCGGTGCGGGGGGATTCGACTTCTCGGGCACCAGCTTCGAGGACGTCTTCAGCGACATCTTCGGCGACTTCTTCGGCGGTGGGCGCCGGGGCGGGCGCAGCCGCGTGCGCCGTGGCGAAGACTTGCGCTACGACCTCGAGATCGACTTCGAGGAAGCCGTGTTCGGCGTGGAGAAGACGATCGCCGTCCCGCGACTCGTGTCCTGCACTCCCTGCCGCGGTCTCGGCACCAAGGACGGTGCCCCGCGCGACACCTGCACGGCGTGTCGGGGCAGCGGACAGCTCCGCTACCAGCAAGGTCTCTTCAGCATCGCCAAGACCTGTGGGCAGTGTCAGGGGCAAGGCACGGTGATGCGCGATCCCTGCCGCACGTGCGGCGGCGCGGGGGCGACCCGCACCCAGCAAACGCTGAGCGTGCGCATCCCCGCCGGCGTCGATACCGGCTCGCGGCTGAAGCTGCGCAACGAGGGGGAGGGCGGGCAGAACGGCGGCCCGGCCGGTGATTTGTACGTCGTGTTGACGGTCCGCGAACACCCGCTCTTCTCGCGTCAGGGCAATGACATCGTGTGCGAGGTGCCGATCGGCTTTACGCAGGCCGCGCTCGGGGCAGAGATGGATGTGCCGACGGTGAACGGCAAAATGAAGATGAAGATTCCGCCGGGCACGCAGTCGGGCAAGGTCTTTCGCCTGAAGGGCAAAGGCGCGCCGGATGTGCGCGGTTACGGGCACGGCGACGCGCTGGTGCGCGTCATCATCGAGACGCCCAAGAAGCTCAGCGCCAAGCAGCGCGAAGTGCTGGAGGAGTTCGCACGCATCAGCGGCGAAGAGGTGCATCCGATGTCCAAGGGCTTTTTCGACAAAGTGAAGGAGATGTTCGGTTAGCGCGGCGGCGCTGCTCGACCCGAACCGCATCATGCGCCGTCCGCAGGATTCCTCCCCCGGCTGGTCTCGCCGCCTCTCGTTGCTGCTCTGCGCCGCGCTCTGGCTGGCGGGCTGTAGCGCCCGTTCCAATCAACCCGAAGAACTGCCCTTGCCGTATCGGCAGGCCGAGGACGCCTTTCGTCTCGGCGACTACGAGCGCGCCGCGCGCGGCTATCAGGTGTATCTGCGCAGCGGCGATGCCGAGGAACTGGTGCCGCGGGCGTACTACAAGCTCGCCCTGTCCCAGTTTCGCCGCAAGCAGTACCAGGAATGCCTCAACACGCTCGACGAGCTGGACCGCGCCTACCCCAAGCGGCAGTGGGCGCAGGCGTTGGAGCTGCGCGGCGATACCGAAGAGGCGCGCGGCAATACCATCAGCGCCATCCGCTGGTGGGAGCAAGCGTGGCTGGCGGCTGATGGCGACCACCGCATCATCCTGCGCCGCCGCTTGAACGAGGCCATCGGAAGACTCGATACGCGTGGGTTGGTCGGCGCGCGTGCAGTGCTCCAGACCCCCGAAATCCAATCACTCGTCGACGCGCGCCTGAAGGGCGGTGGAGGTCCGGCGCCGGAACGCGCCGCGGGGGAAAAGCCACCTGCGGTGACCGGCACCCGCGCCGGAGCAACGCCCGCCGTGCCAGCCGGGACTCCAATTGAGGGGCCGCCGCGCATCGCGTGCTTGATCCCGATCACGGGGCCCGACGCGGCATACGGACAGCGCTCGTTGAACGGCATTCGCCTCGCCCTTGGTCCGCAGGCGGAGCATCTCGTGGTGCGCGACTCGCGCGGACTGCCCGAGGTGGCGCGCGCGGCACTCGACGAGTTGATCGCCGATCCGACCACGATGGCGGTGATCGGCCCGCTGAAGAGCAACGTCGCGCAGACCGTCGCCGCGCGCGCCGAGCGGGCGGGTCTGCCGATGGCGCTGTTGTCGCAGCGCGAGGTCGCGCTGGGGCGGTTCGTGCTGCAGCCCGTCATGACCTACGAGCGGCAAGCGGCGGAACTGGCAGAGTACGCATCGCGCGGCCTCGGCCTGCGCCGGATTGGCGTGCTGTTTCCAAATGACGGCTACGGATCGAGCCTCTCGCAGGCGTTTCGCACCCAGTTCCAGCAGCGTGGCGGGACGATCGTCGGGGCACTCTCCTACGCACCCGGGGCGCCCGAGTTCGGCGTCGAGGTGTTGAGCGTGCAGAAGTGGCTCGACGACGGCCTGCAAGCCGTGTTCATTCCCGACTATGCCGAGACCGCCGTGGTGCTCGGACGCGCCCTGCGCCGCATGCGCCCCGACCTGATGCTGCTCGGCAGCAACGGGTGGAACGACCCGGCGCGCCTCGCAGCCGCCGCCGGTGAGCTCGATGGCGCCGTGTTCGTCGACGGCTTCTTTGCCGCCAGCGGTCGGCCAGCGACCCAGGCCTTTGTGTCCGCCTACCAGCAGGCCTATCAGACGGCGCCCGAGATTCTCGAGGCGCAGGCCTACGACGTGGCGATGCTGATCCGCCGCGCCATCGAGCGCGGCGCGCACTCGCGCCAGGACCTGCTGCCGGCGCTCGAGCGCATGGGGACATTCGAGGGCGCGGCCGGGCGGATTCGCATCGGCCCGCGCGGCCTCGAACGCGATCTGGTCCTGCTCCGCCTTTCCGCCGGCGCGATCAGTGAGATCCCGTTCACGCGCGCCGGTGCCACGCAAGCGGGGCCGCAGCCGCCGCGCGAGGTGCTCGGCGCCGAGCACTGATGCCTGCCCCGCGCCTGCGCCGCACGGCCACGTCGCCGCGTGCGCGGCCGACCATCGACGCGGTCGGCGAGTTCGACTTTCTCGCGCAACTCCTGCCGCTACTGCCACGCGGCGCCGGGGTCGAGGTTCCGCCGGGTGACGACTGCGCCGTGGTCGTCGCCACCTCGCGCCGGCTGTTGCTCACCGCGGATGCGCTGGTGGATGGCGTGCACTTCCGCCGCGCGTGGATGACACCGCGTCAGATCGGGCGCAAGGCCTACCTGGTCAACGCGAGCGACATCGCGGCCATGGGTGGGCGGCCGCGCTTCTGCCTGGTCAGCGTCGGTGCGCCACCCGACTTCCCGGCGATCGCCTTGCGCGACATCCACCGCGGCCTCGCCGCCGCCGCGGGCGAGACGGGGGCGGCGATTGTGGGGGGCAACCTCACCAGGTCGCGGCAGCTGATGGTCTCGGTGGCGCTGGTCGGCGAGGCGCCACGCCACCCCGCGCTGCGCCGCGGCGCCCGCGCCGGCGATCTGGTGTACGTCACCGGATCGCTCGGCGCGGCGGCGCTCGGATTGCGCGCGTTGCAGCGCGACTCCGCCGCGCAGGGCGCCGACGTCCGCCGCTTCCGCGAGCCACCGGCGCGCTTGCGGGCCGGCGCCCTGCTAGCCGGGAGCGGCGTGTCGGCGATGATCGACGTGAGCGACGGATTGCTGCAGGACCTCGGTCACCTGTGCGAGGCCAGCGGTGTCGGCGCCCAGGTCGAGGCGGCTGCCATCCCGTGCTCCGTGCGCGTGCGCCGCGCCGGCCTCGCGCTTGCGCTGAGCGGGGGAGAGGATTACGAGCTGCTGTGTGCCGTTCCGCCGCGCCATGTCGAACGCGTGGAGCGCCTGCGCGCGCAGATGGAGTGCCCGTTGACGCGCATCGGACGCTTCGTCGCTAAACGCGAAGGGCTGCGGGTACTCGACGAGACGGGACATGCACGACCGGTGAACCCCTTGGGATTCGATCATTTCGCAGCCGGGCGACGGCGATGACCCCCGAGCGCGTCCGCGAGATTCTCGAGCGCGTTGCCAGCGGCGACGTGACGACCGACCAGGCGCTGGAGGTCTTCAAGAATCTGCCCTTCGAAGATCTCGGGTTCGCAAAAGTCGACCATCACCGCGGCCTGCGCAACGGGCTGCCCGAAGTGATTTTTGGCGAGGGCAAGACGGCCCAGCAGATCGCCGCCATCGCCATCCGGCTGCGCGCCAGTGGGCAGAACGTCCTCATCACCCGCCTGGCCGCCGCCGCGGTGCCGGAGGTGGTCCTCCAGCTCCCCGAGCTCGAGTACCTCGCCGACGCGCGCCTCGGCATTGTGCGCGTCGCGCCGACGCCGCGGCTCGGGCGCGGTGTCATCGTCGTAACCGCCGCCGGCACGGCGGATATAGCCGTGGCCGAAGAAGCCGCGGTGACCGCCGAACTGATGGGCAACGAGGTCGAGCGCGTCTACGACGTCGGCGTCGCCGGCATTCACCGACTATTCGCCCATCGCGCGCAGCTCACCCGCGCCGCCGTGTTGATCGTCGTCGCCGGCATGGAGGGCGCGCTGCCGAGCGTGGTGGGGGGCCTGGTCGACAAGCCGGTCATCGCCGTGCCGACCAGCGTCGGCTACGGCGCCAGCTTCGGCGGTCTCGCCGCGCTGCTGGCGATGTTGAACTCGTGCGCGGCCGGCGTCACGGTGGTCAACATCGACAACGGCTTCGGCGCCGCCGTCGCCGCGACGCTGATCAACCGGGCGTGAAGCGAAGGGCGCGCGTCATGGCTTCCCCGAGCGGAAAGAAACCGCCGACCGCTCTCACCCGCGGGCGCACCCGGCGCGTGCTCAAAGTCGGCGAGCTCGCGACGTCCGTCGGCTCGAGCTACATCTGGCAAGCGCTGCAGAGCCCGTTCCGCTCGGCGGATAAGCGCCGCGATGCGCTCCTCGAGACGCACATCCGCAACGCCCTGCGCGTCGTCGAGCGCTCCAAGGAGCTCAAGGGCGCCTTCATGAAGCTGGTGCAGATGCTGTCGATGCGCGACGATATCCTGCCCGCCGAGGCGCTCAAGGTCCTGTCGGTCGTGCAGTCGCAGGTGCCGCCGATGGAGTACGGCGAGATCCGCGAGCAAGTGAAGCGCGAGCTCGGCAAGTACCCGGAGAAGCTCTTTGCCGCCTTCGACCACGAGGCCTTTGCCGCCGCCTCGCTCGGCCAGGTGCACGGCGCGGTGCTGCCCTCCGGCCAGGAGGTCGTCGTCAAGGTCCAGTATCCCGGCGTCGACGAAACGGTGCAGCAGGACCTGAAGAACATCAAGGCGCTGCTGCACACGTTCACGATGTTCGGCCGCGACGTCATGCGGCAGAAGATCGATCAGAGCGATGTCTATCGCGAGCTCGAAGAGCGCCTGCACGAGGAGCTCGACTACATCAACGAGGCCAAGAACATCGCCCTGTATCAGAAGATGTTCCGCGACGATCCGGAGGTGCTGATCCCGGAGGTGTACCCCGACTTCTCCTCGCGCCGGGTGCTCACCATGAGCCGCCTCGAAGGCTATCCCTTCGCCGACGTTCTCAAGCCGGGCATCGATCAGTCGCTCAAGGACTGGGTGGCGGTGAAGTACTTCCGCGTCGTCTGGCGCCAGGTGTTCGAGTTTGGCGTGCTCCACACCGACCCCCATCCCGGCAACTACCTCATCACCTACCATCCCAAGCTGGCGATTCTCGACTTCGGCAGCATCCGCATCTTCCCGGAGGAGATCCGCAAGGCCTACCATGGCCTGGCGGCGGCCATCCTGCGCCGCGACGCGCGCACCATGGCGGCGTGCTGCGTGCAGCTCGGTTTTCTCGACAAGGGCGACGATGCGGACCCGATGATCAAGATCATGGACTTGATCTTCGAGCCGGTGCTGAAGGACCGCATCTACGATCCGCGCAAGTACGACTCGCTCGAAAAGGGGATGGAGGTCGCCGCCATCGGGCTCGAGAACCGCCTCTTCAAGGCGCCGGGGCACCGGGTCTTCCTGACCCGCGCGCTGATCGGGTTGGACTCGTATCTGAAGCAGCTCGGCACGGTGGCGAACTGGCACCGGATCTTCAAGGACTGCGTGGAGCGGTACGGGCGGGCATCCTGACCCGCGCCGGGCCGGGCGTTGTTCCCGGCGCGGTGATTCGATATGCGCCGCCTCATGGCTGATCCCGACTGGTGGCGACAGGCAGTCTTCTACGAAATCTATGTGCGCAGCTTTCAGGACTCGAACGGCGACGGGGTCGGCGATCTCGCCGGCCTCACGCAGCGCCTCGACTATCTGAACGACGGCACGCCGCGCTCGCTCGGTGTCGACGCGCTGTGGCTGACGCCGATCAATCCGTCGCCGATGTACGACTTCGGCTACGACGTGAGCGAGTACACGGCGGTCGACCCGCTCTTCGGCACGCTCGGCGATCTCGATACGTTGATCGCCGAGGCGCACCGGCGCGGCATTCGCATCATCCTGGACCTGGTGCCGAACCACAGCTCGCACGAGCACGCGTGGTTTCGCGATGCGCGCCGGTCCCGCAGCGCGGCGAAGCGCGACTGGTACATCTGGCGCGATCCGTCCAGCGATGGCGGGCCGCCGAACAATTGGGTGAGCAGTTTCGGTGGGCCGGCGTGGACACTCGACGAGACGACGGGCCAGTATTACCTACACTCGTTCCTCGCCGAGCAACCCGATCTCAACTTCCGCAATCCGGCGGTGGTCGCGGCGATGGAAGGCGTGATTGGCTTCTGGCTCGAGCGCGGCGTCGACGGGTTCCGGGTCGACGTGATCCACAAGATGATCAAAGACGCCGCGTTGCGCGACAACCCGCCGCCCGACGAGAGCGATCCGCATCCGATCCGCGATTACTTCGGCCAGCAGCACATCTACGATCACGACCGCCCCGAGGTGCATGACATCATCCGCAGTTGGCGGCGGTTGCTCGACCAGGCCGGCGCGCGAATGATGGTCGGCGAGGTCTATCTGCTCGATCCGGCCGCCGTGGTGCCGTACTATGGCCGAGCGCTCGACGAGCTCAACCTGGCGTTCAACTTCGCCTTTCTGTGGAGCCCGTGGGACGCCGCCGCATTCCGCGCCCGCGTCGATGAGATGGAGGCGCTCCTGCCGCCGGGCGCCCAGCCGACGTATGTGCTGTCGAGCCACGACGCGCCCCGACACCGCACCCGTTTCGACGATCCGGGGCTTGGCGCCGACCGTGCGCGCCTGGCAGCGCTGATGCTGCTCACCCTGCGCGGCACGCCGTTCCTCTACTACGGCGAGGAGATCGGTATGCGCGACGGAGAGATTCCCTCCGACCGCGTCTGCGACCCGGTCGGCAAGCGTTTTCCCGGGCTCGGCCGCGATCCCGAGCGCACGCCGATGCAGTGGAGCGCCGCCGCCAACGCCGGGTTCACCCGCGCCGCCGACACGTGGCTGCCAGTGTCGGATGACTACGCTGCCGTAAACGTCGCGGCGCAGGATCACGACCCCGACTCCCTGCTCAACTTCTACCGCCGCGCGATCTGGTTCCGAAAATCGGCGCCCGCGCTTACGCTGGGCTCCTACCGCCCGCTCGATTCCGCCCCCGACACGTTCGTCTACGTCCGCGAACACGCCCAACAGCGCCTGCTGGTGGCGCTCAATTTCAGCAGTGAGGAACGCGCGGTCGACGCCAGCGGCTCGATCGCGCTCGCTACGGTCTCGACGCGATCGGGGCCCGTCCCCGGCCGCGTCGTGCTGCAACCGTGTGAGGGCCTCGTCGTCGCACTGTGACGAACGGAGAGTGAATGGACTGGAAGCTGATCCTGTCGACCTTCGGTATCGTGTTCCTCGCTGAGCTGGGAGACAAAACCCAGCTCGCGGCGTTGACGCTGACGGCCTCGTCGAAGCGGCCGCTCAGCGTCTTCGTCGGCACCAGCGTGGCGCTGGTGGCCGTGAGCGCCATCGGCATCCTCGTCGGCGCGGCCGCCGCCGAGGTTGTTCCGCTCGCGTTGGTGCGCAAGGTCAGCGCCGCGGCCTTCATTCTAGTCGGCGTCGCGATGCTCCTCGACTGGCTCTGAATCCCGCGCGCAAATCAGAGCGCGATCTCTCCGTCGCTGCGCGCCGCGGTATAGACCGCTTCGGCAAGTACTTGGGCGGCGACGCCGAGCTCGAGGCCTGGCGTCGGCGCGCGGCCGGCGAGGAGCGACTCGACGAAGGCGAGGTCCTGCAAGAAGTAGGGAACTCCGGCCCAGTTGTGGAAGCGCGGGTCGATGCCACCGGTCAGCGACTGGTAGCGCTCCAATACGCCCGGGGTGCCCATGGTTTGCTGGGCACCGTCGCCGCGCTGGATCTCGATGGTGCCGAGCATGTCGTGCTCACTGGCGATGAACGCGTTGCGGCAGAAGATCTCCAGCCGCCGGTTCGACGGGCGGCCGGCCATGTCGTGCCACAGGTTCAACAGCTGGCCGCGCAGACCGGTGGCAAACTCGAGCTCCACCGCCATGTAGTCCTCGATGCCCGGATGGCCGGCGCGGTTCTGCTCCCAAGCTCGCAGCCGGGCGACCGGTCCGAACATCCAGGTGAGCAGGTCGAGGTCGTGCACACCGTGCTCGATGAGCGTCCCTCCCGCCGTCAGCGCGCGATCCATGCGCCAGGGCGTATCGTGCATGCCGCGGATCGGAAAGCACTGGTCGTCGCGAAACCACACGGCCATCGCCTCGCCGAGTGCGGCATCCGCTAGCATGTCGCGCATCACGGCGTAGACGGGCGAGTAGCGCAGAACGAGCCCGATTTGCGCATACACTCCGGAACGGCGCACCGCCACGAGCATCTCACCGGCCTCGGCGGCCGACATGGCGAGCGGCTTCTCGCAGAACAGATGGACACCCGCCAGCGCCGCGTCGCGCACCAGCTCGGCGTGGTACTTGGTCGGTGTGCAGACGAAGAGCACGTTGATGCCGCCGTGGGCGAGCAGATCGCGCGCGTCGGCAAAGGTCTGCCGATAGCCGAACTGCTCCGCGAAGCGTTCGCGCGCCGGTGCCAGCGGATCGGCCACTGCCGTCAGCTGTACCCGATCGGGCCATGCCGCCGCGATCTGGTGCAGCACGATCGAATGGGTCCCACCGATCAGTCCGGCCCCTGCGAGCCCGATGCGCAGCTGCTCCATGCCGTCGCGCACTGTACCAGCGCGCCGCGGCGGCTGCCATGTCGTCGCCGCGTCCTTGAGCTGTGTGCGGCGGGCTGATAGCTGACCGCCCAGACCATGTTCAGCAAGTACGTCGACATCGACGGCGTGGCGGTCAACTACTTCCACACCGGGCCTTCCACGCTGCCCGGCGTCGCGCCGGACCTCGCGCAAGGCGAGCTGCTCGTGCTGCTGCACGGCGCCGGATCGAATGCGCACACCTGGCATCGCCAGCTGACGCACTTCGGTGCACGGAACTCGGGTGTCGCGCTCGACTTGCCCGGCCACGGGCGCTCGGGCAGCACGGAGGGGCTGCCCGATCTCGACGCGCATGTGCGCTTCCTGGCGTCGTTTGCTGCGGCGCTGCGCTTGCGGCCCTTTGTTCTCGTCGGACGCGCACTCGGCGGCGCGGTGGCGTTGGCCTTCGCGCTGGCGCATCCCGAGCGGGTGCGGGCACTGGTCCTGGCGGCGACGCCGCCGATCTTCGAGATGCCGCAGGCCAGCCTCGACACCTGGCGCAACGTCATGCTCGGCCGCGCCACGCAGCCGTTCTCGCCGGCGCTGTTCTCGCCCAAGGTCGACTTTGCCATCATGCGCGAGGCGTTCATGGAGCAGGTGAAAACCGACCCGCGCGTGCGCTACACCGACATGCTGGCTTGCAACGGGCTCGACTTCACGGCGCGCCTGGGCGCGATCAAGGTGCCGACGTTGGTCGTCACCGGCCGCGATGACCACTTCGCCCCGCCCGAGAAAGCCGAGGCGCTGCAGCGGGCGATTCCCGGTGCGCAGCTCACCGTCATCGAGGATGCCGGTCACACGCTGGCGACCGAACAACCCGAAGCGTTCAATCGGGCCATCGAGACCTTTCTGGACACGCTGCCGCGATGACCGCGCTCAGAGTAGAGGTCGTATGGCCGGGTTGAGCGACGCCGTCGTCGCCGGTGTGTTCGAGCATCCGACACGCTGGGCGCCGGACAAGACGCAGTACCAGATCCATGCCGAGAGCGCGCGCGGGGCGTTGGCGGACGCGGGGTTGACGATCAAGGACGTCGACGGCTTCTTCACCGCCGGCGTCGGGCCGATCGGCATCATGACGCTGGCCGAGCATCTCAACCTGACGCCGCGCTACCACGACTCGACCAACATCGGCGGCTCGTCGTTCGTCGCCCACGTCCTGCACGCCGCCGCGGCGATCGCCGCCGGGCTGTGCGAGGTGGCGCTGATCACGTACGGCAGCACGGCGTCGTCCGATCGCTTCGCCGTCGGCACCGGCGGCCTCACCACCGGCGATCCGCCGGATCAGTTCGAAGTGCCCTATGGCCCGACGGTGCTCAACTCGTACGCGCTGGTCGCGCAACGCCACATGCACGAGTTCGGCACCACCTCGGAACAGCTCGCCGAGATCGCCGTCACCATCCGCCGCCACGCCGGCCTCAATCCGGTCGCCAAGTTTCGCGATCCGATCACGATCGACGACGTGCTCGCCTCGCGCGTCGTCTCCTCGCCGCTGCACCTGCTCGACTGCTGCATCATCAGCGACGGCGGCGGCGCGATCGTCGTCACCAGTGCGCAGCGGGCGCGCGATCTGCCCAAACCGCCGGTGCGCATCCTCGGCGGCTCCGAAGGCCTCTGCCACACCAGCATGGGCCGGCGCGATCTGACCGACATGGCGGCGGGGCAGTCGGGTCCGCGCGCCCTGGCGATGGCCGGCGTGTCGCACGCCGACATCGACCTGTGCATGATCTACGACTCCTTCACCATCACCGTGCTGGAAACGCTGGAGAACCTGGGCTTCTGCAAAAAAGGCGAGGGCGGCGCGTTCGTACAGAACGGCCGCATCGGCCTGGGCGGCGCCTTGCCGATCAACACCGACGGCGGCGGCCTGTCCTCCAATCACCCCGGCATGCGCGGCATCTTCCTGGTCATAGAAGCCGTCAAACAGCTGCGCCGCGAATGTGGCCCGCGCCAGGTGCCCGACTGCGACGTCGCGCTGTGCCACGGCACGGGCGGCATGCTCGGCCTGCGGCACAGCGGTGTTACGCTGCTGTTGGGCAAGAGCTGAGAGTCGCCATGGCCGACCGCACCAAGTACGCCAAGCCCCTGCCGCGCTTCGACGAAGAGTCGAAGGGCTTCTGGGAGGCCTGCCAGCGCCACGAGCTCTGCGTGCAGCGCTGCGGCGACTGCGCCGCCCTGCGCCACTACCCGCGCGCCTTGTGTCCGAGCTGCCTCTCCGCGCGCGTCGAGTGGGTCCGCTGCAGCGGCAAGGGGACGGTCCATACCTTCACGGTCACGCACCAGAACCAGGCCGCCGGATTCCGCGACGAGCTGCCCTATGTGCTGGCGTACGTCGAGCTGGCCGAAGGCGTGCGCATGCTGACCAACATCGTCGGCTGCGCGCCCGACGCCGTGCGCATCGGCATGCCGGTCGAGGTGGTGTTCGACGACGTCACGCCCGAGGTGACGCTGCCGAAGTTCAAGCCGGTGGGCTAGGCGCCCCCGACTGGAGACACCGTCTGAAAGCTGCTAGCTCCAGGGGCGGTCATGATCCTCGACCTGCACGCCCATTCCGACAAGTCCGAAGACAGTCGCGCCCCGCTCGAGACGTACCTCAAGTGGCTGCAGCGCAAGCGCGATCTGCTGCCGATCGACGGCATCGTGCTGACCGAGCACCGGCAATGGGACCCGGCCGCCGACTACCGCGAGCTGGAGGACCGCTACGGCATCCTCATCCTGCGCGGCGCCGAGGTGGAGACGGACTACGGGCACGTCCTGCTCTACGGCGTCAACGATGACATCGCCCGGCGCTTCGACTTTGCCGACGTGCGCCTGCCGGCGCAGGAAGTCGTCACTGAGGTGGCGCGTATGGGCGGCGTCGCGGCGCCCTGTCACCCGGGCCGACCGACCATCGGCTTGTGCGAGCACTACGCGACGCGGCCGCCGCTCGAGGGTGTCGTGGCGGTCGAGGCGCTCAACGGCGGCAGCCGCAAGGGCGAGAACGAGCGCGTGCAGGCGGTCATCGACCAGTACGGCTACGGCGCCTTCGGTGGCAGTGACGCGCATCTGGTCAGTCTGATTGGCATCTGCGCCACCGAGTTCGACGACGACATCCGCAACGTCGACGACCTCGTCGAGGCGCTGCCGCAGAAGCGCTACCGCCCAGTCGACTTCCGCGAGCAGGTGCGGGCCGCGAGGGCTTGAGGTTATGGCACTGCCGATCGACCGCACCATCGTCGGGCAGGAGTTCGACCACTCCGTCTTCCCGCCCGTCACCGCCGAGCAGATCCTCGCCTACGGCGCATCGTACGGCGAGACCAACCCGCTCTACACCGATGTTGACGCGGCCGCGCGCGGGCCGCATGGCGGCCTGGTCGCCCCGCCGACGTTTCCGGTTCGTTTGCGCGGCCGGCACTTCATGCCCAAGAGCCTGCCGGCCGAGATCGGCCGCAACGGCTTCGACGCCGGCAAGGACATCGAGCTCGCCGAGCCGGTGCGCCCCGGCGACGTGCTGACCACGTCGAGCACGGTGCACGATCTGTACGAGAAGACCGGGCGCACCGGCAGCATGGTATTCATCGTCTTTCGCACCACGGTGACGAACCAGAACGGGCAGACCGTGGCCGTGATCGATCAGCGGATGATGTTCCGGTGAGGTCCCTGTGAACGCCATGCTCTATTTCGAGGACGTCGAAGTCGGCGACGACGTGCCGCCGTTGCGCGTGACGCTGAGCAACGCGCAGGTGCGGGACTACGCGCTGTCCGCGAACATGCCCGGCGGGCGTTTCATGAGCGACGAGGAGGCCAAGGCGGACGGCCTGGCGCGGCAGATCGTGCCTGGCAACCTGAGCCTGGCGCTGTTCTCACGCCTGCTCGACGGGTGGAGCGACGGTGTGCGCATCCGCCGTCTGAGCGGCACCTTCCGCGGCCTCGTGTATCCCAACGTGCCGCTGACGCTGAGCGCCGTCGTGACCGAGAAGCATGTCAGCGACCACGGGAGCTTCGTCGAATGCGATCTGGTCTTGGAGAATCCCGACGGCGAGCGGTTGGTGACCGGTACGGCGACAGTCGTTCTGGCCTCGAGGTGAAGGGCGCTCCCGCGCCCCGGGTACGCCTCCCACGTCGCGATCCGTTCGGCTACGACCCGGCCTTTCACCGGCAGATGCTGCCGGTGCTGGAGTTCTTCTACCGGCGCTACTGGCGCGCGCAGACGGAAGGGGTCGAACACGTGCCGGCGCGCGGCCCGGTGCTGATCGTCGGCAACCATTCCGGCGGACTGCCGTTCGACGCGGCGATGGTCGCCGCCGCCGTCGAGCTCGATCACCCGCGCCCGCGCCTCGTGCGCGTGCTCTACGACCGCTTCGTCAGCGACATGCCGGTCGTGCCCGAGCTGTACGACCGTTTCGGCGCCGTGCGCGCCTCGTATGCGAATGCCGAGACGTTGCTGCGGCGGCGCGCCGTGGTAGGCATTTTTCCCGAAGGCGTCGCCGGAGTCTCTAAGGGCATCGGCCAGCGCTATCGCCTGCAGCGCTTTCACACCGGTTTCATCCGCCTCAGCGTCGCGTTGCGCGTGCCGATCGTGCCGGTCGCCGTCGTCGGCGCCGAGGAGACCTACCCGGTGATCGGCAAGTGGAAGCCGCGCGGGTGGCTGCGCGAGCTGCTCAATGTGCCGTACATCCCCGTCACGCCCTTCTTCCCCATGCTGGGCCCGTTGGGCGCAATTCCGCTTCCGACCAAATGGCACATCCGCTTCGGCGAGCCGCTGCACCTCTACCGCGACCACGGCGACGCCCCGCTCGAACGCCAGGCGACGTGGAAACTCGCCGAGCAGGTGCGGCGCCAGATTCAGGCGATGGTGCACACGCTGCTGGCCGAGCGCGAGTCGCTCTTTTGATCTCGAACCTCACTATGTTGAACATTGCTACGGCCGGTGATAGCCAGCCTCGAACGATCGACGAAGGAGCGCACCATGGACCTTTCGCTGAGCCCGGAGCACGAGGCGTTTCGCCAGCAGGTGCGCGGTTGGCTCAAGGCCAACGTGCCCAAGCGCGAGGCCGACGGCGACTACCGCGAGCCCGGTGACCCGCAGCGCGTGCAACGCCTCAAGGCCTGGCAGCGCAAGCTCGCCGATGCGGGCTACGTCGCCATGGGGTGGCCGAAGGAATACGGCGGCCAGGGCGCCGACCTCATGCGCCAGACCATCCTCAACCAGGAGCTGGTGCTGGCTCACGCGCCGCAACAGATCGGGATGATGGGCGTGCAGATGGTCGGGCCGACCGTGATTCAGTTCGGCACCGACGAGCAGAAGCAGCGCTACCTGCCGCGCATCCTGCGCGCCGACGAGATCTGGTGTCAGGGGTACTCGGAGCCCGGCGCTGGCTCGGATCTCGCGTCGCTGAAGACGCGCGCCGAGCTGGTCGGTGACGAGTTCATCGTCAACGGGCAGAAGGTCTGGACCTCGAACGCGCAGATCGCCGACTGGATGTTCTGCCTGGTGCGCACCGACGCGAACGCGCCGAAGCACCGCGGCATCTCGTATCTGTTTATCGACATGAAGACGCCCGGCATTACCGTGCGGCCGTTGGTGCAGATGACCGGCGATGCGGGGTTCAACGAGGTATTCTTCGAAGACGTGCGCGTGCCGCGCAAGAATCTCGTCGGCGAGCTGAACCAGGGGTGGCAGGTGGCCAACGCGACCCTGGCGCACGAGCGCAACATGCTCGGCTCGACCACGCGCACGCAGATGATGCTCAATGGCCTCCTGCGGCTCGCGCAGACGCACCAGCGCTACGGCAAGCCGGCGAGCACCGATCCGGTCATGCGCCAGCGTCTGGCCGATCTGATGATTCGGGTCGAGGCGATGAAGTTTCACTCGTATCGCCAGCTGACGGACACGTTGAAGGGGCGCGCCCCCGGCATCGGGGCCTCGGTGAACAAGTTGGTCTCGACCGAGCTCAACCACGACATTGCCGCGACCGCCATGGAGCTGATGGGGAACTACGGCACCCTGGCGCGCAAGTCCGCCCACGTCCTCGACCGCGGCATGTGGCCGTACGAGTTCATGTTCACGCTCGGCCTGATCATCGGCGGCGGCACCTCGCAGATTCAAAAGAACATCATCAGCGAGCGCGGGCTGGGCATGCCGCGGTGATGATCGACCCAGGGCGGATGGGGGCAGATCGGTCGGTGCAAATTCCGGTAGAGGGTGGCGGCCAGCTGGGGTACACTCCGGCGCCGCGTCGGCGGCTGGGACCTGGGTAGCGGGGAGGTAGGGCAGGCACGCCCTATTTCCGACACGTGGCGGTGGAGGGTCCCCCGCGGCTGCTGCGTGGCTGTGCGGGTCGCGAGGCGGCAGAAGCGACACGGGCGGAGGAGGGCATGGAAGAAACCGAGGACGGCGCGCCGAAATGTGCGAAGTGCGACAAGCCTGCGCTGGGGGCTGGCGATTTGTGCGAGGAGCACGAGGACGAGCTGCTGGTCGAGCGCACAGCGCCGCCCGATCCGAATGCTCCGAAGCCGAGTCGGCTCGGGCGATGGCTGTTCGTCCTGTTCTGCGTGCTCGCCGTTTGGGCATTCCCGAAGGTCGGCTTTCTGCGCCGGCTGCTGCCCGGGGGTAGCGAGTCGGCCCCGACCGCGTCACAAACAGCCGCGGCGACGCCGGCCACATCGGGGGGCGCGGTGCGCCAGGCGCAGGCGAGCCCGAAAGCCGGGCGGACGACACCGCGCGACGTGTCGCTCGGTGGCCCCATGCCCGGCGACGCCAGCGCGTCGAAGTGCGGCAACGGCGTCGTCGAACCCGGAGAGGAGTGCGATGGTACCGCATTGGCCAGTGCTTCTTGCGCCCGACTCGGATTCCGCGGTGACTGCGGCACCGACGAGGCTTGCGTACGCGCCGGCCTGGCCTGCCTGCCCAACTGTACCTTCGACTACGCCGGCTGCACCGCCGAGGTGCACACCGCGGTGCAGCGCTTCGTCGACAACGGCGACGGCACGATGGTCGACCGCCTCACCGGCCTGATGTGGGAGCTGAAGTGCACCGAACGCGGCTGCTCGGATCGCCACGACGTATTCGCCAGCCAGCCCTGGCGCAGCGCGGTGTCGGACTGGGTGGCGTCGCTCAACGAAGAGGCCTATGCCGGCCACCGCGATTGGCGCTTGCCGACGGCTGAAGAGCTGCGCACGCTGCTCGTCGCCGTGCCGCCGTGCGCCAAGGAGCCGTGCGACGCGACCGTCTTGCCGCGCGAGCAAATCGCACCGGCCGCCTACTGGACGTCCACCACCTTCTCCATCGACAAGCGCCGTGCCTGGGCCGTCTCGTTCCGCGACGGCGAAGTGTACACCGCCGACAAGAGCGACGCGCTGCACGTGCGCGCCGTGCGGCCGCGCTCCTGAGCCTGGGCGAAGGCAGCCGACAAGCCGTTTACCGTGCGTCGCGCAGCGAAATTCCGCCTTTCCGTCTCGTTCGTGCTCGTGGTGCTGCTCGCTGCGGCGTGCGGGAAGCCCGGCGTGAGCGGGACCCTCGTCCCCGACGACGCGGAGCGCAAGGGTCTGGTGTGGCGCCGCGCGGAGGTGCGTTTGGTGCGCGGCGACGTTGCCGAGATGCTGCAACGGTTGGCCGATACGCATCGCAATGAAGCGTTGGCCGAGGCGCGGCGCCGGGTGCTCGAGCCGGCCAGGGCGGAGCTGGCAGCCAAGACCGAGGAGCTGCAACGCGTGCGCACGGCGCTGGGCGTGGAGGGCGTATTCGGTGACGTTGCGCATACCTGTCTCATCCCGTGCGAAGCGCGCCTCGCGGCGGCGAAGAGCGCCTTCGATGCGATGTTGACCGACGTCGGGCCGCGGCTCGCGGCGCTGGGCATCACGGCGGCGGACGCCGTCGGAGCGGTCGAGGCGCTGCGCGCGGCGGTGCAGGCAAAGGCCGAGGTCGAGGCTGGCCGGATGGCCGAGGAGTACCTGCGCACGCAGATCGTGCAAGAGACCAGAACCGTGCTGGCTATCGGCACGGGCGGCGACCGGCTCTGTTGGAGCGTCGAGAACAAGGGCGACGTCGCCGTGCGCTTTCGCGGCATGACCGTGCTGTACGAAGGCAAACCGTTGCCGGCACACGTGGCGGAGGGCATCTGGGTCGTGCCGCCACGCGAGATACCGCTGCGCATTCCCCACCGCGGTGGCCCTGACAGCGATTCCCTGCTGGGGGGCGAGCGCTACGAGCTCTGCGTGTATGCGCGCCGCGCCGGCCTGCCGGCCACGACGCTCGACCAGTACGGGCTGTGGCGCGCCAACCCCGCCCGCAGCAGCGGCGAGTGGCGCGTGCAGTGGGACGATGTTGCGCTGACCGACGGGCGGAAGACCGATCGCAAGCGCGGCCCGATCGCGGTGCCGCTCGCGTCGGTGTTCAGCGGCCGCCTGCAGGGGTTCGAATCGACTCTGGAGGAGGGGCAATTGCTCAAGGCGCTGACCGATTCGGATCACTCGCGCGCGGTAGGCGCCGCGGAGGCGGCGTTGCTCCTGTGTCATCAGGCGATCGAGACGGACATCGAGTTGCAACAGGTCGATCG
>CAYVUV010000178.1:0-42586 GCA_964455095.1 uncultured Binatia bacterium (SeqCode)
TTCAACTGCGCCGACGACACCGACACCGGCAACGCCAGCCCCGACTGCGGCACGCAGTGTAACGGCGGCACGTTCGACTCCACCGCCACCGCGTCCGTGCTGCAGACCAATGCTTTGTTCGGCACCTACGTCTCGTATGACGTCACGGCTGACGTCGCGGCCTTTCTCGTCGCCACGCCGAATTACGGCTGGCTGATCAAGAAGCGCAACGAGGGCCTCAACGGCGCCATCGAGTACACCTCGCGCGAAGGCACGGCCGGGCAGGAACCGCGCCTCGTGCTCAGCGTGATCCCGCCGACGCCGACCGACACGCCGACGAACACGGCGACCGCGACCGATACGCCCACCGTCACACCGACGGAGACGCCCACCGATACGCCCACCGCGACACCGACGGACACCGACACGCCGACCATCACCCCGACCGAGACGCCGACCGCAACCGACACCCCGACGGTCACGCCAACCCCGACCGATACTGACACCCCGACGCCGACGGTGACGCCGACCGACACGCCGACGGTGACGCCGACCCCGACCGACACCGCCACCGCGACGCCGACGGACACCAACACGCCGACGACCACCCCGACCCAGACGCCGACCGCGACGGATACGCCGACGGTCACACCGACGCCGACCGATACCGACACCCCGACGCCGACGATCACGCCGACGGATACCCCGACGGACACCCCGACGGTGACGCCGACGCCGACCGATACCGATACTCCGACACCGACGGCCACCCCAACCGAGACGCCGACCGCAACCGACACGCCGACCGAGACGCCCACGAGCACGCCGACACCGACGGCGACGCCGACGCCGACCGCGACGCCGACGCGGGAGTTCGCCCAGGTGCTCTCCGGCGCAGTCGATACCTACCTGCGCGGCACCCTGCCCGACATGAACGAGGGGGCCTCGACGTTCCTGCGCGTGCAGCGCACCGGGACCAACCGCGCCCTGGTGCGCTTCGACCAGACCGCGATCGCGACCGCCGTCGGGTTGGGCACGCTGCAGGCCGCGACGCTCGAGTTGTTCATCGAGCTCAACGACAACAACTGGGGCGCCGGCAGCGAAATCGACGTCCACCGCGTGACCGCCGATTGGACCGAGAACGGCGCCACGTTCAACTGCGCCGACGACACCGACACCGGCAACGCCAGCCCCGACTGCGGCACGCAGTGGAACGGCGGCACGTTCGATCCAACGGAGACGGACTCGGTGCTGCAGACCAACGCCCTGTTCGGCGTGTATGTCGCGTTTGACGTAACGGCCGACGTCGCGGCGTTCCTCTCCGCGACCCCGAACTACGGCTGGTTGATCAAGAAGCGCGACGAAGGCATCAACGGCGCCATCGAGTACACCTCGGACGAGGGCACGCTCGGCCAGGAGCCGCACCTGGTCCTCGACGTGATCCCGCCGACGCCGACCAACACCCCCACTGAGACACCAACGGCAACCGATACGCCGACCGTCACCCCGACCGATACACCGACCGCAACGCCGACCGACACCCCTACTCCGACCGATACACCGACGATTACGCCGACGCCGACGCCGACCAACACGCCGACCGCGACGCCGACGCCGACGGATACCCCCACGTCGACACCAACCAACACGCCAACGGCGACGCCGACCGACACGCCGACCGCGACGCCGACGAATACACCGACCGCGACGCCGACCAACACACCGACGCCGACCAACACCCCGACGGCGACGCCGACCAACACGCCGTTGATCGTGCACATCGATCTCGGCAACGCCACCGGCTTGCCCAGCAGCACGGTGTCGATCTCCGCCAACCTGTCGGCCTCGACGCTCGCCGTCGCTGCGACGGGCAACCAGATTTCGTTCAACAACACCGCCTTCAGCATCAACCCCGGCACAGCCTGCACGGTGAACCCCGGCCTGCTGGGCAAGTCGATCTCGGCCGGCGTCGTCAGCGTCATCGGCACGACGACGACCATCAGTGTGTTCGTGCAGGGCACGCCCGATCCGATTCCGGATGGCCTGCTCTACACCTGCATGTTCACCATCCTGCCGAGCGCAACGCCCAACACCTATCCGCTGGTCAACGGCGCGCAGCTCGCGCAGGACCCGATGGGCAACAACCTGCCCCTGGTGACCGGGGCCAATGGGTTCATCACCGTCACGCTGGTCGGCGCGACCTCGACGCCGACCAGCACCCCGACGCGGACCCCGACCAACACCCCGACGGCGACCCCGACCATCACGCCGACGGACACGCCGACTGCCACCCCGACGCCGACCAACACGCCGACGCGGACCCCGACCGTCACCCCGACAGACACACCGACCGCCACCCCGACGCCGACCGATACGGCGACACCAACCAATACGCCGACCGCGACGGATACTCCAACCAACACTCCGACCAACACGCCGACGCCGACGCGGACGAATACCCCGACCGCGACACCGACGCGGGAATTCGCGCAGGTCCTCACCGGCGCCGCGGATACCTATCTGCGCGGCACCCTGCCCGACATGAACGAGGGCGCCTCGACGTTCTTGCGCGTCCAGCGCATCGGCACCAACCGCGCCCTGGTGCGCTTCGATCAGACCGCGATCGCGACGGCGGTCGGGTTGGGCAGCTTGCAGGCTGCGACGCTCGAGCTCTTCATCGAATTCAACGACAACAACTGGGGCGCCGGCAGCGAGGTCGACGTCCACCGCATGACCGCCGACTGGACGGCGAACGGCGCCACGTTCAACTGCGCCGACGACACCAACCCCGGCAACGCCACTCCCGACTGCGGCACGCAGTGGAACGGCGGCACGTTCGACCCGACGGCGACGGCCTTTGTGCTGCAGACCAACGCGCTGTTCGGCGCCTATGTCGGGTTCGACGTGACGGCGGACGTCGCGGCGTTCCTATCCGCGACGCCGAACTACGGCTGGCTGATCAAGAAGCGCGACGAAGGCATCAACGGCGCCATCGAGTACACGTCGGACGAGGGCACGCTCGGCCAGGAACCGCAGCTGGTCCTCGACGTGATCCCGCCGACGCCGACCAACACCCCCACCGAGACACCGACGCCGACCGAGACGCCCACCGCGACGCCGACGCCCACCGCCACACCCACCGTCACCCCGACGGACACCCCGACGGTGACGCCGACCGTCACGCCGACCGCGACGCCGACCGACACGCCCACGCCGACCAATACGCCGACCAATACGCCGACGCCGACGCCGACCGACACACCGACCGCGACGCCGACGCCGACCGATACCCCCACGTCGACCCCAACCGTCACGCCGACCGCGACGCCAACCAACACACCCACGCCGACCAATACGCCGACCCCGACCGACACCCCGACGCCGACGGATACGCCGACACCGACCGAGACGCCGACCGCGACGCCGACCAGCACCCCGACCGATACCCCGACCGTGACGCCCACGAGCACGGAGACCCCGACCAGCACCCCGACGCCGACGGCGACTAGCACGCCGCTGATCGTGCACATCGATCTCGGCAGCGGCAGCGGCTTGCCCAACGCCACCGTGTCGATCACCGCCAGCCTGTCCGCCTCGACGCTGGCCGTCGCCGCCACCGGCAACCAGATCTCGTTCAACAACACGGCGTTCAGCATCAACCCCGGCACCGCCTGCACGGTGAACCCCGGCCTGCTCGGCAAGACCCTCTCGGCGGGCACTGTCAGCGTCATCGGCACGACGACGACCATCAGCGTGTTCGTGCAGGGCACGCCTGATCCGATTCCGGACGGGCTGCTCTACACCTGCACGTTCACCGTCCTGCCGAGCGCCTCGCCCAACACGTATCCACTGATCAACGGCGTGCAACTCGCCCAGGACCCGATGGGCAACAACCTCCCGCTGGTGACTGGCGCCAATGGGTCCATCACCGTCACCCTGGTCGGCGCGACCTCGACGCCCACCGTGACCCCGACGGCGACGCCGACCGACACCCCGACGCGGACTCCGACCAACACGCCGACGGACACGCCGACCGACACCCCGACACCCACCGAGACGCCGACGGCGACGCCGACCGACACGCCGACGGAAACTCCGACCGTCACGCCGACGGCGACCCACACGGACACCCCGACCGAGACGCCGACGGTGACGCCGACCGATACGCCGACCAACACCCCGACGCCGACGCAGACGCCGATCAGCGTGTTGATTGACCTCGGCACCGGCATCGGCCTGGCCGGCGGCACGGTCGACATCGACGCCTTCATCACCACCGGCGGGTTCATGGTCGCCGGCACCGGCAACGACATCGTGTTCAACAACACGGTGCTGTCGATCTCGCCGTCCGATTGCACCGCCAACCCATCGCTGAACAAGATCATCTCGGCGGGTATCGTCAGCACGGTGGGGACGACATCGACCTTCCGCGTCTTCGTCCAGGGCCCGCCGATCAACAACGCGCCGATCCCGGACGGCCTGCTCTACACCTGCACGTTCCACATCGTCGGTGCGGCGCTGCCGGGCGTGTACCCGCTCGGCAACATCAACCAGATCGCGCAGGACCCCGACGCGATGTTCGTCAACCCGGTCACGGGCAATCCGGGCTCCGTCACGGTTACTCTGGTCGGGCCGACTCCGACCGCGAGCAACACCCCGACGATCACGCCGACGCCGTCCGAAACGCCGACCGAAACGCCGACCTTCACGCCGACGCCGACACCGACGGATACCCCGACCAACACGCCGACGCCGACCCCGACCGACACGCCGACCAACACCCCGACCAACACCCCGACGCCGACGCCGACCGACACCCCGACCAACACCCCGACGCCGACGCCGACGCCGCTGCCGCCGCTCTTCAGCATCAGCGCCGTGGGCAGCGAGGATCCGGTCGCCCCCGATGAGCTGATCACCTACACCATCACCTTCGGCAACGCCGGCGGCCGCGCCGACGGCATCGAGATCACGGCCACGACGCCACCCAACACCACCTTCGAGTCGGCCAATCCGGAGCCAGACTTCGATCCGGGCGCGGGCGGCACCGGCACGATCAGTTGGACGCTGGCCGACCTCGAGGGTGCCGGCGCGGGCATGGTGACGTTCACCGTGCGCGTCGACCCCAGCACGCCGAACGGCACGGTGATCGTGTTGACCGGCTACGAGATCGCCTCAACCATGCCGGTCGACAACGAGATCGGCGTCGACGTGGCGACGACGGTCGAATCGTCGCTCGAGCTGCAGCTGGTCAAGCTCGACGAGCCCGACGGTATCGAGCCCGGCGGCACGCTGACCTACACGCTCAACGTCTCCAACCACGGCACCGCGGCGATGAACAATCTGGTCGTCCGCGAGCTGTTCGATCCGAGCCTGGAAATCACCTCCTCGCTGCCGGCGGCCGACCCCGGCACCAACGACCGTTGGACGATTCCGTTCCTGCCGCCCGGCGGCACGCGCACGATCACCATCGTCAGCGAGCTGCGCAGCTCGGTGCTGCCCGGCAGCCTGCTGCGCAACCTGGCAACGGTCGACGAGATCCTCGAAGGCCCGTCGATCGGGCGCTCGGCGCGCATGTATGAAGACACCGTCGTGGTCGGCCCCGCGGCGCTCGCGATGTCGATCGACGACCTGCCCGACCCGGTGCGCGAGGACGAGCAGGTGGTGTACGCGATCACCTACGCCAACCTCAGCGACGTGGACATGACCGACGTCGTCGTCTACGCCAACGCCGACCCGGCCCTCGATTTCGACTTCTCCAGCCCGGCGCCGGACGGCGACCTCTCGTGGGAGATCGGCAACCTGCCGGCGACCACGTCCGGCCGCATCTTCGCCGCCTTCGACGTCGACGATACGATTCTCGACGACGGCGAGCTGATGCCGATCCAGGCCTGGATCGAAGACGACAACGGCAACGTGGCGAGCGCGGCGGAAGTGACGCAGTTCTCGCGCTTCGCCGGCGGATCGCCCTTCCAGCTCACGCTGTCGGGCGCGCCGCGCAACCTGCGCGTCGGCGTGGTGACCACCATGTTGTACATGGTCAAGCTGCGCAACATCGGCGCCGAGGCCTCAACCGACGTGATGATCAACAACGCGCTGCCGACCGGGCTCGAATTCCTCGACTCCGTCCCGCCGCCGACGACGCAGAACGGCAACCTGCTGAGCTACAAGTTCGCCACGCTGGCTTCGGGTGAGAGCAAGCTGATCGTCATCCGCGCCGAGCTCGGACCCGCCGCCGTGCCGGGCACCACGCTGACCAACACCACCACCGCCTTCGATGCGGCGGGCAATTACTCCCAGGCCACGTTTACCGGCGGGGTGCGCGCTGGCGCGCCGTCGAACACCGGGCGCTTGGAAGTCGGCCTGACGACGGTGAAGCGTCTGACCATCGTCGGCGACCGGCCGGTCAAACTGAAGTCGACCATCTCGCTGACCAACGGCTCGCGCGAGCCGGCGAAGAATGCCGTGGTGACGCTCGACGGTCCGCCATCGATCGTCCTCGACGCCTCGCTCACCAGCCCGGCGCCGAGCTCGCAGCAGACCGTCGACGGCAAGACGCGCTGGACCTGGAACTTCGCGCAGCTTGGACGCAACGAGTCGATCAAGGTCACCCACACCGTCCCCGCTACCCTGACCGACGGCACCGTCCTCACCTTGACCGCCCGCGTCAGCGCCGACGACGGCCGCCGCGACGAAGAGACCGCGACGGTCGAAATCCGCAAGCGCGATTGATCTGCGAATCTCTGGCCCCTCCCCGGTTCGCGGCATCGCGAATCGGGGAGAGGACCAGGTGGGTCTTCTACGGCCGCAGTTCCGGGGCACCTCGGCGACGAACCCTCCGTTCTCGTCGCTCCAAGCATTCGCGATCTTCTACCAGCAACTCGGCCACCGTGCGCTCTCCGCGCACTCTCGCGAGCGGCTTCCTCGTCGCCAGCTTGCGCCCGCTCCACTGGATCTGACCAGCTTCCTGCATTGCAGCCAAGCGCGCAGCCAATCCCTTGCCTACGGGCACGATGCGCCCGATCGCGATCCCCCGCTCAGTGATCACCACGGACTCCCCGGCCTTGGTGAGGCGCAGGTAGTGACTCAGCCGGCTCTTCAACTCGCGGATGCTGGCGTGTGTTTGGCCCATGGCGGTTTCTGCTTACTCGACGACGAAGTAGTCGGAATCGATGCGCCTGATCTCGTAGCGTTTCACTGCGGTCACACCAACGCCGTGGTCGATCATCAGCTCGGCCAGGTGCGCTCCGTCGACGAGCACGATCGTCGTGGAGATTGAATCGGCGTAGGAGCGGGCGTCTTTCGTGAAGGAACTGGTCGTGATGAAAACGCCCTTCCGCGCTCGTTGGCCCTGAAGCGCACCCGCGAAGCGCTGGATCTCGGGTCGCCCGACCGAACCCTGCCACCGTTTCGCCTGAAGGTAGATCGTCTCCAGGCCGAGATGGTCCTCTCGGATGACGCCATCGATGCCTTCGTCACCTCCGCGGCCTATGACCAACCCCGCGCCCTCCTGCGGACCGCCGTATCCCATGGCCATGAGGAGATCGACAACAAGCTGCTCAAACGCGGCGGGCCGCATCGTCGCGATCCGCTCTCGAAGATCCGCCACGAGAGCAGCGCGGAGTTGCTGGTAGCCGTCCTCGATCAGGTCGTCCGGAGTACGCTCGTCGATCGCGATCGCTGGCGGAGGAACGGCAGCGCCGGTCTCGCCAGCGTCCGTTTCGTTCCGGCCACCGTGACGAAAGGTCACGTACTCCGGAAAGCGCATAAGATAGCTCATCCCGAGCTTCGGCGGGTTCTCCGCAAGGGTGGCTCGCCCTCGATCGGTGATTTGGTACACGCCACGACGCGGCGACTCAATGAGGCCTGCGCCCTTCAGGTGAGACTTCGCCCACGCGACCCGGTTCGTGAACGTGGCCTGCTTGCCGCTCGGCAACCGCTGAGCGATCTCCTCGGGCGTGAGCGCGAAATGGACCGCGAGAGCATCGAGCGTCTCCTGCCCCGTTCGCTCTCCATGGGCCAGGTCACGGAGAACAGGAAGCATCGCGGTCTGGAAGTCAGGAATCGCCATCGCGGGGAACTTTGCTTCAACGGGGGTGGTGCTGTCCAGGAGACGCTTGGCGATCAGGCAACTCGGCGGAGTCGGCCCCACCCTTTGATCGGATCGGCCTCCTCGTAAGCAATGGTGGTCGGCTCCGATCTGCCGTTTAGCGTGCGTCCGATGCGTGGCGCGCAAACGAGCGGTTGAGCGCCCGCACTACCGTCGCAGGCAAGTCGATGGCGAGGAAGCGATCGGCCTCGTACAGGTAGTCCTCACCGCTCTCATCAACGACTCGCAGGTCTCCGTCAGCCTCCGCCTGTCGGTCGGCAAGGACGCGATAGATCTTGTGCAGCTCCAGCGACGCCGTGTAGTCCGTGTTGTCGATGCACACCGCGAAGCGCACTCGATTCGATCCCGCCATGATCAGCTCTCCTGCACATACCGCTTCCGTTTGATCTCCATCCGGACAACTCCGTGGGCCTCGTACCAATGAGTTCAGCTCGACGGACGATCTACGAACCCGTCAGGGAGCAGTTGGCCCCTCGTCAAATGAACCTATCTTCGCGCGCGCCATACTGCCGGGTCTCGTCTCACGTGGAAGCATGCCAGAACGACAAGCTCTCCGTCAGAGACTCGATAGAAAATCCCGTACGGGAAACGCCGCAGCAGGGCTCGCCGGATCTCACCCTCCATTTTCGGAAACGCCTCTGGGGTGGCAGAGATTCGGTCGGTGCATCGATTGAACTCGTCGACGAAGGCCTGCCCCGTCTCAGCTCGGCGTTCTCGGTACCAGTGCCACGCATCCAAGACTTCCCGCTCGGCTTGCGGGCGGAAAACTATTCGGCGGTTCACTTGGCGCGCAGCTTGCGCCGCAGCTCTTCCAACGGAATGGCCGACGACGGGTCTCGATCATGCTCATCGATCCTGCGCCGCAATTCCGCGCGTTGCTGATCAGTCGGTTCGACGAGAGCCTGCGCTTCAGCGGTGTCCACCAGGCTGTCCCAGATCGCCTCGGCTGCTTCGATCCGCTCGGGGAGTGGCAGCCGGAGGATTTCCTCGATCGCAGAATTTGCCATGGCCGGAGGGTACCCTCGCGAGTTTCAACAGACAAGGCGTATGAGAAAGCGCCGAACGTCTAAGGAGCCCCTATGGTTCGTCCGCCAGCCGTTTGCACTCGGCCTTCGTCGGCATCGTGCGCTGGCAGCGCAGGGTTTCGGTGACGCCGGAGGACAGCTGCGCGCAGGCGTTGTCGATGCCGGTGCGCATGCCTTCTTCTTCGGTCTTGCCGGTGACGGTGCGGCAGACGGAGCCGCCGCCGAAGGTCATGCAGACTTCGCACTGGAAGTCGCTGACCTGGAAGCTCGTGTAGATGACCACCGCCATCACCGGGCCGAGGACGGCCAGCGTGACGATGGCGTTGCGCCAGGGGTGTTTGCGTTTCACGTCAACCAGTGCGCGGTCGGTCCGGGAGTCGGCACACCGGCTGACCGGCATGCCGACTCCCGTTCCTTCTTTTTTACAGCTTGCTCAACACCGACTCGGCGCTCTAGGCGCTGAGCCCGGGGCCCGGTTCGACTAGAAGCTCTTGCACCTTGCCGTCGTTGACGATCATGGCGTAGCGCTGCGAGCGCGCGCCCATGCCGAAGCCGCTCGCGTCGAGCGTCAGACCGACCGCCTTGGTGAACTCGCCGTTGCCGTCGGCCAGCATGCGCACCTTGCCGCCCGCCTTCTGGTCCTTGCCCCAGGCGCCCATGACGAACGCGTCGTTCACCGACAGGCAGACGATGTCGTTGACGCCCTTCGCCTTGATCGCGTCGGCCTGCTCGACGAACCCCGGCAGGTGCTTCATCGAGCACGTCGGCGTGAACGCCCCCGGCACGGCGAAGACGACGACCTTCTTGCCTTTGAAGATCTCGCCGACGGTCACGTCCTTGGGGCCCCCGTCGCCCATTTCCTTCAACTTCAGATCGAGCGGTAGCGTATCTCCAGCCTTGATGGTCATATCCCAATCCTCCTGTGGTTATGGCGACGGCTCGCGCCGCCGCCGTATCCCGTTGGTTTACCTTTGGTGCCCGGCCCGTTCAACGGGGGTGGTCACTGCGACTCGGCCACCACGCGCAGCGCTTCGACCTGCTGCGTGCCGCAGATGAGCGTCGTGATCCCCGACTCGCGCCAGGCGCCGAGGCGGTCGCGGATGCGCTCCTTCGGCCCCACCAGCGAGACCTCGTCGGCGAGTTGGTCGGGAACGGTCGCAGCGGCCTCGTCTTTCTTGCCGTCGAGGTAGAGGTCCTGAATCTTCTTCGCCTCCGCTTCGAAGCCGTAACGGCAGGCAAGGTCGTTGTAGAAGTTCTTGCCGCGCGCGCCCATGCCGCCGATGTACAGCGCCAGGCCGGGCTTGATGCGGTTGAGCAGCGCCGGCACGTCGTCGCCGAGCATGACCGTACATGACGTCGCGATGTCGAAGTTGTGCAGGCCCTTGCCGTTACCGGCGCGCGCGAAGCCGCGCGTCAGCGCGTCCTTGAAGGCGTGGGTCCGGTACGGCGAGTACCACACCGGCAGCCAGCCGTCGGCGATCTCGGCCGTCTGCTCGACGCTCTTCGGCCCGATGGCCGCTATGTAGATCGGAATCTGGCGGCCGTGCAGGATGCAGCGCAGCGGCTTGCCGAGACCGCTCGCACCCGGCCCGCGGTAGGGAATCTGGTAGTGCTCGCCTTCGTGCTCGAGCGGCTTCTCGCGCGCCCAGATGGCGCGCACGATCTCGACGAACTCGCGCGTGCGCAGCAACGGCTTGCCGTAGGGCACGCCGTGCCAGCCTTCGACGACCTGCGGACCCGACACGCCGAGCCCGAGCAGGAAGCGGCCGCCGGAGAGCTGATCGAGCGACGTCGCGGTCATCGCCGTCATCGCCGGCGAGCGCGCCGGCATTTGCATGATGCCGGTGGCGACGTGGATCTTCTCCGTCCGCGCCGCGATGAAGGCGGCCGTGGTCACCGCGTCGCCGCCGTACGCCTCGGCTGTCCACGCCGAGTGAAAGCCGAGCTTGTCCGCCTCCATGATCAGCGGCAGGTTGATCGCCACGCGCGGCCCCATCGAGCCGGCGCTGATTCCGAATCGCATGCTGTGTCCTCCCCGCCCGGGGTTCTACGGGCGAACCGGCAATGGGGTCAACCGGCGGCTTGAGAGCTCTGAGGAAAGTCTTGGCCGCAAAAAGGCGCAAGAGGCACAAAAACCAGACGCATTGATTCCCGTTCCCCTTTTTGCACCTTTTGCGCATTTTCGCGGCTATTCATTCACCGCCTGTTCCCGCACCCGGTCGAGAAACTCGCGCTGCGCGGCGATCATGAGCTCGGGCGCCTGGTCGATCGGGTAGAAGCGGCAGACGTCGTTCTCGCCGTCCGGGCTGCGGCAGCGTCCGCGCTCGTCGAAGTCGCCGGCACTGGCCGGATCGACCGTGGCCCAGAAGGCGTGCACGACCTTGCCCGACTTCTGCACGACGCTTCCCAGCGCGGCGCGGATCGCGACGCGCAGGCCGGTCTCCTCCAGCGTTTCGCGCGCCGCAGCGGCGGCGAGATCCTCGTCCGCTTCGACCAGGCCTTTCGGAATGCCGAACAGCGGGCGCTTGAACGTCGCCCCGCGCGCGTGGACGAGCAAGACCTCGAGTCCTGCCGCCCCCTGGCGGGTTACGACACAGCCGGCAGAGACCAGAGCCTTGCGCGCGGCGGGCATGGCACCGGCGAGCGCTGGGGACCTCAGGAGCGCGGCAGGCCGAGCACGCGCTGCGCGACGATGTTGCGCTGCACTTCGCTGGTGCCGCCGGCGATGGTCATCGAGCGGTCGTAGAGGAATTGATATGACAGCTTGCCGCCGTCCGGCGCATCCTCTTCCCAGAGGCTGCCGTAGAGGCCCAGCATGTCGACGCCGGCTTCCGAGAAGCGCTGCGTCAGCTCGGTCGACATCAGCTTCATGCCGGCGGAGAGATGCGGGTTGAGGCGCCCGTTCAGGTCGTCGCTCATCGAGCGCAACCCCGCCGCCTTGGTGATCTGCGCCTTGATGGCGAGGTCCGAAATGCGCTGGCGCCAGATCGGATCCTTCGTCAGGCCGCGCCGGCGCGCCAGGTTGACCAGGCGCTCGAGCGTCTGGTCGACGCGGATCGAGCCGGCGATGCCGCTGCGCTCGTTGATCAGGGCCGAGGTGACGACCTCCCAGCCCTGCCCTTCGGCGCCGAGCCGGTTGGTGACCGGCACGCGCACCTCGTTCATGAACACCTCGTTGAACTCGCAGTCGCCGGTGATCTGGCGAATCGGCCGCACCTCGACGCCCGGCGACTTGAGATCCATCAGCAGCAGCGTCAGGCCGGCCCACTTCTTGCCCTCGGTCGAGGTCCGCACCAGGACGAAGTACCAGTCCGAGATGTGCGCGATCGTCGTCCACACCTTCTGCCCGGTGACGACATAGTAATCGCCATCGCGCTCGGCGCGCGTCTTGGCCGCCGCCATGTCACTGCCGGCGCCGGGCTCCGAGTAGCCCGTCGCCCAGATCTCCTCGGCGTTCAGGATCGGGCCGAGAAAGCGCTGCTTCTGCTCTTCCGTGCCGTAGCGGATGATCGCCGGGCCCACCCACCAGATCGCCATCGAGTTGATGACGCCGGGCGCGTTGGCGCGCGCCAGCTCCTCGTTGAGGATGGCCTGCTGGATCTTCGACAGCTTCGCGCCGCCGTACTCCTTCGGCCAGCCGGCGCCGAGGTAACCCGCCTGGTGCAAGCGGCGCTGCCAGGCGCGGGACGCCTCCAGATCGCGGCGCTCGCTCGGGTGCGGAACGTTCTCCGTCACCCACTTCCGCACGGTCGCGCGAAACGCTTCTTCCTCGGGCGAGTAGCTCAGATCCATGCGGGACTCCTGATGTCTTGGCGGTCGAGATGCGGCAGAGGGCAGAACGTCGAACCTACCACGGCGTGTTGCCGGCGCAATGGGCGGCGGTTACGGGCACCCTTCGAGGCTCGCCTGCACGGCGCCGACCAGCTCGTCGATGGTCACGGCACCACCGCCGTCGGCATCGGCGGCGGAACAGTTCTGACCCGACGCCCCCAGCGCGATGTTGACGGCGCGAATCAACTCATCGATGGTGACATCGGTGTTGCCATCGCAATCGCCGACGCACGCGGGCGGTGCGGTGGCCGTCGGCGTCGGTTCGATCGCGGTTTGCGTGGCCGTCGCGGACGCCGACTGCGTCGGCGTCACAGTCGCGGTGCTGCTCGGCGTGGCGGTCGGCGTTCGGGTCGCGGACCGCGTCGACGACGGCGTCGCCGTCGCGGTCCGAGTGACCGTAGCGGTGGGCGTGCTGGTCGGTGTCACCGTCGCTGTCGGCGTGATCGTCGCCGTGGGAGTGTGCGTCGGCGTCGGCGTCACGGTCGCGCGCACGAGCACTTGCCCGTCGATACCGGTGGTCTCGAACGCCGTGCCATTTGCATCGCTGGTGCCGACGCCGAGCACGGCGATGAGGTACTCACCGGGCAGCGTGCCGGGCGGCACGAGCACTTCGCACTCGTAGAGCTTGGCCCCGTCGAGCACCGACTGAAAGCCCGGCCGCGTGCGCACCAGGGCCAGCACGCGGGCGCAGTCGGAGCTCGGATCGCAGCCGGTGGGCGCGAAGGCGAACGCCGCGGTCACGGTCGGCGCGATGTCCTCTCCCGCCGCACATGCGGGCAGCCCGCCCGTGTCCGCTACGATCCTGGCTTGGGGCGCGAACGACAGGGCGTTCTGCGTCGCCGCGACGTCCTCCCCCATCGCATTGAGCGAAACGCTAATGCGCCGCGGTTGCGGCGGAACAACCACGGCGCTGACATTGATGGACGGTGCGTTGGGCAGGGGGGGCGGCGCCAGCGAGGGCGGCGCGCACGCGCCGAGCGCATCGGCCTGGGCGGCATTGACCTCGGCGGGGGACACGACATCGTCGCCGTCGGTGTCGGCGGCCTCGCAGCCGGTCAGTGCAGCCCCGCTAAAGGCGATGTTCTGCACGCGCACCAGTTCTTCCACCGCAACGACGCCGTCGTCATTGCAGTCGCCGGCGCAGGACTGCGCCGGCAGGCGCACGGCGGAGAGCATGAGCAGCGCCACGGCAGCGAACAGCGTGCATCCCGCCTTCATACACGGTCTCCTTGGGCCCTCTGGCTATCAATCGACCGGCTCGCCGGCTCGTGGGGTGAAGCGTGCTCCCTCGCGATCAGTTCGACTCCAACTCATTCCCCAGGCGCGCGACCTGAGTCAAGCCGCGCGCGGTCTAGCGCGCCTTCCACACCGGTTTGCGCTTCTCGACGAAGGCGCGCGGGCCCTCCTTGTGGTCGTCGGACCCTTCGACCACTTTCAGATAGCCGACGGCGATCTCGTCGGCCTGCTCGACCGGCAGCCCGAGCCCGCGCAGGATGCCCATCTTGGTGCCCCACACCGCCAGCGGCGCGTTCTGCACGATCATCCCGGCCAGCTCGCGGGCGCGGTCCATCAGCTGTTCGTGCGGCACGACCTCGGTCACCAGGCCGACCTCGTAGGCGCGCTGCGCGCTCATGCGCTCGTGGTTCCCGAGCAGCGCCATGCGCATGCAGACAGCCACCGGCACGCGGCGCGCCATGTTCACCATCTCGTGCGACGAGACATAGCCGATCGAGACGTGCGGATCGAAGAACGTGGCGCGGTCCGAGGCGATCGGGATGTCGGCCTCCGTCACGTGGTCGAGCGATACGCCGGCCACCATGCCATTGATCGCCGCGATCACCGGCTTGTGGATGTTCATGCGCCGCGGCGTCGGCAGCACGCGGACACCCTCGTGCATGCACAGCTCCCGCCAGCGATCGATCTTGGTGAAGCCGCGGGAGTCGAGCACTTGCACGTCGGCGCCGCTCGAGAACGCGCGCCCGGCACCGGTGATGATGGCGACCCAGATGTCAGGATCGTCCTTCACCTGCTGCCAACAGGCGCGCAGGTCGTCCTTCATCTGTTGATTGACCGCGTTCAACCGGTCGGGCCGGTTCAACGTGATCGTCGCGATGCGCTCGCTGACCTCGAACTGCACTGTTTCGAACGACATGCTCGCTCCTCCTGCGGTGTGGCGTGCCCCGCGTCCCCGCGCCCGGCTTGCACCCGATTGCCACCGATGTTACGCGAGCTAACACATGTTAGCCACGGGCAGCAAGGAAGCCGCGACGCGCGTCGATCCAGCCGCGCTGTTACCGTCGGCAGCGGCGCTCGACGCGTCGCGCCGCGCACGCCTGACGGCGCTGCTCGAACGCCTGGCGACCCCGGCCGCCCCGCTCGACAGCCTGCCGATCCTCACCGGCGCCAACCTCGCCGCCGCAGTGGCGTCGCACCCGCCTTTCGGTCCGTGGCAGGTGCGACAAAGCGCGCTGATTCGCGCCGGCCTGGCGACCGCGGCGGTGCCGCAACCGGTGCCGATCGCCTGGAGCCGCGACGACCTCGATGACGAAGCACAGCTCGGCGCGCGCGCCCTGTGGCGGGCCGGGTTGCGGCCGCGCGGGCGCAGCTCGGACTGTCTCGAAGGCGGCCTGGTCACGCCTGGTACGCTGGCGATCTCCGATGCGCTCGACGCCCTCGACGCGCTGGCGCTGCCGGTCGGCCCCATCACCAGCGCCGCTGCGCTGCAGCGGGCGCGCGAGGTGTGGGACATCGTGCAGCCGCAGCTGCTGATCGCCGCCGCGCCGACCTGGACGTTCCTGCAGGATTCGGGCGAGCCCTTGCCCGCGCCGGGCATTGCGGTCGTGCTCACACCCGACGACTGCGCCGCACTCGTCGCGCCGCCGCGCGCCGAGGTCTACCGGATTCTCTCGCTGCCGCAGGTGTGCACGTTCCTCGCCGGCGAATGCGCTGTGCACGATGGGTTGCACCTTGCCGAAGACGCGGTGTGTGCCGAGATCGTCGACCCGCGCAACGGTGCGGCGGTGCCGGACGGCCGCGAGGGTTGCCTACTGGTGACGGGGTTGAACCGCACGCTCGCAGTGGCGCGTTTCGACACCGGGCTGCGCGGCGCGCTCGAACGGGGGGCGTGCTCGTGCGGTGATCAGTCTGCGCGGCTGCGGCTCAGTGTGGCGGCAGTGCGCTAGCACTCGGTCCGAGGGGACCACAGCACACGGAGCCGCTGCGCGGTTCGTTTCATCACCCCCCATCCAAACCTTCCCCCGCAAGGGGGGGGAAGGCTTTCGGCCCGCGGCGGGCCTTACGGAGGGAGCGGCAGCCGCAATCACGCCGTTGCCGGCTGGCGCGCCGCGGCGGTGTCGCGCGCCATGCGCACGTCGGCCGCGCCGAGGCGGGCGGCGTCGGCGGTGCGGTCGTCGGGCTGCTCTTGCGACTCGCGCTCGGCAGCGACGCGCGCTTCGTAGTGGCGCAGCTCGCGGGCGCGCGTGACGTCGTCCCATCCCAGGACTTCGGCCATCAGACCGGCCACAACGGGTGCCGCGCCGAGGCCGCGGTCGAAGGTCTCGATGGAAATGCGCGTGCGCCGCGTCAGCACGTCGTCGATGTGCAGCGCCCCCTCGTGCGAGGTCGCGTACCAGATCTCGGCGCACAGATAATCCTCCGCGCCGTGGAGCGGCGCACGCAGCGCCGAGCGTTCCTCGATCAGTCGCAGCAGCTCGGTGACGCGCGACCCGTAGCGTTCGAGCAGGTGCACGACCTGGTTGACGTGCAGGCCCGCGGCGCGCGCCAGCGACTCGCGCCGGTTGACGAAGCTCTGGTAGCCGTCGGCGCCGATCAGCGGCGTGCGGTCGGTGCACGATTCCGGCACGCGGCGGCTGATCCCGCGCGCCGCCACGTCGACGGCGTCCTTGGCCATGACCCGGTAGGTCGTGTACTTGCCACCGGCGACCGTGATCAGGCCGGCAACCGATTGCGACACCGCGTGCTCGCGCGACAGCTTGCTGGTCGCATCGCTCTCGCCGAACAACAGCGGGCGCAGGCCGGCGTAGACGCCTTCGATGTCGGCGTGCGACAGCGGTTGCGCCAGCACGGCATTCACCGTCGCCAGCAGGTAGTCGATGTCGCGCCGGCTCGCCGCGGGGTGGGCGAGGTCGAGGTTCCAATCGGTGTCGGTGGTGCCGACGATCCAGTGGCGTTTCCAGGGGATGACGAACAGCACGCTGGTCGCCGTCTTGAGGACCAGACCCGAATCGCCGTGAATGCGGTCGCGCGGCACGACCAGGTGAATGCCCTTCGACGCCCGCACCTTGATACGGCCGCGGCCGACCATGGCCTGCACTTGATCGGTCCACACCCCGGTTGCATTGATCACCTGCTGCGCCCGCACTTCGATCTCGCGGCCGCCCTCGAGGTCGCGCACGCGCACGCCGGCCACGCCGCTCCCCGCCTCGAGCAGCCCGGTGGCGCGCGCGCTGGTGGCGACGGCGGCGCCGTGCAGCGCCGCGGTGCGCACCAGCGACAGTGTGTGGCGGGCGTCGTCGACCTGGGCGTCGTAATACTGGATGGCGCCGACCAGGGCATCGCCCTTGAGCGCCGGGAATTGGCGCAGCGCGCCGGTGCGCGACAGATGGCGGTGGCGCGGCAAGGCGCGGCGGCCGCCCAGGATGTCGTACAGCAGCGTGCCGGCGCCGATGTAAAGGCGCTCCCAGCCGCGTTGGGTGATCGGGTAGAGGAACGGCACCGGCCGCACCAGGTGTGGGCAGAGGCGGTCGAGCATCAACGTTTGCTCGCGCAGGGCTTCGCGCACCAGGCCGAAATCGAACTGCTCGAGATAGCGCAGCCCGCCGTGGATGAGCTTGCTGGAGCGGCTCGAGGTGCCCGCCGCCCAGTCGCGCTGCTCGACCAGCGCCACCGATAGGCCGCGCGTGGCGGCGTCGAGCGCGACGCCGGCGCCGGTGACGCCGCCGCCGATGATCACCACGTCGAACGTCTCGCCGTCCATGCGCCGCAACGCCGCGGCGCGCGCGTCGGGTCCGAGCTGAGCTGCATCCATCACGCGCTCCTTCTCGTCACGCCATCACAACACCGCGACGGCGACGATCACGACCATCACCACCGCCACCGCCGATTTCAACACGAAGCCGAGCAGACGCCCGCGCATCGCCGCCAAACCGGTAACCAATGCGTCGCGGGTCGAGCCGCCCTGCGAACCGACCGCCAGGGCCGCACCGGTGAACGCCCCGACCAATGCGCCGAGCAACGCCCCGACGCCGAACAGAAACGGCACACCGAGAATGCCGCCGACAATCCCGCCCGCCAGGGCTGCCACCGTCACGCGGCGAGAGGGCCGGGCGCCCGGCGCCGCGGTCCACGCGGCCGAGCCAAACTCGATCGCCTCGGCGACGATGGCCAGTAGCAACAGCCAGCCGATGGTCGACCACTGCACGGCGGCAAAGCCAGTGGCCCAGGCGTAGATCAACGCCACGCCCACGATCAGAAACGTGCCGGGCACGCCGAACAGCAGCGATATCAGCGCCAGCAAGCAGGCGCTGAACAGCGCGGCGAGCCCGAGAATCCATACAGCCGTCCCCATCGCGCCTCAGCGCAGCGCCCGACGCCCGGCGTGAAGCCTGTGCGGAAGCGAAGCCACTGCCTCATCCCTAGCGCAAAGCCGCCGGCAAACGAAGGCGACACGCCCTCGGCCGGCCACGCCTTGACTCCACCGCGCCCCGCCGGTAATTCGGGCTAACGCCCGTTAGCCTCGCCGGGAACCACCGCTCGAACGATGATCACACTCAAAGACACGTCTGAGGACGCGGCCTTCCGCCGCGAGTTGCGCACCTGGCTCGAGGCTCATCTGCCGGACGGGTGGAGCGCCGGCCGGCGCGACCTGCCGACCGAGGAGCGCGCGCGCTACGAGTTCTTTCGCCGCTGGCAGCGCACGCTGTATGACGGCGGCTGGCTGGCGCCAGAGTGGCCGCGCGCTCACGGCGGGCGTGGCGCCAGCTCGCGCGAGCAGATGATCTACACCGAGGAGCTGGCGCGCGTCGACGCGCCGCGCATCCTCGACAACGTCGGTCTGGGCATCGTCGGCCCGTCGCTCATCGACGTCGGCACGCCGGCCCAGCAAGCCCGTCTGCTGCCCGGCATCCTGTCGGCCGAGGAGATGTGGTCGCTCGGCTTCTCCGAGCCCAACGCCGGCTCCGACCTCGCCTCGCTGCGCACCAAGGCCGAGCGCGACGGCGACTCCTGGGTCATCACCGGCCAGAAGGTGTGGTCGAGCCGCGCCCACCTGGCGGCGTGGTGTCTGGTGCTGGCGCGCACCGATGCGCAGGCGGCCAAGCATCGCGGCATCAGCTGCTTGTTGGTGCCGATGGACGCCAAGGGCATGCAGATCGTGCCGACGCGCCAGCTCACCGGCGAGAGCGAATTCTGTGAGGTATTCTTCGACGGCTGCCGCATCCCGGCCGAGAACGTGCTCGGCCCGATCAACGGCGGCTGGGCGGTGATCCAGACCGCCCTCGGCCACGAGCGCGGCACGCTGTGGGCGACGGAGTTCAAGATCCGGCTCGAGAAGGGCGCGCGCAGCATCGCCGCGCTCTACAACCGGCTGCGGCGTGACGGCCAGGTCAACGCGGCGCAACTCGAACGGCAGCGCGGGCGCATCGCACAGACGTGGATCGAGGCGACCGTGTTTGCCGCCCAGACCCTCCGCGTGCTGCCGCTGCTCGAGCACGCCACCGCCCCGCCGCCCGAGGCCGCCATGCAGAAGCTCTTCGGCAGCGAGATCGAGCAGCGCATCGAAGAGCTGGCGCTCGACCTGCAGGGCCCGTTCGCGCAGCTCTACCGCGACCCGTTGCGCCAGCTCGACGCGAACGACTGGCAGGAGCGCTATCTCTACGGCCGCTCGGTGACGATCTCCTCGGGCACCTCCGAGATCATGCGCAACCTCCTCGCGCAGCGGGCGCTCGGGTTGCCGCGCGGGTAGACCGGCAGCGCGACGGTCCACTTGAGGAGCAACGATGAGCGACGACAGCCAGCGCGCCCTCAGCGGGCTGCGGGTTCTTGATCTCAGCGACGAATCGGGCCATCTGGCCGGACGCATCCTCGCCGACCTCGGCGCCGACGTGCTCAAGATCGAGCCGCCGGGCGGCGATCCGTCGCGGCAGCGCGGGCCGTTTTGCGCCGGCGAGCCGCATCCGGACGCCGGCGTGCAATGGCTGGCGCGCAACCTCGGCAAGCGCAGTCTGGTCCTCGATCTCGCGCAGCCGGCCGACGTCGAGCGGCTGCGCCGCCTGGCCGCCGATGCCGATGTGCTGATCGAGAGCTTTATGCCCGGTGTGCTCGGCGACCTCGGCTGCGGTTGGGCGGACCTGCACGCCCTCAACCCCCGCCTGGTCTTGTGCTCGATCACGCCGTTCGGGCAGAGCGGTCCGCGCAGCCGACAGCGCGGCTCCGACCTGACCGCGCTGGCCGCCAGCGGCAACCTGTTCATGACTGGCGACGCCGACCGCGCCCCGGTGCGCTGCTCGATGCCCGTCACGCACTACCACGGCGGCGCCGAGGCGGCATCGGGCATCCTGTTCGCGCTCTGGCAGCGCGATCGCACGGGCGCGGGACAGCATGTCGACGTGTCGCTGCAGGAGCTCATGCTCATGCCGAACATGTCGCACCCGGCGCAGGCGGCCGTGCAGGGCTACCGCGGCCAGCGCTCGGGCAACTTCAACCGCGTCGGCGAGACCACCCAGCAGGAGATCTGGCCGTGCAAGGACGGCTTCGTCAGCTTCGCCCTGCGCGGCGGGCCGGCGCGCATTCCCGGTCTGATCGCGATCGTGAAATACCTCGACGAACACGGCATGGCGCCACCGGCGCTCAAGGACCGCGACTGGACCAAGTACAACAGCAACCTGACCACGCAGGCCGAGGTCGACGCCATAGCCGCGCCGTTCGCCGCCTTCTTCAAGACCAAGACGATGCAGGAGCTCTACGAAGCCGCCTGTGAGCGCCGCTTGATGCTGGCGCCGGCCAACACCGAACGCGAAGTGTTGGGCAGCCGCCAGCTCGGCGCCCGCGACTACTTCGCCGAGGTGGCCGCGCCGCGCGGCGGCGGCCCGCTGCCGTTCCCCTCCCGTTTTGCCGCCTTCCCGCTGGCCGCAATCGGCGCCGCCGCGCCACAACTCGACGACGGCAAGCAGGGCTTTCGCAAGGCGGCGCGACTGGCCGAACCGCGCCAGCGCGCCGAGGGCGCGCCGGAACACGGCATCTTTGACGGGCTGAAGATCCTCGAGTTCGGCGCCGGCGCGGCGGCGCCGTTGGCGACGCGCTACTTCGCCGACCAGGGCGCGACGGTGGTCAAGATCGAATCGCGCCAGCGCCCCGACTTCCTGCGCACGTTGCGCGACGACGGCTCGGGCAAGCTCGACCACAGCTTGTTCTTCGCCTGCCTCAACCCCAACAAGCTCAGCGCCGGCCTCAACATGAAAGCGCCCGGTGCCATCGAGGTGGCGAAGCGGCTGATCGGCTGGGCAGACGTCGTGATCGAGAACTTCGCCCCCGGCGTGATGAAGAAGTGGGGCCTCGATTTCGAGGCGGTCGAAAAAGACCATCCGGGCGTGATCATGATCAGCACCTGCCTGTGGGGGCAGACCGGGCCGGAGCGCGCCTACCCCGGCTTCGGCGGCCAGGGCTCGGCGTTGGCGGGCTTCAACTATCTCACCGGGTGGCCCGATCGCGAACCGCTCGGGCCGTTCGGCACCATCACCGACTCGCTCTCGCCGCGCTACGCCGCCGTGGCTGTCGCGGCGGCGCTGCTGCACCGGGCGCGCACCGGGCGCGGCGTGTACATCGACGTGTCGCAGGTCGAGACCGCCATCTACGGTCTCGGCGAATGGCTGCTCGGCTACGCCGCCAGCGGTCAGACGTTCGGGCGCATCGGCAACCGTTCCCCATACGCGGCGCCGCACGGCGTGTTCCCTTGCGCCGGAGAGGACCGCTGGATCGCCATCGCCGTGCACGACGACCGCGACTGGCAGCGCCTGGTGCGCGCCATGGGGAGTCCGGCCTGGGCCAGCGCGGCGGAGCTCGCCACCGCCGACGGGCGCTTGCGGCGGGTCGATGCGATCGAACGGCAACTCGCCGAGTGGACCCGGCCGCAGCAGGTCGCGGTGCTCGCGGCGCAGTTGCAGGAGGTTGGCGTCGATGCCGCGGTGGTGGCGGACATGCAGGACCTGCTCGCCGACCCGCAGCTCGCCCACCGCGGCCATTTCAACCCGATGGAGCACGCCGTGCTCGGTCGCCACGTCGTCGAAGCCAACGGCATGCGCTTCTCCGATGCCCCGATGCGCTTCACCCGCCCTGCCCCGCTGCTCGCGGCGGACAGCGAGCAGGTCTACCGCGAGCTGCTCGGCATGACGCCGCAGGAGTTCGCGGAGCTCTCAGCGGCGGGCGTGTTGAGCTGAGCGCCGCGCGCGCGCAGCCGCCGGCGGCTTGGCATCGGGGACGAGCAGCGCGCCGCGGGCCATCTCGATCAGCGTCGCCTTCCAGGTTTTGGTGTCGAGCGGGGCGGTGGGGAGCAGGGCGGCCTGGTACGGCCGGAACGCGAGGCCGTGATAGAGGATCGCGCCGGTGAGCAGCAGCTGAAAGGTGAAGCGGTCGACCGCACGGAACTGGCCGGCCCGCTGACCGCCGGCGAGGAAGACGTCGATGCGGCGGTAGATCTCGTACGCCACCGCGCGCGTCGCCGGGTCCATGGCCTCGGGCCGCTCCATCATCTCGCGAAAGATGAGCGGTACGACGTGCGGGTCGCTGGCGACCAGATCGACATAGCCGTCGACGAAGTCCTGCAGCCGGGTGGCGTAGGCCCCGGCGCGCTCCAGGCACGTGGCGACCTCCAGCAGGCGGGTGAAGATGTTGAGCAGGACGGCGTTGTACAGCGCCTGCTTGCCGCGGAAGTGCTTGAACAGCGACGGGGCGCGAATGCCGACCTGCGCGGCGATCTCGCGCAGCCCGACGCCGCGATAGCCCTGGCGCGCGAACAGCGCCTCGGCCACGCGCAGGACCTGGTCGCGACGGGCCTCGGGCTCCACCTTGATCGCCGCTTGGGGATTCGCCATGCCTGCGGCGCGGCTAACACATGTTAGCCGAGAGTGTCAACGCGTGCGCTGCGGCCGGCGCGGCGCTGGACAGATTGCAGCGACGGCCGGCGTCGACTAAGCGCAGCGGATGCGGGTGCTGTACTTCGACGCGTTCTCCGGCGTCAGCGGCGACATGACCGTCGGCGCCCTGCTGGCGCTCGGCGCCGACCGCGGGCGCCTCGAGGCCGAGCTGCGCGCCCTGCCCGTACACGGCTACCGGCTGCGCGTCAGCGAGCGCCAGGTGCACGGCATCCGCGCGTGCAAGTTCGACGTCGACCTCGAAGCCGAGCACACACACGCCGACCCCCACGAGGCGCACGGCCACCACCCCCATCACCGCTTCCGCGACATCCGCGCCATGATCGAGTCGAGCGCCTTGAGCGCGCGGGCCAAGGAGCTGGCGCTGGCGATCTTCACCCGCCTGGCCGAAGCGGAGAGCCGCGTGCACGCGGTCGCCACCGAGGACGTCGCCTTCCACGAGGTCGGTGCGGTCGACTCGATCATCGACATCGTCGGCACCGCGATCGCGCTGGCCGAGCTCGGCGTCGAGCGCGTCTACGCCTCGGCCTTGCCGCTGGGATCGGGGACCATCCGCTCGCAGCACGGCGTCATTCCGATCCCAGCCCCCGCCACGGTGGAATTGCTGAAGGGATTCGCCGTGCGCATCGGCGACGGAACGGGCGAGATGGTGACGCCGACCGGCGCGGCGATCGTCGCGGCCCTGGCGGTGCCCGGCGCGGCATTGCCGCCGCTGCAGATCGAGGCCGTCGGCTACGGCGCCGGCACCCGCACGATGCCCGATCGCCCCAACCTGCTGCGCCTCGTCCTCGGCCGCGCCGGGACCCCCTGGCAGAGCGACGACATGGTCGTCATCGAGACCAACATCGACGACAGCAGCCCCGAGATCTACGATTACGCCATGGAGCAGCTCTTCGCCGCCGGCGCGCGCGATGTGTGGCTGACGCCGGTGCAGATGAAGAAGAATCGCCCCGGAACGATGCTGCGCGTGCTGGCTGAGCCGGCGCTGCGCGATGCGCTGGCCGCCGTCGTCCTGCGCGAAACGTCTGCCATCGGCGTGCGCTTCTTCCCCGTCCAGCGCCTGCTCCTGGCACGCGAGCAGATCACGGTCACCACCGAGTTCGGCCCGGTGCCGGTCAAGCGGTCCGTCACCCCGGACGGGACGGTCAACCTCGCTCCGGAGTACGAGGCCTGCCGAGAGCTGGCGCGCCGCCACGGTGTACCGCTCAAGATCGTCTACCAGGCGACGCTGGCCGCGGCCCGCCAGCTCGGTTGAACGACGCGGCGGTCAGTCGCCGCCGATCAGTGCCGTCAGATCGACGGCCTGCTCGGCAACAGCCGCCAGGCGCAAGCGGTCCGCCTCGGTACAATCGACCGCGCCGAGCCACGGCAGGACACCGAGCGGCGGACCGAGCAGGTCGGCCAGCGCGGCGATATTCGTCTGCGCGGCCAGGTCGTCTTCCGGCGCGAGCGAGTTGACGATGTAGCCGGCCACCCTCAACCCGGCGGCGCGCGCGCAGCGCACTGTCAACTGGGCGTGATTGAGGGCGCCGAGCCGGTTGCCGACCACCACGATCAGCGGCAGGTCCCAGTCGCGCGCCAGGTCGGCAAACGTCATCGATCCCACCACCGGAACCAGCAGGCCGCCGGCACCCTCGACCAACGTGACCTGATGCCTCTGGCGGACGCGCTGAAGCGCTTCACCCAATGCCGCGATCGCAATGACCGGTCCCTCGCGGATATCGGCAATCGCCGGGGCCAGCGGGAGTCGGAATCGATACGGCGCAATCGATTCCAACGAGTCCGCGCAACCCGAGAAGAACTGCAGCCGGGCGGCGTCGGCTGGAATCAGCGAACCGTCCGCCGTGGTCGCGCAGCCGGTCTCGACCGGCTTGAGCACCCCAACCGTCAGGGCCCGCCGCGCCAATGCAGCAGCGACGCTACAGGCGACGGTGGTCTTGCCAATGCCGGTATCAGTGCCGGTGATGAAGAAGCAGTGAGAAGGCAAAAAAGGAGCCCGCCGTTTCCGACGGGCTCCGTTTAGCAGCTCGCGCGAAGGGGGGGAAGATCTCGCGGAGCCGGGGGGAGTGTCAGGCGGTGAAGCCCCAAGCGATCAGGGCAACCGCGCCCCAGATAGCCAGACTGAAGACCGTGCCCGCGAGGAGGCCGAGCATTGGCATGCCAGGCAACCGATCGAGCCCGAGTTCGTCTGTCTCTCTGAGCTGTTCCAATCCGTCTGCGACATGTGTGGTCATATGCTCTCCCACTTGCTTACAATTGTACGGGAGCAACGGCCGTGCCGCTAGTAGGGGGGGACGATTCGTTGTTTATTCGGACGGGTCGTTGTGTCGACCGGTCAAAAGACTGCACACGGATTCTGACAGATTGTAGGATTTCGCCTACATTTTGTCGCGACTGCGAGAATCGCAGGCGATCGAGTCAGCCGGTAACGGCCTCGATCGATGCGCGCGTGACCGACACGAGCTGCTCGATCTCGGCGGGCGTCACGCTGAGCGGGGGCATGAGGATGATGACGTTGCCGAGCGGGCGCAGGATCACGCCGCGCTGGCGGGCGGCCAGGATGACGCGGTGGCCGAGGCGCTCGGCCGCTGGGTAGGGCTCGCGCCGGGCGCGGTCGCGGACGAGCTCGATGCCGACCATCAGGCCCCACTGGCGGATATCGCCGACATGGTTCAACTCGGCCACCTGTTGGGCGAGGCCCGCGGCGAGGTCGGCGGCGCGTTGTTGGACTCGCGCGACGACACGCTCGTTCTCGAACACGTCGAGGTTGGCCAGGGCAACCGCGCTGGCGAGCTGGTTGCCGGTATACGTGTGGCCGTGGAAGAAGGCCTCGAAGGCTTCATAAGGCGCGAGAAAGGCGGAGAAGATCTCCTCTGTCGCCAACGTCGCAGCCAGCGGCAGATAGCCTCCGGTCAATCCCTTGCCGAGGCAGAGCAGGTCGGGCTCAACCTCTTCGTGCTCGACCGCGAACATCTGTCCGGTGCGGCCGAATCCGGTCGCCACCTCGTCGCAGATCAACAGCGTGCCGTGGCGGTGCGCCAGCTCGCGCAGGGCCGGCAGATAGCCGAGCGGCTGAGCCCACATGCCGGCGGCGCCCTGCATGAGCGGCTCGACGATCAACGCGGCGATCTCGTCTCCGTGCTGCGCGAAAACGCGCTCGGCGTCGGCCAGTGCCAGCTCGACGGCGCGCGCTGGCGCCTCGCCGCGCTGCCAGCGATAGACATGCGGCGGGTTGATCGTCAGCGCCGGGGTGACCACGGGGCGAAAGAAGCGGTGCAGCGTCTCGCTGTAGCCGACGCCCACGGCGCCGAGGGTATCGCCGTGATACGCCTCGGTGAGCGCTACGAAACGCGTGCGGCGCGTCGCCCCGCGCAGCTGCCAGTACTGCAGCGCCAATTTCAGCGCGATTTCGACCGCCGTGGCGCCCGCGTCGGAGTAGAACACGCGCGTCAGTGATGGGGGCGCCAGGTCGACCAGTCGCTTGGCGAGAGTCGTCGCCGGCACGTTGCCCAGGCCCAACATCGTCGAATGGGCGATGCGTTCGCTCTGCGCGCGCAGCGCCTCGTCGAGCTCGCGCTTGCGGTGGCCGTGGACGTTGCACCACAGTGACGACACGCCGTCGAGGTAGCGCCGACCGTCGACGTCGATGAGCTCGTTGCCCTCGCCGCGCTCGATCAGGATCGGCTCCTCGCGCAGCCACTGCTCCATCTGCGTGAATGGGTGCCAGACGTGCTGGTGATCCCACGCGATCAGATCGCTCTTCGTCGGCGTCGTCATCGAGTACTTCCTCCGGCCCGGGCGCGTTCAAATGCGGCGACGGCCGCGTCGATGTCCGCCGCGCTGTGCGTCGCCATCACCGTGGCGCGAATGCGCGCCGTGCCCGGCGGCACCGTGGGCGGTCGAATGGCGAGTGCCAGCACGCCGTCCGCGAGCAGCGCCGCCGACAGGCGCACGGTCTCGGCCGCGCCGCCCAGCATGACCGGTGCAATGTGACCCTCGTCATCGCCAGGAACGTCGAAGGCGAGCCGTCGCAACCCGCTGCGCAGGCGAATCGCATTGGCGCGCAGCGCCGCACGCCGCTCGGGCTCGCGTTCGACCACCTCCAGCGCCGCGATCGCGACCGCCACCATCGGTGGCGGCAGCGCCGTGGTGTAGATGAACGAGCGCGCCGAATTGATGAGATGGTCGATCAGCGGGCGACTGCCGGCGACGTAGGCGCCGAAGCCGCCGAGGGCCTTGCCCAACGTCCCCATCTGCACGAACACGCGCTCCTGCAGTCCGAGCGCATCGACCACGCCGGCGCCGCGCGGGCCGACGACGCCGGTGGCGTGCGCCTCGTCGACCATCACCATGGCGCCGTACTGCTCGGCCAGCGCACAGATCGCGGCCAGCGGGGCCGTATCGCCGTCCATGCTGAAAACCGAGTCGGTCACGATCAGACGCCGCTGCCCCGGCGCCGCGCGCAGCGCCTCCTCCAATGCCGCCACGTCGCCATGCCGGTAGACATGCACCGCGGCGCGCGAGAGGCGGCAGCCGTCGATGAGGCTGGCGTGGTTGAACGCGTCGCTGAACACCGCGTCGCCCTCGCCCACCAGCGCCGGGATGACGCCCAGGTTGGCGTGGTAGCCGGAGGTGAACAGCAGACACGCGTCGGTGCGCTTGAAGGCGGCCAAGCGTGCCTCGAGGTCGTGGTGAATGCGCATCGACCCCGAGATCAGACGCGACGCGCCGGCGCCGACGCCGAGATCGCGCGCGGCGCGCGCCGCCGCCTCGATCAGGGCCGGGTGATTGGCCAGACCCAGGTAGTTGTTGGAGCACAGCGAGAGGACGGAACGCCCGGCCACCGCGAGGTGCGTGTCCTGCGCGCCGTCCACCGCGCGCAAGGCGCGCCGCAGCCCCGCCGCCTCGCGGCGGGCGAGCGCGTCGCGCAGGAACGCGTCCGGATGCATCGAGACCGCTTAGACACCCCCTCCCACCGTGTCAACGCAACCGCGCCAGGGTCCGCCATGCGTTCGACGCGCGGTGCCCTGGCTAGAGGTTGGCTAGAAGGGGAGCTCGGGCGCCTGGCGTTCGACCAGTTCGTCGAACATCGCCCGACAGGCGCCTTCGTCACGCGGCGACGCCGGGTCCTCGATCACGGCTTGTAACGCCAGGGCCTTGTCGCCAGTGAGCGCCGCCCGGACGATCAAGCTCTGTAGCGCGATCTGCGTAGCGATGTGCCCGGCGATGGGCTCGACGATCGGTGGCATCGTGTCGGGGTGGATGCCGTCCCCATCTACGGTGGCCCCGACCTCGACGATGGCACCGTTGGCGACGTTGGGGATGAAGCCACGATTCGGCACGTTGACGGCCATGATCGTTGTGGGCCGTCCGGTCCACATCGCGGCGATGATCGGCACGACCTCCTCGAGACTGTGCCCCAGCCGGTGCGTCGGCAGGGGGACGACGGTGTCGGCAACCCACGTCGTGACCCGTTCAATGACGCGGTCGATGGCCGCGAACTGCTCGACGTGCGCGGGATGGAAGCCGCCGACCTGGTGGGCGAATGGGAGGTATTCGCCGATGTGGCTGTCGACCGAGCACGGGATGATCCCGTAGGTGCGGACCATGTGCGCGACGAGCGGGGCGTAGAGTTGGTCCGCCAGCATACCGAGCACCGGGCGGTCAGCGACTGCTCGGGCCAAGCGGGTCGTGCCGGGGCCGAAGTCGAAGATCTTCCTCGAGAACATCGCCTTGATCCGGGGAATGAGGTCTTCGCCCGTGCGCTTGTGGTGCATCTCGGTGAAGAAGGTGAAGTGATTGATCCCCGATGCCTTGGCGGCGATGTCCGTCGGGCGGATGCGCAGCATGCGTCCGAGGCGATGGACGCCGATCGGCATCTCGTGGCACATGCCGACGTTTTTGACTCGCGTCGCTTGGTTGATCGCGAGCGTGACCCTGCTCATCGGGTTCGAGAGGTTGAGCAGGAACGCGTCCGGACAATGCTTCTCGATCTCGGCGCAGATGCTCAGCGTGTTCTTGATGCTGCGCAGCGAGTGAAACACCGCGCCCGGTCCGCCGTTCTCCCCGTTCACCTGGGTCGCGCCGTAGCGCCGCGGGATCTCGTAGTCCTGACGCCAGTACCCGAAGCGACCGAACTCGGCGCTGCTCAGGCAGAAGTCGGCACCCGCGAGCGCCTCGGCGGGATCGGTGCTGTACGCCAGCGCGACCGGAGTCCCTTTGCCGGCGTTCAGCTTGGCCGCGAAACGGTAGGCGCGCAGCAACCGCTGCTCGTTGACGTCGTGAAGCATGAGCCGGCTCCCTGCCAGCGCAGGCGTGTGGATGACGTCGTTGACCATCGTCGGGCCAAACGAGAGGCCTCCAGCGCCGATCAGCGTGATTTTCGGGCTGCTCATGGCTCGAACGCACCCTACGTATTCGCGTGGGATGACGTCAACAGCGGTCAAGTGGAACTCAGGTACACCCCCTGGTTCACCAATGATACCGATGCGTTCGTCCGGTCCATGCTGGCCTTGACTTCGACCGCGAGCTTCCCGCACAACGCTTTTGGGCGTTCGTGCACGCTTTGAAGCGAGACACGGGCGGCGCCGCATCGAATTGGTGGGAATCGGGGACCATGTCATGACGTCGCTTGTGATTCATGCCGGGCTCGGGGCGCTGACCGTCGTCGCGTTCTTCTACGTCAACGCGCAATTGTACCGCGGCCAGTGGGCCGGCTCGCGCGTTTCGATGCTCGAACGGATCTACTACGTCACCGCCGTCGTCTCGGTGTGCATCGGCTGGTTCTTCAACGTCCGCTACGTCTTCGCCTATCCGGCCGATGCGAGTTGGGTGCATTTCACGTCGATGCTCTTCGACAATCCGGCCTCGGGCTCGGCTGGTCAGGACATGATCATCACCAACGTCATTCTGTTTCCGCTCTGGACGATCATCGACGGCCGTCGCCGCGGCATGCGCGGCACGTGGGTCTACTTCACCATGAGCCTGTTCACCAGCTTCGGCTTTGCGATGGCCATGTATCTTGCGGCGCAAGAACGCCAGGTGCGTTGGCTGGCGGCGCAGAAACAGTCAATCGCGTGAGCCCGCGCAGCGACTACGACGTCATCGTCATCGGCGCCGGCCACAACGGCCTGGCCGCGACGGCACTGTTGGCGAAGCGCGGGCTGCGCGTGCTGTGTCTGGAGAAGAATGGCTACGCCGGCGGCATGGCCGGCACGCGCGAGATTCTGTCCGGCTGCCGCAACGACGTCGGCGCCAGCTTGCTCTTTCCCCTGGCGCGCGGTCTCGAGAAGGAGCTGGAGCTGGCGCGCTACGGCGTCGAGTTCATCGATCTGCCGATCATGGCGTCGAATCTGAACTCGCCCGACGCTCCGGCGGCAATCTTCTACTCGAATCCCGTGCGCATGGCGCTCTATGTGCTCCGCCACTTCGGTGCGGGCGCCATGGTCGGTTTCGTGCGGCTGATGGCGTTCTGCAAGTATCCGGCGAGCCTGATGGATCGATTCACGCCGCGCAGCCTGCCGCCAACGCTCGATCAGATGCTCGCCAACGCGCCGAACGACCGCAAGCGGCGGCAGATCGAGCTCGCCTTCACCGGCAGTGCCATGGATCTCGTCAATCGCTTCCTGCCCGACGTCAAGCGCCATCGGACGCTGCGCGCCCTGGTCGCCTTCGCGGCCGTGCAGTCGACGTACAAGGGGCCGTTCACGCCGGGCAGCGCGCTCTGTCTCGTCTACACATTCGCCCAGAACGAAGGCGGCGGGCTCATGCGACGTGTCCGCGGCGGCATGGGGTCGCTCTCCGAAGCGCTCTGCCGTTCGATCGCCGACAAGGGTGGCGAGGTGCGGCTCAAGACGGCGGTGCGTACGGTGCTCATCGAGGAGGGACGGGCAACGGGCGTCGAGCTGCGCGACGGCCAACGCCTCACGGCGCGCGCGGTCGTCTCCAACCTGGACAAGCCCGCCACCCTGTTCGGCCTGGTCGGCCGCGAGCATCTCGATGCATCATGCATCGAGCGGATCGAGAACATCGAGCACCGCGGCGCGTACATGCACCTGCTGTTCAAGCTATCCCGGCTGCCGCGCTACGGGCCGCCGTTCGAGCACCTGAATGCCGATCCCCATACGCGTTTCAATACGACGCTGGTGCCGGATCCAGAGCTCCAGCAGGCGAGCTACGAGGCCTGCCGGCGCGGCGAAGTCCCCGAACATCCGCCCGTCGGCATGCAGATCCCGACGGTGATGGATCCGAGCCTGGCGCCCGCCGGCTTTCACATCGCGACCACCTACGGCTTCTTCTTTCCCTGCGAAGCGGCGAAGGAGCAGCGCGGCGCCCTGCGCGATCGGATGGCGGAGCGGATTCTCGATCGGCTGAGTGAGTTCCTGCCCGACCTGCGCGACTGCATTGTCGAGCGCGCCGTGTTTTCCTCCGATCACTTCGCCACCATGCAGGGCGCGACCAATGGCGACTTCACGCACGGGCTCATCCATCCGGAGCAGATGATCGGCGGTCGTCTGCTGGTCTCCGGCTCGGCGCACGCCACACCGATTCCAGGCCTCTATCTCTGTGGGGCGTCCTGCCACCCCGGCCCGGGCGTGACCTTTCTTCCCGGATACGGCGCCGCGTACGAAGTCGCCGAAGCGCTCGAGCGACTCAACCCGTCGCTGAAACGTATCGCGGCCTGAGGGAACAACGTGCGGCTGATCAGGCATCCCGCCGCGTTCGCGGCGAGCCTGAAGGAGCAGAGCCGGATCCATCCGTTCGCTCACCTTCAGCCCTTTTTGATGCAGCATCATCTGAGGCCGTTTGCCGAGGAGAGCTTGCGCTTCACGAGAGAAGAGCGAGACATCGTGGAGGCCAGCTGGTGAACGTCCCCTCGTTCTCCGTTGTCGTGATCGCGCGCAACGAAGCGGCGCAGCTGCCCGCGCTCTTCGAATCGCTCGGGGACTTCCTGTCGGCAGGCGGCGAGCTCGTAGTCGCGGACACCGGCAGCGATGACGACACCGTCCGCGTGGCCAGGGAAGCCGGCGCGCGCGTCGAGCTGGTGGGCTCGCGCTTTTATTCCGTGCTCACCGCAACGCAGGCGGCGGACATCACCGCGAAGTTCTCGCGCAACGGAGAGGGCCCACTCGTCCAGACAGGCGAGGTGCTCTTCGATTTCGGACGCGCGCGCCAGTTCGCCGGTCAGCTCGCGTCGAACGACTTCGTCTGGCACATCGATGCCAGCGACGTGGTCCTGTCGGCCGATTTCGATTTCCTCGACACGGAGATTCGGAGCGGAGAGCTGAACGGCTTCGACTACGTCTTGCACCTCGGTGTCGCGAGCTTTCGTGTCATTCGCTTCTTCGACCGCCGGCTCTATAGGTGGCGGGGCCGTGTGCACGAAGCGCCGTTCGCGACGGGCGCCCCGACGACGGGGCGTCGGGTCTCGTGCAGCGAGGAGCAACTCTCCCTTCGCCACCACCGGGGCGAGAAGACGCGCAACTACCTCGCCGGGTTGGCGCTCGACGCGATCGAGTACCCCTCGACGCCGCGCTGGAAGCACTACGTCGGGCGCGAGCTCTACTACGGAGGTCACTACCATTCCGCGCTCGCCCCCTTGCGCGAGCACGCTCGAGCGAAGCACGCATGGGCCATCGAAAGAGGAGCGAGCCTTGGTTTTCTCGGCGCCTGCCTGGAGGCTCTCGGTCGAACCGACGCGGCTGCGGAAAGCTACTTTCGCGCGGCGAGAACTGACCCGTCGCGGCGGGAACCCCTGTTAAAGCTCGCGTGGCTCTGCCAGCGCCAGGGCGATTTCCAAGGCAGCGTCGCATTTGCGGCCGCGGCGCTCGCGGTGCCTCATACGGGACCGTTCGTCGATGCGGACACCCACTACACGTGGGATCCGCATGCCATTCTCTACTGGGGACTTTTCTGGCTCGGCCGCCGCGAGGAGGCGAGGGTCCACTGGGAGACCTGCCGCCGAATGGCTCCCGAGAACGAGAAATTTCAGGAAGACGGACGGCTCTTCCCGGGCTGATGCAGAAGTGCGCCGCTCAGCCCGTCGCGCCCGTCCCACCCGTCGGCCCCGTCGCGCCCGTGCCCCCGGACTGCGCGTAGGCAGGGGGCGGCGCCGTGATCGCCAGAACGAGCGGAAGCATGACGGCGGCGGCCGCACCGGCGGCCACCACGTCGCGCCGGGTCATTCCCTGCGGAACCAGCGGAAGAGGTGTCTCGAGCAAATTGTTCTTGTCCAGCTCCTGGAGGGCGAGCCACGCGAGATCCTCGCTCAAGGGGGCCCCGAGGCGCTCGCCGGCAGCGCGGGCGATCTCGGCGACGCTCAGATTGCCGTCGGCGCTCTGGAAGACCGAAGCCGCCGACGCATTCAGACAGTGTGCGCGGTGGGTCTTCTGATCGTACACGAGCAGTTCGGTCGGAAGTTCCTGAAGGATCAAACCATCCCGTCGAGTCTTGGGATTCGGCGTCTTCATCGCTCCTCCTGATCGCGTCGAATTTTGCGTCGATGCGGGGCGCATAGTAAGCTCGCGGGAAAATTGCAAGTGGGACGAGCACCGTGAACCTCATCAGCATGTCTCTGTGGGGCACCGACGAGCTGTACCTGCAGGGGGCCATCTGCAATGCCCGGCTGGCGGCCACGATTTATCCCGGCTGGACGCTGCGCGCGTATTGCAGTCCCGAGGTTCCGGTTCTCGACCTCCTCCGCTCGCTCGGCGTCGACGTGCGAACGGTTCCTTCCTCGCCGGGTTACGCCGGCCTCTTCTGGCGGTTTCTGCCGGCCGCGGACGCCGAGGTCGACCACGTGATCATTCGGGATGCCGACAGCCGACTGAACGTCCGCGAAAAAGCGGCGGTCGACGCCTGGATCGCCTCGGGACGGCCGTTCCACGTCATGCGGGACCACGCCCATCACCGCAGGACGCCGATGCTCGCGGGCATGTGGGGCTGCCGCGGAGGGTCGATTCCCGACATGCGGGATCGGATCGCACGATTCGAGCGCGGCGCCGGGAAGCGGGACGACGAGGAGTTTCTGCGCGAGGAGATCTGGCCGCTCGTCAGCCGGCGCTGTCTGGTTCACAGCTCGGTTCCCGAGCCACTGGGCGGTGACGCGTTTCCTTCGCACCCGGCATTCGAGGGCTTCGTTGGCGAGATCGTGGATCCGCCCGAGGTGCGGGACCTGGTGGCGCTATTGCTGCCGTCGCGTGGTCGGCCGGCAGCAGCGCTCGCCGCGGCGCGGAGCGCCCTGACGACTGCGGCTGCGCCGGAGCAGCTCCGCGTCGTCGTCGGCGTCGAGCCGGATGACGCGGGCAGGTACCGGCAGGCGTTCGGAGACGATGCCGCGTGGATTCACGTCCTGCAGTCTGGCGGCAATTACGTCCGCGCCATGCGGGAGCTTCACCGCTCGACGACCGCAGGCATCTACGGCCTCTGCGCCGACGACTTCGTCTTCGAGACGCCCGGGTGGGACCGCCAGATTCGGTTCGCCGCGGCGCATCTTCCCGAAAGACTCGGGCTCATCTATGCGGACGATGGAATTCAGCGCGAGCGCCTCGCCACGGCGCCGTTCCTCACCGCCGAGTGGATCGCCTGCGTCGCCGATATTCTTCCGGGCAATTACGAACACATGTTCTGCGATACGGAGGTCACCGACATCGCGCGGCGGGCCGGCCTCCTGCGCTTCCTGCCGGACGTGCGGATCACGCATCGCCATCACATCGTTGGCGAGGCTGCGTTCGACGCGACATACGCGCGCTCGGCGGCAACCACGGCCGCCGGCGGAGCCGAGTTCGAGCGACGGGCGGACGCGCGCCAGCGACTGGCCGACCGGCTGGCGCACGCATCGCGCGCACCCGTGCTGAGCATCCTGATCTCGACCCTGGTGCAGCACGTCCACCGTCTCGATGAGCTTCTCGTCGCGCTGCGCCGCCAGATCGAGGCGCTGGTCGACCCATCGGTCGTCGAGATCCTCGCCGAGCCCGACGCTGGGGAGCGGTCGACCGCGGCGAAGCGAAAGAGTCTGCTCGCCAGGGCGCAAGGGCGATGGGTGGTGTTCGTCGACGACGACGAGACGGTCGCCGACGACGCGGTCGCCGTGATCCTGCGAGCGATGGAGCAAGACGTCGACGGCGTGACCTTTGGCCAACCGGCTGAATTTGGTTTCCGAACCTCTCGGATCGTGGCGCTGCGGCGTACGGTCGCCCTCGCCGTGGCTCGCAGCGACGCTACCGGCCGTGAGGACTTCAGGTGGTCTGGCACGATGTCTCAGTTTCTGAAGCGCGAGGCGAAGATCGATCAGATCGTCATCCTGAATGACCGCCCCCCAGAGCGTGGCATTCGCTCCGCCGAAGCTGCCGATATGCGATCCACGCTCCGTCTTCCATCTCTACAGCAGCAGCTTCTGTTGACGGCCGCTCTGGCCGCGGACGAGGTCGCGCTGCGCGCCTGGGCAGACTGGGTGGCTGAGGTCGGGCCGGAGCTGGCCGATCCCGACTCGACGCGGCTCTTCCCGCTCGTCTGGTGGAACCTGCAGCGCCTCGGGGCCGAGGGGATCGCAGTCAACTCGCTCAAACCGTCCTACTGGCACAGCTGGGCGCTCAGCCTCGAGCGCATGCAATTGGCGGGAGAGGTGGCTGGTGCGCTGCAGACGGCCGGCATTCCGACGCTGCTCGTAAAAGGGGTGGCACTCGCCTCGCGCTACTACGAGCGGCCGGAGCTGCGCCCCCCGGGCAACGTCGCGCTCCTGGTTCCCGCCCCCTGTGCGGTGGCGGCCAGGCGTCTCCTGGTTACCGCCGGATGGCAGCCGACCGCGAACCCGCTCGGTGGGGCCCGCCCGCGCTCGCGCGGGCGCCGCTTCAAAGACCGGGCGGGCCGCCGGCTCACCCTTCACTGGCATGCCTTCGTCGGGAGCTCGCGGGCGGCGACCGACGACGGCTTCTGGGCTCGCGCGGAACCCGTGAACATCGACGGGACGACGACGCGCGTGCTCGCCCCCGCCGACCAGATGCTCCAGGTGTGTGTCGACGGGTTGCGGACGTCCGATGTTCACGCGACCCGGTGGGTAGCGGACGCGATGGCCATACTCAACTCGGCCGCCGAGCGGATGGACTGGGATCTTCTGGTCGAAGAAGCACGCGCGCGGCGCGTCGTCCGGCCGATGCGACGTGCCCTCGACTATGTCCGTGGTGCGTTCGGTGTCGCGGCCCTCGATCGCGTGTGCCGGCAGCTGCAGAGAGAAAGGGCCGGCGCTTGAGGACCTGCGTGCGCTTCGAATCGCACGGCGTTCGGATCGCGGTCACCAGCGACAGCGCCGCCACGCTCGACGCGGCGCAGCCGTTCCTTCCGCCACTGCGCACGCCCATGTCGGCAGGCAGGGTGCAGCGCATCTTCCACCTTTCGAGCGCACCTGACGCGGATGGCAAGACCGCCTTCTCGCTTCACACCGCCGGGCGGGCTGTCGCTTCTTCGGGCGGCCTCCCCCAGGTGCTGAAAGCCCTCGAGTGGGAGGTGAGCCTGCTCCTCGCTCAGCGCGCGCGGGACCGGATCTTCGTTCACGCCGGGGCGGTGGAGTGGCAAGGCAAGGCCCTCGTGGTCCCGGGCCGCTCATTCAGCGGGAAGTCGACGCTGGTGGCGCAGCTCGTCCGAGCCGGCTGCGCCTATCTCTCCGACGAGTTCGCCCTGCTCGATTCGACCGGGGCCTGTCACGCCTACCCACGGCGCCTCTCGCTGCGAGTAGCTGGCGACATTGAGAAGCGCACGGCAGAAGAGCTCGGTGGCCATACCCGAGTTGATCCGCTTCCGGTCGGATGCGTCATCGTGACGCGGTACCGCCCGGGCGCGGTCTGGCAACCCGCGAGTCTCAGCTCGGGAGAAGCCGTGATGGCATTGCTCCAGAACACCGTCGCCGCTCGGGCCAGAACGCGCGAGGTTCTCGCTTCTCTTGAGGCCTCTACCGCGGGCGCCCGGGCGCTCTCAGGCGACCGCGGTGACGCCGCCGAGATGGTGACCGCGCTGTTGTCGTCTGGGTTGTAGCGCGCGGAGCGCCGGTCACGTTGGCGTGAGGATAGCTTAGAGCGTCAAGGCATCGCGACGAATCACGTCTTCCCAGTACGGAAAGAACAGTTTGTCGAGACCCCATGCGCGTCTCTCGTAGCGGGCGTATGTCTGCGCCAGCATTTCGTTCGTCAGGCTGTCCCAGTTTTCGACGGCAACCATCGGCAGATCCGCAAAACCGTTCGTGTGGTGCGAGCGCCGGACGAGAGGAATCGCGCCCATGTACATCGCCTCCCAGGTGCGATGGCAGTCGATGCCGTTTCCGGGCGGAGAGATCACGAATCGCGATTCGCCGCACATCGTCAGGAAGTCCTGATGGGTCACGCCATGATCACGCCAGACGATTCCTGACCGTCCCTCGAACGCCGCGCGCGCCGTCGAACGCGCTGCCGGGTTGTTCTTTTCGTTCCAGCAGGCGAACGCCAAATGGCGGCGACCGGCACTCGCGCTCGACCGCCATGCCGCGGGGACCTTCGTATAGTCCGCGCTGTACCCACCACCACCCGGGCGTTCCATGCCGCTGGGAATGGGAATCAGGTTGGGTGCCGAGTGGTCGACGTTCAACCCATACCACCTCGACACACACCCGGGAGCGCTCTCGAACAGTTGTCGAGTGATCGGAAAATCGCCGTTGTGCGTGACGAGGATGAACGGCTCCGGACGTGGAATCTTTGCCAGCCAGGCAAAGGTCTGTGGGATGAGGTCGGTTTTGACGAAGATGATCCGCGCCCCACGGCCGAGGTGCTCCAACCCACGTGCGATCCGGGCACCGCCCGCGTTCCAATTCAGTTCGACGTCCGCGATCGCCGCGAATCGATCCCCGTGGATTACGCGGTCGGGGAAGTTTGCGGGACACCTACGCAACACGGCAATCCTCGCTCAACTGACCTCATCGATCATCTGTCTCCATCCGCCGATGGCGAGCTGGCGCCGCTGCTCATAAGACGATCGCATCCGAGCGCTCACCTCCTGGAAGAATGCGATGCCCTCGCCCGCGATCGCATGCAGCTCTTCCAGTGACGAGAAGTGGACGACGCCTGGCATCGAGGTCTCCTCGTAGTAGTCGGCGCGGCGCAGCCAATGGCGCATCGAGTCGATGCTCGCGAAGTCATTGGGGTCGTATCCGTGCGGAAATCCTCGCGGCGGCGTGATCACCGACCCGGGCGCGTTCCCAACGGTTCTGGCCCACGAGTTCTGCTCGAACAAACGCGCGCCCTGCGCATACAGCGCGACAGCATAGTCGAGCGTCGGAAAGAGTAACGGCACGCCCATCGTGTACTGCTCGATGATCGACATCGTGGACACGTTGTACGGGAAGTGGGCGATGGCCTTGTAGCGCGCGACATCCTGCCAGGTGTGCCCGCGCGGCAGCGCCGCGGACTGGTGCACGAACACCGATTCGTCCAACTCCGCGATCCGCTGCGCACAGTAGTACACGACCTCGGCTCGCTCCGGCCGCCACCGCGCGCCGGTGTATTCGCACAATGACGGCACGAAGCGTACCGGCCGCTGGAGGAAGAGCTCGGCGTACGCCACGTCATAGGGGTTGTTGGCACAGAGGATGATCTTGCCGCGGTCCACGCCAGCGCGCAGGTACTCGTTGAGCTCGTTCCACTCGGCCGGGTCGCCGTGGTTCGGGTATTCATACCGGATGGGAAACTGGCAAATGATCGGCTTGTCGAAGCAATGGTAGAGGTACGCGAAGACCGGCGGGTAGAAGCAGACGAACGCGTCGTAGTCGTCGAGCCGGGCGCGCCACACCGCGTGGAAGCGATCCCACTCCTTGCCCTTGATGACGTGGCGCCAGTTGTCCCCGTCCAACATGGGAACACTGTCCTTCGGCCGGCCCATCACCCAGTGATGCGCGCTGAGGGTCAGATCGTCGAGCGTATGAGCCGCATCGACCGACGCCAGCACGCCGCGGATGTCCGCCATGCCGCTGATATGCTGAGAGATGCCGAAGAATCTCATCGAGACGTTGGCGTCATCGGCGACAGCGCCTGCAGCTCGCGAAACAGTCAGTCTTTAGCTGCGGCGGGCGCACCCTACCAAGCCGCCGTGAGGCGTCAAGCGAACGGTTGGCGGACTCTCCAGACGGACGGGCGACTGCCTCCTGCTCCGTGGTACTCTCCGCCCATGGCCGATTCGAACACCTTGCTCGTGCGGCTTCGCCGCCACTCCAATTGGCCGCTTGGCGCCGCCATCCTTCTATCGACCATCTGCGCCGCCGCGACGCCCCTGCCTTCCGCTCGCCAATTTACCGGCGCGTTCAGCGGCACGGGTCGAGCCTGCTACGGCAAGCTGTACGTGCGGACCAAGACCATCTCCTGGTTGACGACCTTCAGCCAGTGCCAACAAGTGCCGTATGGGGTTCTCGAGCAACACGAGAGCGGCAACGAACGCCGCTTCGCCTTCGAGCTCAAAAAGCCGAACAAGGGCTGTCGGTTCGGCGTCATCTATCTCTACCATCGCGACACCCCGAACCGGGACATCGATTGGCAAGTGATCGGATACAAGTCGCTCGACGACTACCGCGCCGACCAGGCGCAGGGATTCAAGGGAGAGGCCCTGACGGCTCTCTCCTGCTACCTCGTGACGGACTGACCCGTAAAGGGACCGCCGCGCCGCGGCCGGCCTGGTGTAACCGCCTCGCCGGCGCGGCCTCTCATCGGCTATAGAGCGTGGCGATGGCCAAGGAGCGCACCGTATTTGCCTGCCAGAGCTGTGGGTATCAGTCGACCCGATGGCTCGGGCGCTGCCCCGATTGCGGCGAGTGGAATTCGCTGGTCGAAGAGCGGCCGGCCGAGCCCGCGACCGGTCGGCGGGGTGGCGGTGCGGTCAATGCGGCGCAGCCGCAGCCGATCACCGACCTGGCGCCGACGGCAGCACAACGGCAGAGCAGCGGCATTGGCGAGCTCGATCGCGTGCTCGGCGGTGGCGTCGTCCCCGGCTCGGTGGTGCTGATCGGCGGCGACCCCGGCATCGGCAAATCGACGCTGGTCCTGCAGGCACTGGCCGCGCTGGCGCGCAGTGGGCCAGTGCTCTACGTGACCGGTGAGGAGTCGCCGCAGCAGGTCAAGATGCGCGCCGACCGCCTCGGCGCCACGCAGCCGCAGCTGCTGGTGCTGGCCGAGACCGCGCTGGAGAGCATTCTGACTCACGCCCTCGCCCTGCGCCCGCTGGTCATGGTCATCGACTCGATCCAGACCGTCTTCACCGAGCAGCTCAACTCGGCGCCGGGCAGCATCGGCCAGGTGCGCGAGAGCGCCGCTCAGCTGGTGCAGTTCGCCAAGCGACACCACCTCGCCTGCTTCCTGGTCGGCCACGTCACCAAGGAAGGCGCCTTCGCCGGCCCGCGCGTGCTCGAGCACATGGTCGACACCGTGCTCTACTTCGAAGGCGACCGCGGCCACTCGTTTCGCATTCTGCGCGCGGTCAAGAATCGCCTCGGCTCGACCAACGAGATCGGTGTCTTCGAGATGAAGGAGTCCGGCCTGCAGCCGGTGCCCAACCCCTCGGCGCTGTTCCTCGCCGAGCGTCCCGTCGACGTGCCTGGCTCAGTCGTCGTCGCCAGCCTCGAAGGTACGCGCCCGATCCTCGTCGAGGTGCAGGCGCTGGTCTCGCCGACCGCGCTCGGCACGCCGCGCCGCACCACGCTCGGCCTCGATCACAACCGCGTCGCCCTGCTGGTCGCGATCCTCGAGAAGAAAATGGGCCTGCAGCTCACCGGGCACGACATCTTCGTCAACGTCGCCGGCGGGGTGCGGCTCGACGAACCGGCGGTCGATCTGGGCTGCATCGTCGCCGTGGCGTCGAGCTTCCTCGATCGCCCCATCGATCCGCACACGCTGATCGTCGGCGAGGTCGGCCTGGCCGGCGAGGTGCGCGCGGTGGGCCAGACCGAAACCCGCGTGCGCGAAGGCGCCACGCTCGGTTTCAAACGCTGCGTGATCCCCGAGGGCTCGCGCCGGCAGCTGCCGGCCATCGACGGCGTCGAGGTGCTCGGCGTGCAGTCGCTGCAGGAAGCCTGGGACTTGCTCTTCTAAGGCTGCCCCGCGCGCGGCAGCCAAGCAGGTTATTGTATATAGGGACGTATCTTCGGGGCCTGTTCGTCCGTCATTCCCAGCATGAACCGGAATGGAGGGAGATCGCAATGGCCGACCTCGAACTGCCCGATGCACTGCGCGACGACCTGCGTGCCGCCTGGCACCAATACATCGACCTGCTGGCACCGCTCCGCCCGGCACTGTCCGGCTACTGCCGCCGGCTGACCGGCAACATCTGGGACGCGGAGGACCTGGTGCAGGACACGCTGCTGCGCGCCTTCGGCACGCTCGGCAGCACGTTCACCCGCGTCGCCAACCCGCGCGCCTATCTGCTGCGCACGGCGACCAACTGTTGGATTGATACCGTGCGCCGCCGTGGCAGCGAGGCGACGGCGCTCGCCGAGCAGACACGACTCGGGGGCGTCGCCGAGACCGGGGTGACCGGGACGCTGCGCGAGGCGGGCAGCCTGCTGCTCCAGCGCCTGGCGCCGCAGGAAAGGGCGGCCGTGGTGCTGAAGGAGCTCTTCGACTACAGCCTCGAGGAGATCGCCGACGTGCTCGGGACGTCGGTCGGCGCGGTCAAGGCGGCGCTGCACCGCGGCCGCTCGCGCCTGCGCGAGCCGGAGGGCGAGGCGGCGTCGCAGCGTCCGGTGCCCTCAGCGACGCTGGTCGACCGCTTCATCGCCGCCTATCGCGCCGCCGACGTCGGCGCGCTGCTCGGACTGATGCTCGACAGTGGTTCGGTCGAGAACGTCGGCAGCAGCGTCGACGTCGGCCGGGCGGCGTTCGGTCGCAAGCCGGGCTGGTTCTACAAGCTCGTCGGAGGCCACCCGGAATGGCCGGCCGAGTTCGCCTATGAATCGGCCCGCCTCGAGCGGCGCCTGTTCGAGGGCGAGCCGGTGATCCTCGGGTTCTGCACCCGGCGCGGCCGCGAGGCGCTCGAGCAGGTGCTCCGGCTGGAGGAGGAGGACGGGCGCATCGCCCGGATCCGCGGCTACGCGTTTTGTCCCGAGACCATGCGCGCGGTCGGCGAGGCCCTCGGCCTGAAGGTTCGCACCGGGCTCTACCGCTTCCCAACCCCCGCGCCGGGCAAATTGTGGGACGATCCCGCCGCCACCGTGGCGAAAGGAGAATAGCGATGAGCAATCAGTCCAAGGCGTGCCGTCGCTGCAGGAAGTTTGGGAATTGCTTTTCTAACAGCCGTAGCCCCACCCCGTGATTCGACGAGCTCGGCATGAGCGGATCCCCTCCTCAAGTCCTGAAGGACTCTTCGTCCGCTCACCCTGAGCCTGTCGAAGGGTCGCCCTAAGCCGGCTTTGCACACAAAGTCACCGTTGAACGGCGCTCTGGTCGGAGTCGGGGTCGGAATCGGAATCGGGATCG
>CAYVUV010000179.1:0-10883 GCA_964455095.1 uncultured Binatia bacterium (SeqCode)
CGCTGTACCGGCGCGCGCTCGAGCTCGGGCTCGACCGCACCGATCTGGTCGTGCGCCGCATCCTGGTGCAGAAGATGCGCCTGCTCGCCGAGCGCATCGACGAACAGCCGCCGGGCGAGGACGAGCTGCAGTCCTTCTACGAGGCGCGCCGCGACGAGTATCGCGCCCCCGACCGGGTCGACTTCTGGCATGTCTTCTTCGCCTCGGGTCGCGGCAGCGACAGCGCGGACGCCGCCGCCGCACGGCTCGCCGCGCTGCGCGAACACAGTGAAGAGCCGCGCGCCGCGGTGCGGCACGGCGACTCGTTCGCGGCGCCGCCGCACGTCGTCGGGCAGTCGCCGGCCCAGGTGGCGAAGTGGTTTGGTCCGTCTTTCGCCGCCGCGCTGGCCAGCGCCCCGCTCGGCACCTGGGTCGGGCCACTCCCCTCGGCGTACGGAACACATCTGGTCTGGGTCGAGGCGCGCCAGCCCGGCGCGCCGCCGCCCTTCGCGGCCGTGCGCGGCCAGGTGCTCGAGCGCTGGCAGTCGGAACGGCGCGCGCAGCGCCGCGCGCAACTGCTGCGCGACCTGCGCACGCGCTATCCGCTGCAGGTCGAGTCGGCCGCCTGGCAGCAGCGGGTGAGCTCGTGAGGCGCCGGTTGCGCAGCGCGCTGCCGTGGCTGCCCGCCGCGGTTCTCATGCTGCTGCCGGCGCCCGGCTTCGGCCATGGCCTCGATCCGGCGGCGCTGGCGCTGAAGGAAGGCGCGCCCGGCATCTTCGCGGTAACGTGGCGCGCCTCTGCCCTGCGCCTGCCGGGGGCCGATGTTCGCCCGCTGCTGCCGGCGCGCTGCCGGCAGATCTCGGCGATCGCGGCGACCGAAGCGGCCGACCACGTCACGCTGCGCTGGACGATCGATTGCGGCACCGCCGGACTGGCCGGCGAAGCGATCGGCGTCGCCGACCTGGCGGCGGCCAAGATCAACGCCCTGCTGACGATCACCCGCCGCGGCGACGAGCCCATCCAGGTGGTGCTCAACCCGCGCAGCCCGTCGTTCACGGTGCCCGCGCGCGCCACTCGCTGGGACGTCGTGCGCAGCTATCTGCGCCTGGGCATCGAGCACATCCTCGGCGGCCCGGACCATCTGTTGTTCGTCTTCGGTCTGCTCCTGCTCGTCTCCGCCTCGCGCCTGCTGGTGCAGACCATCACCGCCTTCACGCTCGGGCACAGCGTGACGCTGTCCGCCGCCGCGCTCGGCATCGCCACCGTGCCGTCGCGGCCGATCGAGGTCATGATCGCGCTCAGCGTCCTCGTCCTCGCCGTCGAGCTGGCGCGCGACGGCGCGCAGACGACGGCATTGCGCCGCTTTCCGTGGGCGATGGCGATCGCCTTCGGACTGCTGCACGGCTTCGGCTTCGCCGCCGCGCTGGCCGAGGCGGGCCTGGCCGGGTCGGACGTGCCGCTGGCGCTGTTGTCGTTCAACGCCGGCATCGAGCTCGGCCAGCTCGCCTTCATCGCCGTCGTCCTCGCCGGTGCCGCGCTACTGGCGCGCTGGTTGCCCGCCGCGGCGGCGCGCTCGACGCGCCCGGCCGTCTACGCGATGGGCGTGCTCGCCGCCTTCTGGTGCTGCGAGCGTGTCGCCACCTGGATCGGCTGATCAAATCCGAACGGGAGGGCGAGGCTCCTGCCGAGCCGTGCCTCGATGTGCCGGAAGGCTCCGCGGGAGCGTCGCCCTCCCAGTAACAGGATTGAGAAGATCCCCAGTCTTAGAAAGGGAGCATGCAATGAAGCGCGCGATCGCTTGGATCGTCGGTGTCGGAATCGTTCTGGCCGCGTTGGTTGCGGTGGGGCTGCAGATCGAGTCGGTGCAGGACCTGATTCTGCGGCGCGTGATCGCGCATCGCATGAGCACGCCGCCGAAGGCGCTGTGGGGTGACGACGCCATGCGGGTGCTACTCTGCGGCACCTCGTCGCCGATGCCCCACCCGACCCGAGCAAAGGCATGTGTGGCGGTATTCGCCGGGGGTCGCTTCTGGATCGTCGACACCGGGGACGGGTCCTGGAATCGGCTCGCCCTCTGGCAGGTCGACGGGCGCACCATCGGCGGCGTGCTGCTGACGCACTTTCATTCCGACCACATCACCGAGTTGGGCGAGTTCAATCTGCAGACCTGGGCCGCCGGCCGCACGGGGCCGCTGCAGGTCTACGGCCCGCCGGGCGTCGAGCGGGTCGTCGCCGGTTTCAGCGAAGCCTATGCGCTCGACACCAGTTATCGCATTGCGCACCACGGCGCCGACCTGTTGCCGCTCGACGTGAGCCGCATGGAAGCGCGCATCATCGCCGGGCCGGCGGAAGGCGGCGGGCCGGCGACCGTGGTGGAACAGGACGGCATGAAGATCACCGCCTTTGCCGTCACCCACACACCGGTACAGCCGGCGTACGGCTATCGCTTCGAGTACCGCGGCCGGTCAGTGGTCGTCAGCGGCGACACGGTGAAAGACGCTGGGCTGGTCGCGGCCGCCCGCGGCGCCGACGTGCTCGTCCACGAGGCGCAGGCAAACCACCTGGTCAAAATGCTGCAGACGGAAGCCGAAGCGACCAACCGCCCGCGCATCGCCAAGATCCTGCACGACATCCCGACGTACCACACGTCGCCGGTCGAAGCGGCCGAGGTAGCCAACGAGGCGGGCGTGCGCCTGTTGGTCCTCTACCACCTCACGCCGCCGCCGCCGGCGTGGCTGGTCGAGCGCGCGTTCGTGCGCGGCGTCGCCGCAGTGCGGCCGCGCGACTGGGTGCTGGCCGACGACGGCCTGCTGATCACCCTGCCCTTCGGCTCCGATGCCGTGGAGGTTGGCCAGATCGACTGAGGTCCGGCTGCGTTGCGCTGCGACGCATGAGAAAGTGACCTCCATGCGGCGAAGACACAGGACCAGGTCCTCGATCGCGGTCTCAGTGCTCTTCGCGTTCGCGGTTGTCGCGTTCCAGCCAGCACAGGCCGCGGACGAGCGAGTCCCCGAGTACGCCGAGCATCTCGATCTTTCGTACTACCTCGATGCCTCGGGAAAGAAGCATCCGATCGCGACGGTCGCCGACTGGGAAGTGCGCAAGTCGCACGTGTTGGCGCACATGCAGTCGGTGATGGGACCGTTACCGCATCCGGCGAAGCCGGTACCGCTCGATGTCCAGATACTGGAAGAGGTCGACCTCGGCGGATTGACGCGCCGGAAGATCGCCTATCACACCGCTTCGCTCGATCGGCGCGTCTCCGCCTACCTCTTTCTTCCACCGGCCACCGGTCAACGAGTGCCGGCCGTCCTGTGTCTGCACCAGACGGTTGCCATCGGCAAAGCAGAGCCCGCCGGTCTGGGTGGGGCGCCGAACCTGCACTACGCCCTCGAGCTGGCGCAACGCGGCTACGTCACGCTCGCTCCCGACTATCCGTCATTCGGCGATTCCAAGTCGGGCTCAGGATCCGAGCACGGGTACGAGAGCGGCACGATGGAGGCCATCTACGACAACATGCGGGCCATCGACCTGCTGCAGTCGCTCGACCAGGTCGACCCGGAGCACATCGGCGGCCTCGGCCATTCGCTGGGTGGCCACAACACGATGTTCACCGCCGCCTTCGAACCGCGGATCAAGGCGATGGTCTCGAGTTGCGGCTTCACGCGGTTTCACAAATACCATGCAGGCCAATTGAAGGGCTGGGCCAGCCCGCAATACATGCCGCTCATCGACAGCGCCTACGGCAACGACCCCAACCGGGTGCCGTTCGACTTCACCGAGATTGTCGCCAGCTTCGCCCCGCGCCCGTTTCTCGCCATCGCGCCGCTGCGCGACGGCAACTTCGACGTCTCGGGCGTCCGCGACACGATCGCGGCGGCGAAGCCGATCTACAAACTCAGCGGCGCGGAGGAGAACCTGCAGGCCGACTACCCCGACTGCGAACACGACTTCCCGCCGGCCGCCCGCACAGTCGCGTACGAGTTCCTCGACAAACACCTCGGGCATTGAAAATCCCCCTCAATCCCCCTTTGCCAAAGGGGGAAGCCGGACTCTGGCAGGAGGGACTGCGGGAGATGGAGTTGGAACCGCCTCCCGAGATTGAGAATGGCCCGCGGGCGCAGCGAGATCATGAGCTGGCCGGCCGCAGCCGGCGCGTTGGAGCCACTTTTGCTCCGACAGGTTGGCAACGCAGGGGGGACGCTCATGCCGACCGACATCGAGATTGCGCGCGCGGTCGCGCCGCGGCCGATCGCGGAGATCGCCGACGGGTTGGGAATTCGGGCTGACGAGCTGATTCTCTACGGCCCGCACATTGCCAAACTGCCCTTGACCCTGCTCGAACGGCCGCGGCAGCGGCCGGGTGCGGCGCGGCTGGTGTTGGTGTCGGCGATCACGCCGACGTCCGCCGGCGAGGGGAAGACGACCACCAGCATCGGCCTGGCGCAGGGGTTGGCGCAGATGGGCGAGTCGGTCTGCCTGGCGCTGCGCGAACCGTCGCTCGGCCCGTGCCTGGGCATGAAGGGCGGCGCCACCGGCGGCGGCCATAGCCAGGTGATGCCGGCCGACCGCATCAACCTGCACTTCACCGGCGACTTCCACGCCGTGACGTCGGCCCACAACCTGCTCGCCGCGATGCTCGACAACCACCTCTATTTCGGCAACGCGCTGCGCATCGACCCGCGGCGCGTCGTCTGGCGGCGCGTGCTCGACATGAACGACCGCGCGCTGCGCAATATCATCGTCGGCCTCGGCGGTCCCACCCAGGGCGTGCCGCGCGAGACCGGGTTCGACATCACCGCTGCCTCCGAGGTGATGGCGATGCTCTGCCTGGCGCGCGACGTCGACGATCTGCGCAACCGTCTCGACCGCACGCTGGTCGCCTTCACCGCCGACGGCGCGCCGGTGACGGCGCAGCAGCTGGGCGCGTCGGGGGCCATGCTGGCGCTGCTGCGCGATGCCCTGCAGCCCAACCTGGTGCAGACACTCGAAGGCGTGCCGGCGCTGGTGCACGGCGGCCCGTTCGCCAACATCGCGCACGGGTGCAACAGCGTGCTGGCGACGCGCATGGCGCTGCACCTGGCCGACTGGGCAATCACCGAAGCGGGCTTCGGCTTCGACCTCGGGGCGGAGAAGTTCTTCGACATCACATGCGCCGGCGCCGGCCTCGACACCGCGGCGGTCGTGCTCGTCGCCACGGTGCGCGCGCTGAAGCTGCACGGCGGCGTGACGCCCACCGACCTGGGTCGGCCCGATGCCGCGGCGGTCGAACGCGGCTTGCCGAACCTCGACAAGCACATCGAGAATATCGGCGTGTTCGGCGAGGTGCCGATCGTCGCGCTGAACCGCTTCGCCGCCGATGCGGACGAGGAGATCGCCGTCGTGCAGCGCCACTGCCGCGAGCGCAGCGTGCCGTTCGCCATCTCCGATCACCACGCCCGCGGCGGCCGCGGCGCCGTCGCGCTGGCGGACGTCCTGCTGCAACACGCCGAGCGGCGGCGGCAACCGTTCAAGCCGCTGTATGATTGGCAACAGCCGGTGTCGGACAAGATCCTCGCCGTCGCTCGCGCGATGTACGGCGCGCGCGGCGTGGTGTTCACCAAGCCGGCGCAACGCGATCTCGAGGACATTCACCGTCTCGGCTACGACGCCCTGCCGGTCTGCATCGCCAAGACACAGAACTCGCTCTCCGACGACCCCGCCCGGCGCGGCCGTCCGACCGACTTCGACGTCACCGTGCGCGGCATCCAGATCAACGCCGGGGCCGGCTTCCTGGTCGTGCTGACCGGCGACATCATGCGCATGCCCGGCCTGCCGAAGAAGCCGCTCGCCGAATCGCTCGACCTGGCGGGCGACGCCATCGTCGGCCTGGCGTGAGGGCGAACCCGCTTTCGGCTTGCCAGTTTGCCGCCGCGCGTGGTTAGTGACGGCGTGTCCCTTCGCCGTGGAATCGACGTGCTCTGGCGCTCGGCGCTGGGGCTGACGTTCGCCCTGGCCAGCGGCTGTGACAGCGGAGGCAGCGGCGGGTCGCACCCGACACCGACTGCCACTGTCGCCTTCACTGCCGTGGCAACCGCCACACCGAGCGCAACGCTGACCGTCAGCGCGACGCCCACCGAGATGCCGACGGCGAGCCCGACCGCTACCGCTACCGACACTTCCACCCCGACGGCGACTCCGACCGATACGCCGATCGACGAATCGAGCCTACCGGCGTTCGCGGCGCCCGGGCCGTATCAAGTCGGCGTCACGACGCTCAACATCGGCGATCGCGACATCGAGGTCTGGTACCCGATCGATCCCGGCAGCGAGGCCGGCGCCACCAAAGCGAGCTACGCCGCGTTCGAAGTGCTGCCGGAGGCGATCCAGCAGTTGCTGCCGCCCGACCTCAACCTGGTCGTCACCATGAACGCCTACCGCGACCTGCCGGTGAGCCAGGCCGGACCGTTCCCGATCCTCACGTTCAGCCACGGCGCCGGCGGCTTCCGGCATGCCTACTCGGCCTTTCTCACCGGCATCGCCTCGTGGGGTTTCGTCACCGCGTCGCTCGATCACCTCGAATGGGGCCTGCTGGCGCAGGTCGGCCTGCTGCCGCCCGGGATCAACCGCGATCCGGGCGAGGTGGTGCTGGCGGCGGTGAGTCGGCTGGCGGAAGCGAGTGCGGACGACAGCTCGCCGTTGGCCGGCGGCGTCGACGCCACGCGTGTCGCGACGGCGGGTCACTCGGCCGGCGGCCGCGCCGCCTTCGCGCTGCCTGATCGGCCCGAGATCAAGGCGATGCTGGGTTACGCCACCGGCGCCTCGAGTAGCGGCGTGGCGGGCAAGCCGATCTTGCTGCTGGTCGGCGAGGAGGACGGCGGCGCCGAGGGGCTCGAGCTGGCCTACGAAGACCTCTCGCCCGTCAAGCGCTTCGTCTCCATCGGCGGCGCCGGCCACAACAGCTTCACCGACCAGTGCGCGATCATCCACGGCGGCAACAACTTTCTGGCGCGGCTGGTCGAGGCCGGCTTCCCCATTCCGCCGGCGCTGCTCGAGCTCGCGCTCGACGGCTGCCGCCCCGAGAACGTGGCACCAGCCGCGTTCTGGCCGGTGGCGCAACACTTCACCGTCGCTCACCTGCGCGCCGCGCTGGCACTCGACGACCCGCCGGTCGGATTGGGCCCGGGTGTCGCCGACGCTTTCGGTCCGATCGCCGTGCGCTATCGGCGCAACGAAGACGTCGGCACGCCGCCGCCAGATGTGCAGGGCTTCGTCGTCTCCGGGTTCGCCGCGATCGTCCCGGCGCACGCCAGCGATGCGTGTCCGGGCGGTTTCAACCTCGGCCCTATCGAGCGACAGGTGCAGGGGCTGCCGGCGCTGGCCGACGACTGCGCCGACCCGGAGGCGAATCAGGACCCCGACTTCAAGCCCTTCGCGGCGCCCGGCACGCTCGACGGATTGGACCTCGACGGAATCGTCTCCGCGCGGGATGCACCGGGTGACACACCCTGCGCGCACGACGACTTCGCCGGTCCCGCCGGCGAGCAGGGTCTCGACCTCCAGATGTGGCGCGCCGTCGGCTGTATCCGCGGCTTCCAGCCGGGGGAAATCACCGACATCGTCGTCGACCAGGCGGTGCGCGACGGATCGATGACCATCCTGATCGAAGTGCGTGGCCTTGACGACTGGCAGCAGGACGACTCGGTGCGCGTGCAGGTGTTTGGCAGCACCGACGCGCCGCCGGTCGGGGCCGACGGCAAGGTGCTGCCCTACGGTACCCTGAGCGCGCACTCCGATCCCCGCTATCGCAGCCAGGTCGGCAGCGGCCACATCGCCGACGGGGTGCTCGTCGCCGGCCCGATGGACATCCGCGTGCGGCTCAACATCCAGATCGTCGCCGGCGACCTGACGTTCCATGACGCCTGGGTGCGCTTGACGCACCAGCCCGACGGCACGGTGCGGGGACAGTTGTTCGGCTTCCAGCCGCTCGAGGAGTTCTACGACATCTTCGGCAGAAAGGCCGGCCAGGCGGGTGCTTCGGCTCTCGGCTACACGTGCTCTGGCTTCCATGCCGTGCTCGCCAGCCAGGCGGACGGCGACTACGACGCCGCCACCGGCGAGTGCACCTCGCTGTCCACCGGTTACACGCTCACGGCGGTCCCGGCCTTCGTGGCGAGATGAGCAAATGGTGATGCGCGGATCGACCTCGGGTGCTGTGGCGCTGATCGCGCTGCTGGCGATGACCGCGGGCTGTGACAGCGGCGGCGGTCACGCAAACGCGACGCCGACTGCCACAGTCGACATTGCACCGACCGCCGCGGCAACCGCGCTGCCAACCACCGCACCGACCAGCACCGCCGCGTTACCCACCGCCGCAGCGACGTCCGTGCCCACCCAGGTACCGACCAGCGCCCCGACGGCAACGCCGACCGGCGTGCCGGGGCCGATCGCCATGCGGCGGCTCACCGAAGCGCAGTACAAGGCGAGCATCGCCGACGCGCTGGGCGCCGACATCGCGGTCGCCGGCCGCATCGAGCCCGACAATCGGCGCTCCGGATTGCTCGCGGTCGGCTCGTCGTTCGTCAGCGTCACGGGCGCCGGGTTCGAGCAGTACGAAGCGCTCGCCCGCAGCATCGCCGAGCAGGCACTCGACGCAGCGCATCGCGACGTGCTGGTGCCCTGTGTGCCGCGCGCGACGACGGATGACGACTGCGCCGAAGCGTTCATCCGTGCCGTCGGCGGCCGATTGCTGCGCCGGCCGCTCACCGACGCCGACATCGCGCCGCGCGTGCAGGTCGCCAGCCAGGCCGCCGCCGCGCTCGGTGACTTCCACGCCGGTCTCGAAACGGCGCTCGCCTCGTTGTTGTTGTCACCCGAGTTTCTCTTCCGCGTCGAGGTGGTCGAGCCGGATCCCCAGCAGCCATCGCGCCAGCGGTTGACCGATGCGTCGATGGCGGCAAGGCTCAGCTATCTGCTCTGGAATACCACGCCCGACGACGAGCTGCTGGCCGCCGCCGCGCGCGGCGAGTTGGTCGACGGCGACGGACTGGCGCGCCAGGTCGACCGCCTGCTCGACTCGCCGCGCCTGGAAGACGCCGTGCGCGCGCTGTTCGCCGATCTCTACGGCTTCGAAGAGATCGAGCAGGGATTGGTGCGCAAGGATCCGGCGCTCTTCCCGGCCTTCAGTCAGGCGCTGATCGACGACGCGCGCGAGCAGACACTGCGGGTCATCACCGATCATCTGCTCACGCGCGACGCGGACTACCGCGATCTGTTCACCACCCGCTCCTCGTTCATGACCCGCACCCTGGGGATCGTCTACCGGGTGCCCGTCCGCACGGCGGAAGGCTGGGAGCCGTTCGAGTTCCCCTACGGCGGCGAGCGCGCCGGGCTGCTCAGCCACGTCAGCCTGCTGGCGCTGCGCTCGCACCCGGGGCGCAGCTCGCCGACGCTGCGCGGCAAGTTCGTGCGCGAGGTGCTGCTCTGCCAGGACGTCCCGCCGCCGCCGGGTGACATCGACTTCTCGATGTTCGCCGAAGAGGGCGGCGCCAATCGCCGCACGGCGCGCGAGCGGCTGACGGTGCACGTCACCAATGAGGTGTGCGCCGGCTGCCACAGCCTCATGGACCCCATCGGTCTGGCGCTCGAAAAGATGGACGGCATCGGCGCCTACCGCGAGATGGAAAACGGCGTCGCGATCGACCCGTCGGGCGAGCTCGACGGCGTTCCGTTCGCCGACGCCCTCGGCCTCGGCGAGGTGCTGTCGCGCCATCCGGCGCTCGGGCCGTGCTTTGTCGAAAGCCTCTACAAATTTGCCGTGGGACGTGACGTCGTGCCCGGCGAGCGCGCCTTCCTGGCCGATCTCCAGGCGCAGCTCGAGGTCTCCGGCTATCGCCTGCGCGACATGTTGCGCGCGATTGCGCTCAGCGATGGCTTCCGCGCTGCGTCGGGGCCGCGCGAGGCGGAGGCGACGGCGGTGCCGACCACGCCGGGCACGCCCGCGGCCGGCACACCGACACCGAGCGCTCGGCAAACGAGCAGCGCGGCGACCGCGACTCCCGGCGCCGCGGAGCCGACGGCGACGCCGACGGTGGTCACGTTGCAGCAGGTGCAGGACGCCATCTTCTCGCCGCGCTGTGCGACCCAGTTCTGCCACAGCGCGCAGACGCATTCGGGTGGAATGGTCCTGGCCGCCGGCGCGGCGTTCGACAACCTGGTCGGCGCGCTGCCGACGCTCCCCGCCCCACGCGAGGAGGGTCTGCTGCGCGTCGATCCCTATGCGCCCGAGAACAGTTTCCTTCTCATCAAGCTCGGCCCGCAGACCGGCAGTGCCTTCGGCTCCCGCATGCCCTTGATCGGCACGCCGCTGAGCGAGGAAGAGGTCGGCCTGATTCGCGCCTGGATCCTGGGCGGGGCCAATCCGTAGCTACTGTGTCAACACATGGAGCGCGACGCCCCGAAGGGGCATTGATCCAAAAGCCCAGGGCAACGCCCTGGGAAGAACGCGGACACCCCGAACCAAGCCCTGAAAGGGCGGCACTCGCGTCTTCTAGTCCCACAGATAGCGCTCATCATAGGTGACACCATATCGGTCGAGAAAAATGCGAAACTCCTGTTGAAAGGTCAGCTTCCGATGATGTTTCTCCTGCCTCGCGATGTATTGGATGACTTGCCCGGTCTGCGATCCACCGACCGAAAAGGCTCCGTACCCAGCTTGCCAGGAGAAGCCCGGCACGCCCTGTCCTTTCATCCATTTGGAGGAACTTTTCTTCACCTCTTCGACGATTTCGGCGAGGCTTCGCGTTCTCGCCAGCGAGAAGAGTGTGTGAATATGGTCAGCGGTACCCCCAGTTTGCAGCGACGGACACTGAAGGTTGTGAAGAATGCCGGTGAGATAGGCCTGAAGCGCCGACCGCACTTCACTA
>CAYVUV010000180.1:0-17147 GCA_964455095.1 uncultured Binatia bacterium (SeqCode)
TCGCCAACTCGGCGCTCTATGCGACGGTCACCACCGATGCCTCGTGCGGCGCGGTCAACTCGATGCACGACAGCTTCACCCCGATCGGCGGCCTGGTGCCGCTGGTCAACATCCTTCTCGGCGAAGTCATCTTCGGCGGTGTCGGCGCGGGGCTGTACGGCATGCTCGTCTTCGTCCTCCTCGCCGTCTTCATCGCCGGGCTGATGGTCGGGCGCACGCCCGAGTATCTGGGCAAGAAGATCGAGCAGCGCGAGGTCAAGCTCGCCATGCTCTACATCCTGATCTTCCCGCTGCTGATCCTCGGCTTCGCCGCCTGGTCGGTGGTGGCGCCCTATGGCGTGTCCTCGCTCAACAACGCCGGTCCGCACGGGCTGAGCGAGATCATGTACGCGTTCACCAGCGCCGCCGGCAACAACGGCTCGGCCTTCGCCGGCATCAGCGCCAACACGCCCTGGTACAACACGACGCTCGGCCTGACGATGCTCGGCGGCCGCTTCCTGATGATCGTGCCGATGCTGGCCATCGGCGGCTCGCTGGTCGGCAAGAAGGTGGTGCCGCCATCGGCCGGAACGTTTCCGACCGACGGCGCGCTGTTCGTCGGCCTGCTGGTCGGCGTGATCGTCATCGTCGGCGCGCTGACCTTCTTCCCGGCGCTGGCGCTGGGACCGATCGTCGAGCACTTCCTCGCCGGCGCCGGCCGGTTTTTCTAGAGAGGCGACAAGAGACATGGCGAGCAAAGCGAAAGAATTTTCCCTCCTCGATCCGGAGATCCTCGGCCCGGCGGCATTCGCCAGCCTGCGCAAGCTGGCGCCGCAGCACGTGGCGCGGAATCCGGTCATGTTCGTGGTCGAGATCGGCAGCGCGCTGACCACGCTCGTCTTCCTGCGCGACCTGGTCGCCGGCGGCGCGAGCGCCGCGCCGCTGTGGTTCACGGCCAGCGTCAGTCTGTGGCTCTGGTTCACGGTCATCTTCGCCAACTTCGCCGAGGCGGTGGCGGAGGGACGCGGTCAGGCGCAGGCGGCGTCGTTGCGCAAGATGCGCAAGGACACCATCGCCCGCCGCCTGTCGGCTGGCCGCGAGGAGGCAGTGCCGGCCGCGCAACTGCACAAGGGCGACACGGTGGTGGTCGAGGCCGGCGAGCTGATTCCGGGCGACGGCGAGATCATCGAGGGCATTGCCTCGGTGGACGAGTCGGCCATCACCGGCGAGTCGGCCCCGGTCATCCGCGAGAGCGGCGGCGACCGCTCGGCGGTCACCGGCGGCACCAAGGTGTTGTCCGATCGCATCGTCGTGCGCATCACCGCCGACCCCGGGCAGTCGTTCCTCGACCGCATGATCGCGCTGGTCGAGGGCGCGGCGCGGCAGAAGACGCCGAACGAGATCGCGCTCCATATCCTGCTCGTCGGGCTGACCATCATCTTCCTGATCGCCTGCACGACGCTGGTGCCGATCGCGCTCTACTCGAGCATCACGCTGTCGGTCACGGTGATCGTGGCGCTGCTCGTCTGCCTGATCCCGACCACCATCGGCGGGCTGCTGTCGGCGATCGGCATCGCCGGCATGGACCGCTTGTTGCGCAAGAACGTCCTGGCGATGAGCGGCCGCGCGGTGGAAGCGGCGGGCGACGTCGACACGCTGCTGCTCGACAAGACCGGTACCATCACGCTCGGCAAGCGCATGGCGACCGAGCTGCTGCCGGTCGCCGGAGTGACCGAAGTCGAGCTCGCCGACGCGGCGCAGCTCGCCAGCCTGGCCGACGAGACCCCGGAGGGTCGCTCGATCGTCGTGCTGGTGAAGGAACAGTACAAACTGCGCGGCCGCGACGTGCGCGAGCTGGGCGCGCACTTCATCGCCTTCAGCGCCCACACGCGCATGAGCGGCTGCGACCTCGACGGGCGCCAGGTCCGCAAGGGCGCGGTCGACGCCGTGGTGGCGCACGTCCGGGCCCTCGGCGGCCACACCCCGGCGGGGCTCGACGGCATCGTGCACCGCATCTCGGACAGCGGCGGCACGCCGCTCGCGGTCGCCGACGGCAACCGCCTGCTCGGCATCATCCACCTCAAGGACGTCGTCAAGGGCGGCATCAAGGAACGCTTCGAGCGCTTCCGCGCCATGGGCATCCGCACCGTCATGATCACCGGCGACAACCCGCGCACCGCGGCGGCGATCGCGCGCGAGGCGGGCGTCGACGACTTCCTCGCCGAGGCGACCCCGGAGGCGAAGATGCAGCTCATCAAGACCGAGCAGGCCAAGGGCAAGCTGGTGGCAATGACCGGCGACGGCACCAACGACGCGCCGGCGCTCGCCCAGGCCGACGTCGTCGTGGCGATGAACACCGGCACGCAGGCGGCAAAGGAGGCCGGCAACATGGTCGACCTCGATTCCAACCCGACCAAGCTGCTCGAGGTGGTGGAGGTCGGCAAACAGCTGCTGATGACACGCGGCTGCCTGACCACGTTCTCGATCGCCAACGACGTCGCCAAGTATTTCGCCATCCTGCCGGCGATGTTCATCGTCGCCTATCCGGAGATGCGGGCGCTCGACGTCATGCACCTGACCTCGCCGCTCAGCGCCATCCTGTCGGCGGTGATCTTCAACGCCATCATCATCATCCTGCTCATTCCGCTGGCGCTGCGCGGCGTGCAGTACCGCCCGCTCGGCGCCGCCGCGCTGTTGCGCCGCTCGCTGCTGATCTACGGTGTCGGCGGGGTCATCGCGCCGTTTGCCGGCATCAAGCTCATCGACCTGGCCTTGACCGCTGTCGGGCTGGTGTAGGAGGAACGCCATGGGACGCACGACACTGATCGCCCTTCGCACCACCATCGTGACGCTCGTCGTCACCGGACTGCTCTACCCCCTGGCCATGACCGGCGCGGCGCAGCTGCTCTTCCCGCACCAGTCCAACGGCAGCCTGGTCACCGACGAACGCGGCCAGGTAGTCGGATCGGAGCTGATCGGCCAATCGTTCTCGCGGCCCGACTACTTCTGGACGCGGCCGTCCGCCGCCGGCCCCAACGGCTACGACGCCGCCGCGTCGTCCGGCTCCAACCTCGGCCCCACCTCGCAAAAGCTGCGCGACCGCATCACCGCCGAGATCGCACGCCTGGCGGAGACCAACCCGGACGCCGACGGGCCGGTCCCGTCCGACCTGGTCACCGCCTCGGCCAGCGGCCTCGATCCGCACATCTCGCCCGCCGCCGCCCGCTGGCAGATCCCGCGCGTTGCGCAAGCCCGTCACGTCGACCCGGAGCGCGTGCGCGCCGTGGTCGAGGCCAACACCGAGGGGCGCACGTTTGGCCTGCTCGGCGACCCGCGCGTCAACGTCCTGCGGCTCAACCTCGCCCTCGACCGGCAGTTCGGCCGATCCGCCTCATGAGAGTGCCGAGCCGCGCACCGTCCCGATGAGCGAGCGTTCCGTGCCGACGGCCGCGGGCGAGCGCCCGCGGCCGGAAGACTTCCTCGAGCTGGTCGAGCGCGCCAAGCGCGGGCGGCTCAAAGTCTACATCGGGCCGGCGGCGGGCGTGGGCAAGACCTATCGCATGCTCGAGGAAGCGCACGCGCTGCACAAGCGCGGCGTCGACGTCGTGCTCGGCTTCGTCGAGACGCATGGACGCGCCGAGACGGCGGCCCTGCTCGACGGGCTCGAGCAGGTGCCGCGCCGGCGCGTCGAGTACCGCGGCTTGATGGTCGAGGAGATGGACCTCGACGGCGTGCTTGCCCGCCGCCCGCAGCTCGCCGTCGTCGATGAGATCGCGCACACCAACGTCCCGGGCTCACGCCACAAGAAGCGCTACCAGGATGTGTTCGAGCTGCTCGACGCCGGCATCAACGTCATCTGCGCCTTCAACGTCCAGCACCTCGAGAGCCTGAAGGACATCGTCGAACGCGCCACCGGCGTGACCATCCGCGAGACCGTGCCCGACAGCTTCCTCAAGCAGGCCGATCAGGTGGTCAACCTCGACCTCGACGCCGAGGACCTGCTCGAACGGCTGCGCGCCGGCAAGATCTACGACGCCGGAAAAGTCGAGTGGGCGCTGACCCACTTTTTCAAGGAAGACAAGTTGTCGAGCCTGCGCGAGCTGGCGCTGCGAGAGGTCGCGGAGCGGCTCGACTCGCAGGCCGCGACGGCGCGCGCGGCCAGCGACACCGCGCCCGCCGCCGGCGCCGGGCGCGTGATGGTCTGCATGGCCTCGGCCTCGCCGCGCGCCGCCGGGCTGCTGCGCCGCGGCTCGCGTCTGGCCGGCCGACTCAACACCGATTGGTTCGTCGTCTACGTCGAGACCCCGGACGAGGCGCCGACGCGCATCGCCTCCGACGCGCAGCGCCATCTCATCGACAACATCGAGCGCGCCCGCGAGCTCGGCGCGCAGGTGCGCCGCCTCCAGGCCAGGGATGCGGTGCCGGCATTGCTCGACTTCGCGCACACGCACGGAGTGGCGCACATTCTCATCGGCCGCTCGCAACAGCCGCGCTGGCGGCAGTGGCTCGGGCGCACGTTCATGCAGCGTATGGTGCAGGAGGCCGCCGGCTTCGACTTGCACATTGTCTCGCTCGACAGCGAGGAGGGCGGGGCATGACGTTCCGCAGCAAAGTCCTGCTCGCCCAGGCGCCGCTCGGGCTGGCGCTGCTGCTGCTCGCCGTCCTGGCGGTGCGCACCATCGGGTCGCTCGGCGTCAGCGCCGAGGCGATTCTGAAGGAAAACTACCGCAGCGTGCTCGCCGCCCAGCGCATGGCCGACATCCTCGAGACACTCGACCGCGCCGCGCTGTTCCAGCTCGCCGGACGCGGCGGTCTCGACGCGGCCGACCTCGACCGGCAGATCGAACGCTTCGAGGCCGAGCTGGCGGTCGAGGAGGGCAACGTCACCGAGGTCGGCGAGCGCGAAGCCGCCGTCACGCTGCGCCAGCGCTGGACCGCGTACCGCGCCAGCTTCGCCGAATTGCGCGCGGCGCCGGCTGCCGCGGTCTATTTCGATCGGCTGGCGCCGGCGTTTCTCGCCACGCGCGAAGCGACCGAGCGCGTCTTGACGCTCAACCAGGATGCCATGCTGCGCAAGAGCGACCACACCCGCGACCACGCGGCGCGCACCGGCACGATCATGGTGATTGCCTCCCTTGCCGCGCTGCTGCTCGGGGTGCTCGTCTCGGCGCTGCTCACCAGTCGGCTGGTCCTGCCCGTGGCCCGCCTGCGCGCGGCGGCCGACCGCATCGGCGCCGGTGACTTCAGCGCCCGCGTGCCGGTATCGGGGCGCGATGAGCTGGCCCAGCTCGCCACGACGTTCAACGGCATGGCCGACCGCCTCGACCGCTACCGGCGCAGCTCGCTCGGCGAGCTGCTCCTCGCCCAGCAGGCGGCGCAGGCGGCGATCGACAGCCTGCCCGACCCGGTGTTGGTCTTCGATGCCAAGGGCGACCTGCTGATCGTCAACCGCGCCGGCGAGGCCATGCTCGGCGCCGGGCTCGCCAGCGCCCCCGTCGCCTTGCGCGCGATGGTCGAAACGGCGCGCGCGCACGTCTTGGCCGGCAAGGGCGCGTATGTGCCGCGCGGTTTCGAGGATGCGGTCCACCTGCCATCGACCAGCGACGGCGACCTGTACTACCTGGCGCGCGCCACGCCGGTGTACGGCGAGCAGGGGGGCATCACCGGCGCGACGGTGATCCTGCAGGATGTCACCCGCCTGCACCGTTTCGATCAGCTCAAGAACGACCTCGTCGCCACCGTCGCGCACGAGTTTCGCACGCCGCTGACGTCGCTGCGCCTGGCGATTCACTTGTGTCTCGAGCATGTGGCCGGGCCGCTGACCGACAAGCAGTCGGACCTGCTCTACGCCGCGCGCGACGACTGCGAGCGGCTGCAGCGCATCGTCGACGAGTTGCTCGACCTGGCCAAGATTCAGGGCGGTCGCATGCAGTTGCAGCGCCGCCGCATCGCGCCGCGCGCCCTGATCACCGCCGCGGTCGACGCGCAGCGCGGGCACGCCGCGGCGCGCCACATCGAGCTCACCATCGAGGTGGCGCCGGGACTGCCCGAGGTCGAGGTCGACCCCGACCGCCTGCAACTCGTCTTCGCCAACCTCATCACCAACGCCATCCGCCACTCCCCCGAGGGCGAGCCGGTGTGCGTGCGCGGCGCGGTGGCCGACGGCGCCGTGCGGTTCTCCGTCGTCGACCACGGGCCGGGCATCGCGCCCGCCGCGCGGGAAGTGATCTTCGACAAGCTCACCCAGGGGATGGAGTCGCCCGGCGGCGCCGGTCTCGGCCTCTCGATCGCCCGCGAGATCGTCGTCGCGCACGGCGGTACCATCGGCGTCGACAGCCCGCCCGGCGGCGGCAGCGAGTTCTGGTTCACGGTGCCGGCGAATCGGTGAGCCGGCTGGTGCTGGCCGGCGTCGGCGCGAGCGCGAGCGCGTGGCTCTCGAGTGCCACCGGGAGCTGGCGCGCGGCGAGAAAGCGCTCGACGTCGGCCCCCGCGGGCAGGGCGCAGCTGGTCGAGGTAAACCAGTGCGCCCCCGCATCGACGCCGCCCCAGTCGGTGAGGCGGTAGCCGACCCCCGGCAGCTCGCCGCGCACCGACTCGGGCGGTTCACCATCCGAATTCTCCCGATAGACCAGCTGGCGGCGCAGGCTGGCCAGGGTCGGCCCGGTAGTGAGCACCTGGACCAGCGTCACGTCGGGACCGATGAGGGCGAACCAATCGCCCGGACGCTCGTTGAGCGCCGCGCGTTCGGCCGCGCCCATGGCGCCGATCGGCAGCGGCGCGATCATCCCCGGCGCCAGCACGCCCCAACCGCGCAGGTCGTGAAAGTCGAGCACGCCCTGAATCTCGATGCCGCCGAAGAAGTAGGTCGGCGGGAAGTTCAGGCGCAGGTGCACCGGCAACTCGGCGCAATCGCGGTAGAAGACCGTATCGGTGCGGAAGATCGGCGTGCGCAGTCCCCAGCCGAGGCGCACCCACTGGCGCTGGCGGCGCACGACACGGATCGGCCCGACGCGCCAGCCCACGATCTCGGTCACCAGATCGTCCTCGTCGCGCCACAGCGGGATCACGCCGAGGAAGCGCGCCGCGGCGCGCACCTTGAGCCGGTCGAGCAGGTTGCGCTCGGGTGCGTCGGGCGGCGCCTTCAGGGCGAGGTAGCGCGGCGTCGCGCCGCCGAACCCCATCGACACGCGCGCGCCGGCAATGACGTCGCGGACGGTGTCGTATTGCACGTAGGAGGCGGGGGCGCGCGGCGCCGGCGTCGGACCGCTGAGCACGTAGACCCAGCCGGCGAAGTCGCCGTGATGCAGCGCGATCTCGACCGCGCAGCGCGAGCCGGGCGGGACCTCGTCCGGCCGCATCCGGCGCCCGGCGTCGGCGAGCATCCAACCGATCTCGTCGGCGTCGTCGAGCACCCCGGGCGAATCGTCGGGGTTCGGCTCGGGTCCCTGATCGAGCACCAGACGCCCGTCGGCATCGCGCTCGTCGAGCTGCCACGGAATCGGCGCGCAGCGCTCGGCGCAGGCCAGCACCGCGAGCGTCTCGACGGCGGCACCGCGCAGGCAGTCCAGGTCGGCGCCGCGCGCGTACACGGCGGGCGAGACCGCCGCGACCTCGCCCGCCGCGGCAGCCCCGGATGGGCCCGTCGTCAGAGCGGCAACAAGCCCGAAAAGACAGCAATTCCAGCCGTTGGGACGCTTTGCTTCACGCGCCATCGTCATAAAGGGGAATAAGCTTGACAACTAGAAACGGCATCGAATAAGGGACGGCCTGCCAGGGGCTGGCCCGAGGGGGAGAGCACGGGCCAGAAACGCGAGAGAGAGGAGGGTCTCGAATGACGCGGCATGGGCTGAGAGTCTGGGGGTTCGTGTGCCTAGGTGCGGCAGTTTGCGCCGGGGCACCGGCGGCGGTGCTGGGAGCCTCGCTGGACGCCAATGGAGAGATTTCGCTCGGGGTGCGCACGTACACCAGTGCGCGCGTCGGCACCGAACATACCGACATATCCATCAAGGAATCGGCCGGCCGCCAGGTGCGGCGCAGCTTGACGTTCCCGGTGTCCCCCGATGGACACTTGCGCCAGAACCGCTTCTACGCCGAGGTCGAGCTCGACCACGATCTGAAACGACTGGTGAACGAGGGATTCGGGCCATTCGGTCTGCTCAACGATCTGCCGTTCAAGTTCAAGAAGCTCAAGTACCACATTGTGTACCGCGGAGAAGCCGAGGGCATTTACGATTACGGTCCGAGTGAGTATCGCACCGCCGAGCAGTTCTATGACACGGACCTGGCGACCTGCTTTTCGGGGAACTGCCCGGACGTCAGCGGCGAGCGCAGCCGGCTGCGCCGCCTGGGTGTGCAGCGCCAGCGGCTCTTTCAGGCCTATCTCGAGGCGCAGGCCGGCGAGCTGCTGATCCGTTTCGGCCGCCAGATCCTCGTCTGGGGTGAAACCGACGCCTTCCGGCTGCTCGACAACATCAACCCGATCGACAACAGCTTCGGCGGCTTTCTCACCTCGCTCGACGAGCGCCGCGTACCGCTCGACATGCTGGTCGCCAACTATTACTTCGGCGACGTCGGCCCGTTCTTCGAGACGTACATCGAGGCCTTCGGCGCCATCGACGACGCCGTCGGCTACACGCCCGGCATTCCCACCGGCTCGCCGTGGTCGCTGCCCAACTTCGAGCCCAGCGCCGTGCTCAAGAGCTACCAAAAGACGCCGACGCGCACGTTCACCGACATTCGCGGCGGCATCCAGATCAAGGCCAACGCCCCGATCCCCGTGATTGGCGACGCGACGTTCGGCATCGCGCACTACTACACGTACTTCGACACGCCGGCGGTGCAGACGTTCACCTCGCGGGCGTTCCCGCTCGGGTTGCCGACGGCACAGGGCACCTTCCTGGCCATCGCCGAGCAAACCGCGCCGCGCGTGCAGGTCACCGGGGCGACGATGACCTTCGCCCTGCCGTCGGAAATCGCGCGCAACGCCGGCCTGAGCGGCGAGCCGATCTTCCGCACCGAGCTGGCCTACTTCCAGGGCGAGCCGCGCTTCTCGCAGGCCAACCTCGACCCCTTCGTGTACGCCACCGGGGCGTGTCGAGGTCCGGGCGGCAGAATCGAGGACGGCCTCTGCACCGGTGGGAAACGCGAGGGCGATTCGTGGAACTTCGTGCTCGGCATCGACACCAACCAGTGGATCCGCTTCCTCAACCCGAACCAGACCTTCTTCATCACCACGCAGTTCTTCTACAAGCACCTGAATGGCGCGGTCGACCGCGGACCGATTACGAACCGGCCGGGCTGTAAGCCCGGGGTCGATCCGGGCTGCGTCGTCATCGCGAACAACGGCGAGGTGCTGCCGGTGCCGGAGTACAAGGTCGAGCCGGCCCTGATCCCGTCCGGCGCCTCGCAGTCCATCTTGATTCACAACCCGGTCGACCAATACCTGCAGACCCTGCTGATCGCGACGCAGTACTACAGCGGTCAGATTCAGCCCAGCTTCACCTTCATCTACGACTGGAGCGGCTCGCTGGCCGCGGTGCCCGCCGTCACGTTCAGCCGCGACCCCTTCCGCTTCACCATGGCCTACAACTACCTGTACGCATCGCGGTACAAGGGCGCCAGCGGCGTCAGCTTGCTGCGCGACCGCGACAACGTGTTGTTCCAGCTGGAATACGTCATCTGACGCACGTCGGGCCCACGTTCGGGTGGGGAACAGCCGTCGGCAACCGCGGCTGTTCCCCTACCGAGTCGGCACGGGTATAAGAGATTCAATCCCAAGGAGAGCTGTGACATCTCACCGCAATTGGCTGATCGCGCTGGTGGTGGTCGGCGGGCTTGTCTGCGGTCGGTTGGCGTATGCCGCCGAGACCCTGAAGCCGGCCGAAATCCGCCAGAACCTCTTTTCCACCTGCTTCGTCAACGACCGCGAAGGCTGGGTCGTCGGCGAGCTCGGGCGCGTGCTGCACACGACCGACGGCGGCGAGACGTTCACTCGCAGCGACACCGGGACGCGCCTGGCGATTCTCTCCGTCGCCTGCGTGCCGGACGGTTCGGTGGTCGTCACCGGTCAGTACGGTCTGGCCTTGCGCAGCCGCGACGGCGGCGCCACCTGGCAGAAGCTCACCACCGGCACAGAGCGCAATCTGCTGAGCGTCGCCTTCGCCTCGGCCGAAGTGGGCGTGGCGGTCGGCGACTACGGCACCATCGTGCGCACGACCGACGGCGGCAACACCTGGCAGAAAGCCGCCATGCCGGATCCGATTCCCCTGCCGGAGGACATCGCCGAGATCATCGAGCCGGGCGACGTGCTGCTCTACGACATCGACTTCGCCGACGCCACACACGGATGGATCGTCGGAGAATTCGGCGTCACCTTCAACACCGTCGACGGCGGCGCCACCTGGTTGGCGCAAAAAGCGGGTGTCGACACGACGCTCTTCGGCGTCAGCTTCGCCGACGCGCAACACGGCTGGGCGGTTGGGATCGATCAGGTCATGGTGCGCACCGTCGACGGCGGCGCCACGTGGGAACCGCAGCCGATCGGTGGTCGGCAGGGTTTCGTGCTGGCGCTCTACGACGTGACCGTCAAGGGCTCGCAGGGCTGGGCAATCGGCGACAGCGGCCTGATCCTGCACAGCACCGACGCCGGCGTCACCTGGAAGATCTTCGATGTGCCCATTCAGCTCGCCGCCAACTGGTTTCGCGGCATCAGCCTGACGGGCGACGCCAAGGGGTTCATCGTCGGCAGCGAGGGCATCATGCTGCGCACCGAACAGAGCCAGCTGCACGAAATGAAGCGCCGCTCGTGATCTGCCGACGTCCCTCGGGATGCGCGAACAGCGGGCGCTGGCTCACTGCACCGGACAAGCGAATTCAAGGTACAACGCCCGGCACACGGGTGAAGGAGGCTACTAGCATGTTTTCTATGAAGCGAGCGGTCGTGGCGACCGCGGCCCTGGCCGCCCTGCTGGCCGGTGCCAGCGCGGCCCGCGCGCAGGAGGGCGAGGCCGGCAAGTCGTGGATCCTGGACAGCAACAACTGGCAGCAGGGCAAGGATCTGCTGCCCGAGGTGGTGCTGAATCGCGTCAAGGCGGGCGATTACTGGTACAAGGTCCAGCCCGTCGACCCGGACAAGTTCAAGCAGAACTATTCGAAGAAGTTCTGGGACGCGAGCGAAGCCAATGCCGGCAAGTACGACATCGATCCGGAGACCTGCGGCCTGAAAGAAGTCAGCACCGGCAAGATCCCGGACTTCTTCTTCGGCTACCCCTTCCCCAAGGTCGACCCGAAAGAGCCCAACGCCGCCTGCAAGATGGCGTGGAACTTCGACGCCGCCAACTCGATGGGCGAGGGACAGGGCGCGACGTTCACGCTCAACGGCATTGACACCAGCGGCGAGTTCAAGCGCATCAAGCTGTGGCTGCACACCAACGCCTTCCTCGGCCGCCACGGCGGGCCGATCAACAACCCCGAAGGCTTGCGCGGCACCAGCATGAGCAACGTGCTCGAGCCGCAGGACATCGACGGGGTCGGCGGTCTGGGCAAGCGCAAGAACGACTGGACGTCGCAGGATCAGGCCTGGTTCTATGTCCCGGCGACGCGTCGCGTGCGCCGCGTCAACGCGGCGACGCGCTCGGATCCGGTCGCCGGCCTCGACATCTTTGCCGACGACGTCAACTGCTACGCCGGCAAGATCGAGTACTACCGCTGGAAGCTGATCGGCGAACAGAACATCCTCGCGCCCGTCCTCAGCCCCGAGCCGATGTTGCAGAAGAAGACCGCGTCACCGACGCGCTTCAACGTCGACATCCCGTACTTCAAGGGCGCCTATGAGACGCCGGGGGCCAAGGGCGTGCCCTGGCTCATCGTCGACAACCTGGTGCTGATCCCGCGCCCGGTGTGGGTCCTCGAGGGCGAGTCGTCGGACCCCTACTACAACTTCGGCAAGGTCATCATGTACATGGACAAAGACATGTACCGCATTTACTGGAAGCTGGTGCACAACCGCGCCGGCGAATACTTCTACAACGCCATGTGCGCCTACCACTGGTCGCGCAACGACGACGCATCGTTCACCGCCGTCACGCCGAACATGGTCGTCGGCGTGAACGACAAGACCAACCGCGCCGCGCTGGGCGGTCGGTACAGCGCGCAGTTCATCGAGCGCCAGTTCCCCGAGGACTACTTCACCCTGCGGGCGCTGACCAAGATCTCGGACTGATCGACGCCTGCCGCGCGACAAAAAAAGGGGGATGGGCCAGGCGCCCATCCCCCTTTTGCGTTTGTGGCCCCCCGGCGGGTCAGGTCGAGCCCAACACGCGGGCCAACCACCCCTCGCCCGCCGCCTCGCGGCGCGCGACCTCTTGCAACTCGCCCCGGTCGATCCACATGCCGCCGCACGACGGGCACTCGTCGACGGTGACCTCGTTTATCACCCGCGCCGCGAGGCGCGTGCCATCCTTCGGGCAGCGCATATGTGCCATCGAGCGCTGCGCGGTTTCGGCCTGCTGCTCCTTCTCCTGGCGCGCCTTGTCGATCAGCTCCTGGTCGCGCTTGGCGAAGAAGACGTCTTCGCGCGCGCGCTCGACTTCGCTCAACTTGTTGCCCAGTCGATCCTTCTCTTCAGCCATCCGCGGACTCCTTTGCTCCCCACTTGCAGCATTTCAATTATGGCAAACAAACGCGACCAGCGACACCAGCGCGCGCTCGGACGCTTGCATCGTTTGCGATCGTCCTTAGATTCCACCCAGCGCCGCCGGGCGCAATATCAGAACATGGGGGCGAGATGAACATCAACCGTTTCACCGAACGCTCGCAAGACGCGCTGCGCGAAGCGCAGAGCATTGCCACGCGCGCGAACAATCAAGGCTGCGACGTCGAGCATCTGCTGTCCGCGCTGGTCGAACAGCGCGATGGCATTGCGCTCCCGGTGCTGCAAGGCGCCGGTGCGGATCCCGCCGCGGTGCGCAGCGCCCTGCAGGCGGAGCTGGCGCGCCTGCCGAAGGTCACCGGGCCGGCGGCCCGACCCGACCAGCTCTTCATCACCCCGCGCCTGAGCCGCCTGCTGACGCAAGCGGAGGACGAGGCGACCGCCTTGAAGGACGAGTACGTCAGTGTCGAGCACCTCTTGCTCGCCATGGTGGAGGACCGCGGCGCGGTCGGCCGCCTGTTGCGCGATCAGGGGGTCACCCGCCAAACGTTCATGGCCGCGCTGCAGAAGGTGCGCGGCAGCCAGCGCGTCACCAGCCAGAACCCGGAAACCACCTACCAGGCGCTCGAACGGTATGGCCGCGATCTGACCAAGCTGGCCGCCGAGGGCAAGGTCGATCCGGTGATCGGGCGCGACGAAGAAATCCGCCGCGTCATGCAGGTGTTGTCGCGGCGCACCAAGAACAACCCGGTGCTGATCGGCGAGCCGGGCGTCGGCAAGACCGCCATCGCCGAGGGCCTGGCGCAGCGCATTGTCCGCCAGGACGTGCCCGAAGGGCTGAAGAACCGCCGCCTGATCGCGCTCGACATGGGGGCGCTGATCGCCGGCGCCAAGTTCCGCGGCGAGTTCGAGGAACGCCTGAAGGCGGTGTTGAAAGAGGTGCAGGACGCCGCCGGAGACGTCATCCTGTTCATCGACGAGCTCCACACCGTGGTCGGCGCCGGCGCCGCCGAGGGCGCGATGGACGCCAGCAATCTGCTCAAACCGATGCTGGCGCGCGGCGAGCTGCACTGCATTGGCGCCACGACGCTCGACGAGTACCGCAAGTACATCGAGAAGGACGCGGCCCTCGAGCGCCGCTTCCAGCCGGTGCAGGTCGACCAGCCGTCGGTCGAGGATACGATCTCGATCCTGCGCGGCCTGCGCGAACGCTACGAGGTCCATCACGGCGTGCGCATCAAGGACGCCGCGCTGGTGAGCGCGGCAGTGCTCTCGGATCGCTACATCACCGACCGCTTTCTCCCCGACAAGGCGATCGACCTGGTCGACGAGGCGGCCGCCAAGTTGCGCACCGAGATCGACTCCATGCCGGCCGAGCTGGACGAAGTCGCGCGCCGCGTCATGCAGTTGGAGATCGAACGCGAGGCGCTCAAGAAGGAAACCGACGCCGCCTCGCGCAGCCGTTTGGAGAAGCTCGAAAAAGAGCTCGCCGAGCTGCGCGAGCAGGCCGACGCGCTGCGCGCCCGCTGGGAGCAGGAGAAGGGGGCGATCGGCAAGCTGCGCGGTTTGCGCGAGGAGATCGAGACCACCAAGCGCGAGATCGAGCAGGCCGAGCGCCAGTACGATCTGAACCGCGCCACCGAGCTCAAGTACGGAACGTTGGCGCAGCTCGAGCGCACGCTGCAAGCCGAGGAGGCACGCCTCGAAAGCGCCGAGACCGGGCCGCGGCTGATGAAGGAGGAGGTCGACGAGGAAGACATCGCCGACATCGTCGCGCGCTGGACGGGCATTCCGGTCAGCCGCCTGATGGAGGGCGAAGTGCAGAAGCTCCTCCACCTCGAAGAGCAGATGCACCAGCGCGTCGTGGGCCAGGAGGAAGCCGTCAAGGCGGTGGCCGATGCGGTGATCCGCGCCCGTTCGGGCCTCAAGGATCCCAATCGGCCCATCGGATCGTTCATCTTCCTCGGCCCGACCGGCGTCGGCAAGACCGAGGTCGCGCGCGCCCTCGCCCACTGTCTGTTCGACGACGACAACGCCATGATCCGCGTCGACATGTCCGAGTACATGGAGAAGCACACCGTCGCACGCCTGATCGGCGCGCCGCCGGGGTACGTCGGCTACGAGGAGGGCGGTCAGCTGACGGAAGCGGTGCGCCGGCGGCCCTACGGCGTGATCCTGCTCGACGAGATCGAGAAGGCGCACCACGACGTATTCAACGTCTTGCTGCAGCTGCTCGACGACGGCCGCCTCACCGACGGGCACGGGCGCACCGTGGACTTCAAGAACACGGTGGTGATCATGACCTCGAACGTCGGCAGCCAGATCATCCTCGGCCACCGCGGCGGCGACCGCCCCGAGGAGTACGCGGCGATGCGCGACGAGGTCCTCGGCGCCTTGCGGCAGCACTTTCGCCCCGAGTTCCTCAACCGCGTCGACGAGGTCGTCGTCTTCCACGCGCTGTCGCGCGAGCAACTGAAGGAAATCGTCGGGATTCAGCTGGGCCATCTCCAGGCTCGCCTGGCCGAGCGCAAGATCGTGCTCGAGCTCAGCCAGGCGGCGCTCGACCACTTCGCCGACACCGGCTACGACCCGGTGTACGGGGCGCGGCCGTTGAAGCGCCTGCTGCAGCGCGAGCTCGAAACCGCGCTCGGACGCAAGCTGCTCGAGGGCGGCATCACCGACGGCAGCCGTGTGGTCGTCGACATCGAGCACGGCGCGCTGCAGTTCCGCAGCCTGCCGCTCGCCGAAGCGGCGTGATGCGACGGGTAGACGCCGGCAATGCGCCGGCGTCTGCCCTCAGTCGATAGCCGAAGCCCCTGGAACAGCGCCTGGGGGCAAGACCGCCAGGGCCCGGCGATAGGCATCGAAGCGGCGCAGCACGCGCTCGACGTAGGCAACGGTCTGATTGCCCTGCGCATAGCCATTGGGCAGGTACCCGTAGACCTGGGGCTCTTCGAGCAGCGGTAGCATGGCGACCATCGATTCGTTCCACGCCAGTGGATCGTAGCCCCAATGGCGCGCCAGCGCCTGGGCGTCTTGCACGTGTCCCGGCCCCATGTTGTAGGCCGCCAACACCAGGGCCAGCCGGTCGCGTCCGCGCGCGGCGGCGAACATGCGGTCGAGCCGCTGCAGGTAGCGCACGCCGGTGCGGATGTTGGCATCGGGTTCCCGAAAGTGCTCTTCGCCTACATCGCGAGCTGCAATGGGCCGCACCTGCATCAACCCATACGCTCCTGCCGGACTGACGGTGCCGGGCTGGAAGCGCGATTCCTCGTAGATGATCGCCGACACCAGCCGCCAGTCGAGCCCCGCGGCCTGCGCGTGCTTGCCGATCAGGCCGTCGTACGCCGACAGCGCCGGGGCCGCCTCTTCTGCCTCTTCGTCTGGTTCATCGGCCGGCGCCACGACCGCCTCGGCCATGTCGGCGCTCTCGACCACCGCCGGCGCCACGCGCGCGGCGGCGCGGTCGACCTCGATTGTCCACCCGTCGATGCGCACCGACCACGACCCTGGAACGGCCGATCGGGGAGTCGCGTCGGTGCCTGGCCCCGAAGAGCTGGCCAGGACCGCGTCGGGCAGCCGTGTCCCACCGCCCAGTCCGAGCACGGCGTAGATGCACAGGCACAGAGCCCCGACGCCGACCGCGTGGCGGGCCGGTTGGATGCCGCGTCTCATTGCCCCGCACTCTGCCCATTCGGTTCCGGCAGGGCAAGGCAGCGAATGAGATTGACTTGCCACAGTGTTCTACTTTACCGTTGCCGGCGTTGATCATGGCGGCTCATGCGCAACTCGAGCACTCCCCGGACACGCGCGAGAAGATCCTCGCTGCGGCGACCCGCCTGTTTTCTGAGCAAGGGTACGAGAACACCGCCCTGTCCCAGGTAGCGCGCGCGGCCCACGTCAGTAAGGCCTTGATTCTGTGGCACTTCGACAGCAAAGACGCGCTGTTCCGCGCCGCCCTCGGGCGCACCCTCGAGCCCTATTTCATCGATGTCGACGACCTGGCCGGCCTCGACGAGCGGCTGCAGATCGAGCGGCTGATCGACCTCTTCTACGAATTCGTACGCGACAACGTGTACTCGGTCCGCTTCTTCTTCGGCCTGATCCTGCACGGAGAGAAACAGCCGGACGACGTGGTCAACCGTATCAACGACCTGTACCGGCTCTTTCGCCGACTACTGGTCGACATCATCGAGAGCGGGCGCCGCAGCGGACGCTTTCGGGCCGACGCCCGGCCCGACCTCGACGCCGCGCTGATCGTCGCCTCGCTGGCCGGCATCCTGATTGAGCACCTCATGAATGACGAGTTTCCCCACGACCCGTCGGAACTGCTCTATCACCTCAAGCGGACCGCACTTGACCGCTTGAATGGCTGACGCACAGGGCTTATAAGCGAATTGGTGTCGATCCCTGATCGCCACCCCCGCGGGGCGCCCCAGGGGCGCCCCCCGCCCGCTCCCACCCGCCCCCACACCCCCACACATTGGGTGACCCCCACCCCAGCACCGCCACACCCGTC
>CAYVUV010000181.1:0-2875 GCA_964455095.1 uncultured Binatia bacterium (SeqCode)
GCCCTGAAGCGGTCGTCGAGCCAGCGGAAGTGATGTCCGCGGCCGGATTTGTCGGTGAGGTCGTCGGGGCGCGGGTTGGCGTTGAGGTACCAGATGCTGGCGGCGCCGGTTGCCGTAGCGAGGTCGTCGGAGAGCGCTTCGCTGACCATGTCGGCCACGGGGAGCCGAGTCGTGAAGACCTTGAGCCGGCGCAGGAGCCCTTTGAGCTGTTCGCTGCCCGGGCCGCCGCCGCCGGCGCCGCCGGTGACGTGATCCCAGGGGGCGTCGCCGAAGACGAGGGTCTGGGTGGAGGTGTTCGAGGGGAAATAGGAGGTGGGCAGGTCGACGGCGACGACCTTGGAGAGGTCGGGCAGGTCGTAGTAGAAGCGGTGATGCTTGCCGGAGGCGTCGGCCCAGGCGACGAAGGCCTGGCGATGCCAGCGGTTGTACTGGATGAGGTCGCCGGTGTAGTCGTTGCCGTTGGCGGCGATTTCCCAGCGCATTTCGCCGGGGGGTACGCGCGGATAGGGGCAGGCACCGTAGTAGCGGTCGCCGGCCGAAGCGAAGTCGCCGCGGATGCCGTGGAAGAAGCCGGTCTGGTAGGTGACGCCCTTGTCGCGAGGCAGCACGCTCATGACGAGCGTGAGGGGGTAGGCGTCGGGGATGGAGTCGGCCGGCAGGGTGCGGTGGAACTGGCGGTTGACCCAGGCGTCGCCGGGGAAGTCCAGGGCGGTGGTGACCCCCGGGGCGGGCGCGGGGGCCGGAGCGGGAGCCGGAGCCGGAGCCGGGGCAGGGGCCGAGGTTTCAGTTCCTGCCACGACCGAGGACGCCCCGCCTCCCGAGCCGCACGCGGCCACCGACAGCGTGCCGAGCGACGCAGCCGCAGAACCCAGGAATCGCCTTCGGGCAATCAGAGCGCGGGTCTCATCGCGCCTCGAGGATCTGCTCATGGCTCATCTCGGTGGGGTCAATGGACGCGCGACACCCAGCCAGAGCATGCAAGGCGCTGGCGGGGAACGCCAGGATTCTCGCACACCGGGCACGGGACCCCCGCGGAGGCCCCGGACCAGCCTCGGGCGCGCGTCAGAACCGGATCGGGTTCTCGAACCGCTCTTGCTGCGCCGGAATGAGCAACCCGCCGACGTCTGCGTCGGCCTGCGCCGAATTCGGTCGGCCCGCCTCGGCGCTGGCTTTCGGCTTGTCTTCGGGCGGGCTCATCGGCTCGAGCGTGCGCGCCAGGTAGTTCGGCGGCAGCATCGACGAGCGGGGATACGCCGCCGCATCGAGCATCCGGTTCCACATTCCTGCTTCGAATCCGACCATCCGGTCGGTGCCGACCGTCAGCACCGGGAACTGCGAGGTGCCCGGCTGCAGCTTGTTGAACGCGCGCACGTCGGCGGCGGTCTGGACGCGCTTCTCGGTGAACGGGACGCCGCGGTGGGCCAGGTGGTCGCGGCCCATGTCGCAGGGCTCGCAATCGGGGGACGTGTACAGCACGACCGGATACCGGCTCGTCGCCGAGCGCAACGCATAGGGCAGCTGAGGGTCGCCGTTGGCCGGAGCCTCCGAAGAGTGGACGCCGGTCGGCGCGCGCACGATCCGGCGGCTGTCGGTCGGCGGGGGGCGGTCGCCGTAGTTCACGCGGCCATCGGCGCCGATCCACTTGTACTGGGCGTGCGCGACGGGCGCGGCGATCGCGGCGGCCAATGCGAGACCGGCAAGCGCAACGGGGATGGCGACGACAGTCTGGCGGCTAAGCATGGGACGGTTCCGGAGCGGATGCCTCGACCATTCCATTATGGCGAAGCAAGGCATCCAGCTCGGGATCTCGTCCTCTGAACGCGCGAAACGAGTCGATGGCCGGTCGGCTCCCGCCCACCGACAGGATCTCGTCGAGGAAGCGCCGCCCCGTCTCGGCCACGCGGGCCGGTGCGTCCGGTTGCGCCATGGCTTCCTCGAACGCCGCATAGGCGTCGGCCGACAGCACTTCAGCCCACTTGTAGCTGTAGTACCCCGCCGAGTACCCGCCCGCAAAGATGTGCGAGAAGCTGTTCTGGAAGCGGTTCCACGACGGTGGAACGACCACCGCAACCTCGCGACGCACCTCGTCGAGCACGTCCTGCACGCTGCGCGCGCCGCGGGGCTCGAAGCCGGCGTGCAGCCGCATGTCGAACAGCGCGAACTCGATCTGCCGCAGCGTCGCCATGCCGCTCTGGAAATTCTTCGCGGCGAGCATCCGGTCGAACAGCTCGCGCGGCAGCGGCGCGCCGGTCTCGACGTGCGCGCTCATCGACGCGACGATGTCCCACTCCCAGCAGAAGTTCTCCATGAACTGACTCGGCAGCTCGACTGCATCCCATTCGACGCCCGAGATGCCCGACACGGCGAGGTCGTCGACCCGCGTGAGCAGGTGGTGCAGGCCGTGGCCGAACTCGTGGAACAGCGTCGTCACGTCGTCGTGCGTGAGCAGTGCGGGCCGTCCGCCGACCGGTGGCTGGAAGTTGCACACCAGGTAAGCGACCGGCGTCTGCAGCGCGGCGTGGCGGCGCCGCCGCGAGCGCGCGTCGTCCATCCACGCGCCCGGGCGCTTCGAGGCGCGCGCGTAGAGGTCGGTGTAGAACTGGCCGACCAGTTGGCCGTCGCGCTCGACGCGGAAGAAGCGCACGTCGGGATGCCAGGCCGGCGCCGAGTCGGGCGCGATGCGCACCGAGTACAGCCGCTCGATCAGGCCGAACAGCCCGTCGAGCACGCGCGGCAGCTGGAAGTACTGCTTCACCGTCTGGTCGGAGAACGCGTAGCGCGCCTCCTTGAGCTTCTCGCTGGCGAAGGCGAGGTCCCAGGCCTGCAGCTCGGTGAGCGACAGCTCGTCGGCGGCGAAGCGCCTCAGCTCGGCCAT
>CAYVUV010000182.1:0-38864 GCA_964455095.1 uncultured Binatia bacterium (SeqCode)
TCACGCGAAGGCGCGAAGCCGCGAAGGGGTGCAGTCAGCGCTTACGGAGCCGGGCAGCCGTGCAGTGCGCTGTTGACCGCCGTGATCAGCTCGTCGATGGCGATGACCTGATCGCTGTTGCCGTCGCCGGCGGGGCAGGTCTCGACCGCTTGATCCTCGAGCGAGATGGCGACGCAGCGCACCAGGTCGTCGATGCTGACGCGGCCGCTCTCGTCGCAATCGCCGGGGCAAGGCGGCGTCGGCGTCGCGGTCGGCAGCGGGGTCTCGGTTTCGGTGGGTGTGTTGACCAGCGCCGTCGGCGTCGCGGTCGGTGTCCGTATCGGGGATGTCGTGCGCGTGCGCGTCGGCGTGGCGCTGGGTCCGGTCGAGGTCGGCGTGGCGGTCGCGGTGGGGGTGACGGTGAACCCTGGCGTGAGCGCCAGGTTTTCGAAGAAGCGGCCGTAGAGCAACAGGTTGGTCAGTGCCGAGCCCTGCGACTCGGGCGTCGAGGTGCAATAGCGCAGCGTCGAGACGATGACCTTGCCGTCGCCGTGCGGGTACTCGACCAGTGAGGGGCCATCGGCATTGCGCAGCAGGACCGTGGCGTCGGCGGGCAGATTGATCAGCACGCCCTCGTCGGTCGGCGCCCAGATGCTGAAGACGGCCGGCGCCAGCGACAGACCGCCGTAGCCGAGACCGGTGAAGTAGGGATGCGAGGGCTGCTGAATCGATTCCGCCTGGTGGAACTCGGGCGAGCGCATGAATCCGACCCCGCGCGGGGCGATCCCCGGCTCGAGGCTGGTGAGGCCGGGGCCGTTGATGTTGATCACCGCCGCCCCGCCGAGGCTGACGAACTGGTCGATGAAGCCGCCCGGCGCGGACATCGTGTGCAGATCCGCGGCGTCGTCGGTGCCCAGGCCCGAGGCGATGTACACGGTCTTGTACACCAGGTGCAGATTGGCCGCGTCTTCCCCGACCATGACGCTGAAATCGAGGTTGCCGGTGAAGAGGCCGAGATTGGTCGCGGCGCTTTGCGCACAGGCAAACTCGTTCGAGCCGCGGGCGAACAGATAGTCGATGCGTGCCGGGATGGGCGTCGGTGTCGGGCCGGTCGGCGTGGCGGACGGCGTCGGCGTGTTGGAGACGTCCGGCGTCGGCGTCGCCGATGGCGTCTCGGTCGCGGTATCGGTCGGCGTGGCGGACGGCGTGCCGCCGCTGGTCGGTGTCAGGGTCACGGTCGGCGTGTCGATCGCGGTCGGCGTGGTGGTCACGGTCGGTGTATCGGTCGCGGTCGGCGTCACTGTCGGTGTCGGTGTGATCGTCGCGGTCGGAGCGGACGTCTCCGTCGGGGCGAGCGTCGGTGTCTGCGTGATCGTCGCGGTGACCGAGGGCGTCAGCGTGAACGACGGTGTCAGCGTGAACGACGCCGTGGCGGTCGCGGTCGGGGGCAACGTCGGCACCAGCGTGTGGGTGGCCGTGTGCGACGGCGTCGGCGTGCCGCTCGGCGGCGGGACGGTGAAGGTCTGCGTCACGGTCGCGGTCGCCGTACGCGACGGACTCGCCGTCACCGTCGGCGTCGGCGGGGGCAACGGCGTCGGCGGGTTGCGGTCGTAGGCGACTTCGAGGATGGCCTGGCCGAGGCGCATCGTCTGCGTATTGACGCTCACCTTGCGCACGCCGACTTCGGACGCGGCGATCTCGGCGGCCGTCCAGGCACTGCCGGTGGTCGGGCTGGTTTCGTCGAGGCGTGCGTAGCCATCGAGCTCTACGGTGGCGTCAAAGGTGGTGGCGACCGTGTCGACGCCGCTGCCGTTGAGACACCCGCCGGTGCGCAGGAACAGGCCGCCAACGCTGTTACCGGAGCCGGCATCCTGGCTGATCCCGATCAGCGGCTTCACGGCCAGCACCGGTCCGTTGATGCTGGCGATGCTCTCATAGCAAAACGAGACTCGGCTCGTCGGTACCGACGTCAGGACGTGGCCGCCACTGGGGGGATCGCCGGGCGGCCGCTGCGAGACGCAATCGCTGCGGCGCGGGCCGCCGCAGGCCGCGACATTGGAGACCGACCATTGGGTGTAGAATCCGTCCTGGGTCGGCAGGAGACCGACGATGCCGACGTCGCCCGGCCAGATCGAACCCGTGGCGAAGGTGTGATCGTCCCATCTGAACGCCGGTGGCGACGGATTGCCGTCATCCGGCCCGATCTGCGTGCGCCGCACGCCGTTGGTGGAGTTGTGCGTGGCCTGGACCTCGACCTGGCCGTTGATGCGCAGCATCACGGAGCCGCCGTTGATCGCATTGCGATACTGCATCTCGTAGTGCGTGAAGCCCGCGCCACAGGCGAACATGGGGGTGACCGACGTGCCGACCACGCCACCGCCGACGCGGAGGGTCACCGTGCCGTTGATGTTGATGAGCAACTCGACGACGTTGGCGGAGCCGTCGCTCAGCCAGTTTCGAATGCGCCGCGACGAGCCGCTCAGCGTGCTCACCTGGCAGGCCCAGATGCCGTCGCTGACGGTGGGGCTCTCGAAGGGCAGGGAGGCGATGACGAATTGCGCCGCACCGGTGTTCGGCGGTGCGCCGGCCGCTTCGAGGGCGAAGTCGCCAGTGCGCGCGCCGCCCGGCAGCACGGCGGCGTTGCTGCCGGTCGGGAACGTCCCGTAGTCGCCTTCCCAGCCGCCTTCGAATCCGGTCATACGCACGATCTGACGCAGGATCGGCGTCAGGCTCGGCGTCGGCGTCTGGGTGCGCGTCGCTGTAATCGTGCGCGTCGGCGTCATGGTGGGCGTGTGGCTCGGCGTGAAGGTTTGCGTGATGGTGAAGGTCAGCGTCGCCGTCGGCGTCAGCGTGAAGGTCGCGGTCGGCGTCAGCGACGGCGTGTCGGTCGGCGTCAGCGTCAGCGTGGCCGTCGGCGTCATCGTCGGCGTCGGCGTCACGCTTGGCGTCGCGGTCGGCGTCAACGTCGGCGTCAGCGTCGGCGTGTCGGTCGGCGTGCGCGTCGGCGTCAGCGTCGCCGTCGGCGTCGGGGTGCTGGTCGGTGTCGGCGACGGGAACCCCGCCACGTCGAACGCCACTTCGCGCACCACCTGCGTGACGCGGGTCTCGGTGCTGCCGACCTGGACCAGCCTCACCTCGGTGGTGTCGAGGTTGGCCAGCGTCCAGGCGCCGCCGGCCGGGTTGGTGGCGTTGACGCGGCTCACCCCGGCGTAGTTCGACGCGACGGGCAGCGAGTTGGCGTCGGGCGAGAACAAGCCGCTGACATCCGAACCGCCGCAGGCGAGCCCGTTGAGCCGCAGATCGATCCGCAGCGCGCTGTCGGTCGGGCTGCGCGCGATGACCTGCGTCTTGACGGAGAGGATGTTGCCGAAGATGCCGCCGAGCGACGCTGGCTGCAGGCACAGCGACTGGAGTGCATCCGGGACGGACGTGGAGACGAACGACAAGTCATTGTCGGGCGGCTGCTCGCTGGTGCAGGACACGGCGTTGTTGCACCCGGCCGACGCCGTCCAGTCGCTGCGAAACAACAGGTCGCCTGGCACCGTCGGCTGGCGCGCCAGCAGCCCGGCGATGCGCAGCTGCGTCGGAAACGCCCCGGTGCGCGTGATGGCGTGGTCGTCCCACACCACTCCGATGGTGCCCCCTTCCGCGTTGTCAGGGCCGATGCGGATTGCATCGATGCTGGCCGTGGAGAGGATCGGCTCGCTGGTGATCAAGGTGCCGTTGAGCGTCAGTCCGATCGTGCCATCCGTGGCGTTGTACTCGACCAGGATCGGCGAGAACTGGGGGCAGAGACTCACCTTTTGTTCCGAGCCGGAGATCGCAACGCTCTGGCTGTCCACGCGCAGCTCGATGCGGCGATCCGTGCGCAGAAAGAGCTCCACGACCGGCAGCCCGGTGCTGAACCACGTGCGGATACGCCGTATGAAGGTCGGTCCGCTCTGCACGCACGCCCAGATGCCATCGGTGAAGCGCGGCGCGGCCGGGCTCAGGCTGGTTTGGACGTATTGGTTGGCGCCTGGGAGTAGTGCTGTGGTGAGGAGACCGAAGTGGCCCGCCTCGCTGCGGTGCGTCGTCGACCCGCTCGGATCACCGACCGAGCTGTAGTCGCCGGGGCCACCGCTCTCGAAGCCATTGAAGCGCGCCAGGAGCTGCGCTGCGCTCGGCGAAGGGGCGAGCAGCAGCACGGCGGCGAACACCGCAGCGGCCGACGTCGACCAGCAACCCACCGTCACCCCCGCCTTCTGGTCGATCGCTCGCGCAGCCACATTGTTACTGACGCTACCCCGCCGCGTAGAACCTCGTCAGCAGATTGCACATGCGTCGACGGTTCGTTGACTTGACGGGTAACCCTTGATACCTACTCGCACTTCTTCACGCAAGCTCTCAGCATGAAAATCCCGTCTGTCAAAGGGTTTCACGACGTCCTGCCGGACGAGAGCGCCCGTTGGGCGGGGCTCGAAACCCAGGCGCGGGAGGTCTTCGCGCAATACAACGTGCGCGAGATCCGCGTCCCGATCGTCGAGCGCGCCGAGCTCTTTCGCCGCTCGATCGGCGAGGCGACCGACATCGTCGAGAAGGAGATGTACACCTTCGCCGATCGCGACGAGACGCAGCTGACGCTGCGGCCGGAAGGGACGGCGTCGGTCGTGCGCGCCTACGTCGAGCACGCCTTCCACGTCAGCGAGCCGGTCTCCAAGCTGTACTATTTCGGCCCCATGTTCCGCCGCGAGCGGCCGCAGAAGGGTCGCCTGCGCCAGTTCTCGCAGATCGGCCTCGAGGTGCTGGGGCGCGACGACGCCGCCGCGGATGCCGAGGTGCTGCTGCTGCTGTACGACTTGCTCGCCGCCTTCGGCATCACGACGGCCGAGGTGCAGGTCAACTCGCTCGGCTGCCGGGTCTGCCGGCCGCCGTACCGCGCCGCCCTGGTCGCCTGGGGTCGCGAGCACTTCGCCCAGTTGTGCGCCGATTGCCAGCGCCGCACCGAGCAGAACCCGCTGCGCCTGCTCGATTGCAAGCAGCCCGGCTGCGGGGCCATCCGCGACAGCGCGCCGCGCATGCTCGACATGCTCTGCGCCGAGTGCCGCACGCACTTCGATCGCGTGCTCGAGCTGCTCGCGGCCGAGAACGTCCGGCCGCGCCTGCAGCCATATATGGTGCGCGGTCTGGACTATTATTGCCGCACCGCCTTCGAGGTGCTGGCGCCGGGCCTCGGGGCGCAGAACGCCATCGGCGGCGGCGGGCGCTACGACGGCCTGGTGCGCGACCTGGGCGGACCCGACATCGCCGGCGTCGGCTTCGCGCTCGGCGTCGAGCGCCTCGCCCTGGTACTGGCCGAGGCGCCGCGCGCAGCGGCGCATCCCGAGGTGGTGCTGCTGCCGCTCGGTGCGGCGGCGGAGGCGGCGGCCTTTCCGCTCGCGCACCGCTGGCGACAGGCCGGCGCGCGCGTCGAGATGGACAGCGGCGGCAAGAGCCTGAAGAGCCAGATGCGCCGCGCCGACAAGCTCGGCGCCCGCTATGCGCTCATTCTCGGCGAAGACGAGCTGGCCGCCGGCGCGGTGACCGTGCGCGATCTGCGCGCGCGCCAGGACTACCCACGCGCCGTCGGTCTCGGCGCCTCGCTCGGCGAGATGCGCGCGGCGCTGGCGGCGCTGGCGCCGGCGTCGATGGAGCAACACGCGTGAGCCTCGATTCTCTCGGCGATTGGCAGCGCTCCTGTTACGGCGGCACCCTGCGCGCGACCGATGTCGGGCGCGAGGTCACCGTCATGGGCTGGGTGCACAGCCGGCGCGATCACGGCGGCGTCGTGTTCATCGACGTGCGCGACCGCAGCGGCATCCTGCAGGTGGTGTTCAACCCCGAGGTGAACGCCGCGGCGCACGACGCCGCCGGCGGCCTGCGCAGCGAGTACGTCATCGCCGTGCGCGGGAGCGTGCGCCACCGCCCGGCCGAGACGGTCAATCCGAATCTCGCCACCGGCGAAGTCGAGATCATGGCGCAGGAGCTGCGCGTGCTGAACGAGTCGGAGACGCCGCCGTTCCCGCTCGACGCCGAGAGCAACGTGACCGAGAGCCAGCGCCTGCGCTATCGCTACCTCGACCTGCGCCGCCCGGCCGTGCTCGACAACCTGCTGTTCCGCCACCGCCTCACCAAGACCATTCGCGACTACCTCGACCGCGCCGGCTTCATCGAGGTGGAGACACCGGTGCTGACGCGCAGCACGCCGGAGGGGGCGCGCGACTACCTGGTGCCGAGCCGCGTCAACCCGGGCAGCTTCTTCGCCCTGCCGCAGTCGCCGCAGCTCTTCAAGCAGATCCTCATGGTGGCCGGACTCGATCGCTACTTCCAGATCGTCAAGTGCTTCCGCGACGAGGATCTGCGCGCCGACCGCCAGCCGGAGTTCACGCAGGTCGACATCGAGCTGTCGTTCGTGCGCCCCGAGGACATCTACGAGCTGATCGAGGGGTTGCTCGCCGAAGCGTTCGCGCTCAAGAACATCGCCGTGCCGCGTCCGTTCCCGCGCATGACCTATGCCGAGGCGGTGCGCCGCTTCGGCACCGACCGGCCCGACACGCGCTTTGGTCTCGAGCTCGCCGACGTGACCGAGATCGCGCGCACGGCCGAGTTGCGCGTCTTCCGCGAGGCGGCGGAGCGCGGCGGCCTGGTGAAGGCGCTGGCGATTCCCGACGGCGCGCGGTTGTCGCGCAAGGATCTCGACTCGCTGCCCGACGCCGTGGCGCCCTACGGTGCCAAGGGCGTCGCCTGGGCGCGCGTCGGCGCCGACGGCTGGCAGTCGCCGATCGCCAAGTTCCTCTCGCCCGAGCAGCGCGCCGCGATCGAGTCGACCTGCGGCGCTGGCGAGGGCAGCGTGATCTTGTTCCTCGCCGACACGGCGCGGGTGGTGAACGACGCGCTGGCCTTCCTGCGCCTCAAGCTCGGCGCGCAGCTCGGCATGATTCCGGAGGGCGCGCAGTCGCTGCTCTGGGTGACCGACTTCCCGCTCTTCGAGTACTCGCCGGAGGAGAAGCGCGCGGTCGCCATCCATCACCCGTTCACCGCCCCGCTCGACGAGGATCTCGACCTGCTCGACCAGGAGCCGCTGAAGGCGCGGGCGCGCGCCTACGACGTGGTGTGGAACGGCACCGAGCTCGGCGGCGGCAGCATCCGTATCCATCGCCCCGACGTGCAAGAGCGCGTCTTCCGCCACCTCGGCATCGGCGCCGACGAGGCGCGGGCGAAGTTTGGTTTTCTGCTCGATGCGCTGAGCTACGGCGCGCCGCCGCACGGCGGCATCGCGCTCGGTCTCGATCGCCTCGCCATGCTGCTGTGCGGCGCGCCGTCGATTCGCGAGGTGATCGCCTTCCCCAAGACGCAGCGCGCCGTCTGCCCGATGACCGAGGCGCCGAGCCCCGTCGACCCGCGCCAGCTGCGCGAGCTCGGCATCAAGCTGGTGGACTAGCATCGTGCGCCGGTTGTCTCAGACAGGCGCCCGCCGCGGGGTGGTGGCGATTGCCCTGCTGCTGGTCGCTGGCTGCATGGCGCGCAAGCCGCCCGATGCCCGTCCGTTGGATCTGCTCGCCGTGCTGCCGATCGAGCTCGCGGAAGTCGAGACCACGCCGGTGGTGGGCGGCGAGGAGCCGGCGGCGCTGGACCCCAAGGCGGGCGAGGCCGTGACCGGTCAGATCTATCGGGCCCTGGCGCACCGCACGGAGTTCCGCGTCGTACCGGACCTGACGGTCGACGAGGCGCTGCGGCGTCCGGCGGTGCGCGACGCGACTCCTCTCGCGGCCCGCGCGCGCGCGCTGGGACAGGAGGTCGGCGCCGACGGCGTGATCTTCGGGCGCGTCTCGCGCTTCCGCGAACGCGTCGGCACCGAGTACGGCGCCACCGAGCCGGCCGCCGTGTCGTTCGAGCTCAGCCTGATCGCGGCCTCCGACGGCGCACTCATCTGGCACGGCCAGTTCGACCAGACGCAGGAGTCGCTGAGCGCCAACCTGCTCAACTGGTGGATGTTCTGGAGCGCCGGTCCGCACTGGTTCAGTGCCCGCGAGCTGGCCGGACTCGGCGTCGACAAGCTGATGCCCAGCCTGTCGCGCGCGGCGTCGCCCTAGTCCTGGTTGCGTTCGCCCACTGCACGCGCCGCGGTGGCGCGCGTGTTGCGGTACCAGTCGATGGTGTGCTGCAGGCCATCGCGGAAGTCGGTGCTGGCGCGGAAGTCGAACGCGCGGGCGGCGCGCGAGACGTCGAGGCAGCGGCGCGGCTGGCCGTCAGGCTTGCTGTCATCCCAGACGATGCGGCCACGAAACCCGGTCAGCTCGGCGATCAGCTCGACCAGCTCGCGGATGCGGATCTCGCATCCAGTCCCGAGATTGACCGGGTCGGGGTGGTCGTACGCCGCGCTGGCCTGCACGATCGCCCGCGCGCAGTCCGCGACGTAGAGAAACTCGCGGCTGGCCGCCCCGGTGCCCCAGACCTCGATCGAGCTCAGCCCGCCCTCGACGGCCTCGACACACTTCCTGATCAGTGCCGGAATCACGTGCGAGCGGGCCGGATCGAAGGAGTCGCCCGGGCCGTACAGGTTGACCGGCATCAGGTAGATGGCGTTGAAGCCGTACTGTTGGCGGTAGGCCTGCGCCTGCACCAGCAGCATCTTCTTCGCCAAGCCGTACGGCGCGTTGGTGTCCTCGGGGTAGCCCAACCAGAGGTCGTCCTCTTTGAACGGAACCGGCGTGTGTTTGGGATACGCGCACACCGTGCCGACGGCAACGAATTTCTCCACGCCGCGCCGCCGCGCCTGCTCCATCAGCTCGGTGCCCATGATCAGGTTGTCGTAGAAGAAGCGTCCCGGGTTGTCGCGATTGGCACCGATGCCGCCGACCACCGCGGCGAGGTGGATGAGCAGGTGGGGACGCGCGTCGTCGTAGAGCCGCGCGACCGCCTCGCCGCGGGTCAGGTCGTAGTCGGCCGAACGCGGAACGAACACGTCGCGGCAGCCGGCGTGTGCGAGCAGCGACACGACGTGCCGGCCGAGGAAGCCGGCGCCGCCGGTGACCGTGATGCGCTTGCCTGGCAGCTGCATCACGGTGCGCTCGCCACCTCCTCGCGAGCGCGGCGGAGGTCGGACCAGCTGGCGCCGGCGAAGGGCAGGGCAATCGCCCCTTGCGCGATGATGGTCAGAAACTGCACGGCATTGAGCACCAGACCGTAGGCGAGCGCGTCGGCGGCGCCGACCCCGAACATGCCGAGCGCGAGCTGACAGGCGTACTGATAGGGACCCACCATGCCGGGCAGATTGGGCAGCGCCGTGCCGAAGCCAATGAAGATGAAGACCACCAGGGCGGCGCTGAACGGCACCTGGAAGTCGAAGGCGCGGATCATGACGTAGCTCGAGAGAATGGGAACGAACCACAGGACGAGCGAGACCAGGAACACACCGAGCAGCAGGGCGCGATTCGGAATGATGCGCATGCCCTCGACGATGCCGAGGACGATGCGTCGCACCACGACGCGGACGCGTTCCGGCAGGCGGCTGAGGATCCACTCGTCGACGAAAGCCTCCCCGCGCCAGTACAGCAGCAGGACCAGCCCGACCATCACCGCGGCTCCCGCGGCGGGGAACATCGCGCCGCGCCGCACCCAGATCGGCAAGTTCTCCACCGTCAGCAGCCCGGCAAAAATGTAGAAGAGGATCACCAGCGAGTCGAAGGTCTTCTCGACCACGATGCTGCCGACGATGTTCGATGGCGTCAGGCGCGTGCGGCGCGACAGCAGCCACGGGCGCACGACTTCGCCGAGGCGGAGCGGGAACAGGTTGATCGCCAGATAGGCCGCGGCTGTCACCACCCACAGCAGGCCGAACGGCACCCGCTCGAGCGGGCGCAACTCGAGCTGCCAGCGCCAGGCGCGCAGCACCATGATCAGCAGGCTGAGCCCGACGGCGGCGAACAGCCACGTGGCGTCCAGATGGGCGAGCGACGTGCGCAGCTCCCCCAGCGACACGTTGCGGAAGGCGAGAAACAGAAAGGCGCCGCTGACGAGTCCTCCCAGCGCGATTCTGCGCCATCCGTTGCCAGCCATCTCGCTGCCTCTTATCGGGTGCCGGACCCCCCGCGCAATGGTGTGCCGCATCGGCGCGCGGCAAAAAAAGAGGGGGCACACGGTGTGTGCCCCCTCTGTGTCACGGGGTCTTCAATTGGCGCGCCGCTTACTCGTCTTGTTTCAGCCGCCCCATGGCCAGAAGCCCGATCAAGCCGAGGATGCCGATGCCGACGACGACCATCGGCCCGGAGAGCAGCGGCGCCGCGGCCGGGTCGGTGATCAGCACCGGCTGGCCGACGAGAGGCGGGTCCTCACAGATATCGATCGCGTAGATGGCGTCGCCGGCCACCAGCGGCCGATTGAGCATGATGACGAAGTTGCCGCCGGCGTCGGTGCCGCCCTGGCCGAGGAACTCGTCGTCTGGACCGCCATTGTCGATGACATTGTTGGCCCCGATCTCGTAGATCTGGATGCACGTTGGGCTGCGATTCGGCACGCCCGTACCGGTGACGCTGTCGTCGCCCGGATCAGCACCTTGGCCGATTGCCGGTGCCCTTGGCGTCGGTGTCGGGGTGATGGTCGGTGTGTTGGTCGGCGTCCGCGTCGGCGTGATCGTCGGCGTCCGCGTCGGCGTGTTCGTGGGCGTGTGCGTCGGCGTGATGGTCGGCGTCCGCGTCGGCGTGTTGGTCGGGGTGTGCGTCGGAGTATTGGTCGGGGTCCGCGTCGGGGTGTTGGTCGGCGTGTCCGTCGGCGTATTGGTCGGGGTGCTCGTCGGCGTGTCGGTCGGGGTGTCGGTCGGCGTGTTGGTCGGCGTATCGGTCGGGGTCTCCGTCGGCGTGTCGGTCGGGGTGCTCGTCGGCGTGTCGGTCGGCGTCTCCGTTGGCGTGTCGGTCGGCGTCTCCGTCGGCGTGTCGGTCGGCGTCTCGGTCGGCGTGTCCGTTGGAGTCTCGGTCGGCGTCTCGGTTGGGGTGTCCGTTGGAGTCTCGGTCGGCGTCTCGGTTGGGGTGTCGGTCGGTGTCTCGGTTGGGGTCTCAGTCGGAGTGTCCGTCGGAGTTTCAGTCGGTGTATCGGTTGGGGTCTCGGTCGGCGTGTCGGTCGGCGTCTCTGTCGGAGTTTCGGTCGGCGTCTCTGTCGGCGGCTGCGCCACCGCGGGTGCGATGAAACCCAGGGACAGGTTCAAGAAGAGGAGCACGGCCGCGAAGAATCGGAGGATCCGGCCAAAGGTTGAGGTCACACGGACGATCGAAACGCCTGAAAGAACTCTCGTCGACATGATCACCCTCCTCTCGAGGTTGCGTCGCCTACCTGCACTGCATGGAAGCGAGCCGCGCATGACGGGACGGTTGTCTCACGCGATCGGGGGGTCGTCAAGTACAAAGGCCGACAAAGCAAAGCCTTGTGCCCGTAAGCTGATTGCAATTGACGAGAGGTGATCCCGCCTGAGCGGGGCAAGTTCTTTGCGTCAAGGCACAGCGGCACCCGGGGCCTCGGATTCGAGCTGCCCGCGGATCTCGCCGTCTGCATGCGTCTGCGTATGGATGTTCAGATACGTGTTGCCCCCTTCGAGCGCGGCGACGAAGTCGGCCACGGTGGGGACGCCGGGTGGGGCGAGGAAGTCATCGGCGGTCAACCGCCCGACTTTCGTGCCGCTGAAGCCGTCCTCGGCGAGGAAGAAGGCGACGGGCCCGTTGTCGCCGGCTGGCCCGACGTGGACATGTGCCTCGCTGATCTGTGCTTGCGGAAGACTGCTGCTGATCGCATAGCGCAGCGAGGTCGCATCGGCACCGAGCACGACCTGCCCGCGGCCGGTCGCGGACGTCGCGACCGCCGGGACTTCCTGGGCTCCATCGAGTTGGGCGCGGAAGGTCGTCGGCCCCCGAACCTGGCCGCGGAGCTCGCCGTCGGGATTGCCGGTGGTCTGGATGTTGAAGTACGCCGCGCCGGATTTGATCGCGGCGACGACGTCGGCGAGGCTCTCGATGCCCGCTGCCGCGTTGGGCATCAGGTCGTCTTCGGTCAAGCGGCCGAGCCGCAGCCCGGTGAACCCGCTGTCGGCGAGGACGAAGACCGGCGGCCCGTTGCTGCCGCGCGGCGCGATATGCAGCTGCGCCTGCGTGATGTCGTCCTCACCGAGCCCGGTGACTGCCAGGGCAAAGCGCAGCTCCTGCTCGTCGGTGCTGAGCGCGAGTTGCCCGCGTCCGCTCGCAGCGGTGAGAACAGGCGGGACTTCCTGGTCACCCGACAACGTGCCGGGAAACACGGCCGGACCGCGCAATTGGCCGCGCACCTCTCCCCCGCTGTGCGCGACCGTGTGCAGGTTGGCGTAAGCATCGCCGGCATAGAGCGCGGCGACGAAGTCGGCGAAGGTCAGCACGCCGGCGTTGGCTTTGGGGAGCAAGTCGGCGGCGGTCAGTATGCCGCGCAGTGGCAAGTCGGCTGGCGGGCCGTGGGCGAGGAAGAGCACGACATCGCCGTTGAAGGTGGGCGGTGCGACGTGCAGATGCGCCTGCAGGATCTGCGCGGGGTCGAGTCCTGTCGTATCGACCGTGTAGGTCAGGCTGCGCTCGTCCGCGCCGAGGACGAAGGTGGCCTGACCGGTGGCCGACGTGTCGACCGCCGGCACCTCCTGCGCGCCGTCGAGCGCGGCGGTGAAGGTGGTGGGCACCTGGACCTGGCCGCGGATCTCGCCGCTCAGGTGGGCGGCCGTGTGCACATTGGCGTAGACCTCGCCGGCTTCGAGCGCGGCGATCAAGTCGGCGAACGTCTCGACGCCGGCGTCTTCATTCGGGATCAGGTCGGCGGCGTGCAAAGTCCCGCGCAGTGGCAGCGAGGCGGGAGGGCTGGCGGCGAGGAACAGCACCACCGGTCCGTTGAAGCCGCGCGGCGCCACGTGCAGGTGCGCTTCGAGGACCTGATCCGCCGTGAGGCCGTCGATCTGGATTTCGTACGTCAACGCGGTGTGGTCGTCGCTGACGTGAAACACGGCGCGCCCGCGGGCCGTCGTGGTAACCGGATCGACCTCCTGCGCGCCATCGAGCGTGGCGACGAAGCTCGGGAAGGTCGGCGGGCATCCGTCGAGCCCGCCCGGAATCGGCTGTTCCTCGACGGTGGGGTCGATCGACAAGAGGAAGGCGGTGAGATCGGCGAGGTCGGCCCCGCTCGGCGTGAAGCCGGGATTGGCAGCGGTCAGGTGGCCCTGCCACGTGGTGTCGGCGAACAGCTCGAGCAAGGTGGTGGCCTGGCCGTGGTGCAGATAGGGCGCACCGACGGCGAGGCCGTACAGCGACGGCACGTTGAAGCCGCCGGCGCCTTGCGCGCGCGCGCCGTTCGCCCGCACCTCGACGGCGTCCGTTTGCACGAAATCGCCGGGCACCCCGAAGGTGCTGACGTTGCGCAGCACGCAGGCGACCTGTTTGGGTCCGACCGCGTCGCCGGTGTTGTCGGCCGCGGCCGGCTGCGTGCTGATCTGGAACGCATTGATCGGCCAGAACCCATCGCCGGTCGGCGGCAGGAAGGGCGTGATGGTCAGCGCCCCGTTGTTGAGCGACGACGGCGTCCAGAAGCGACGCGACACCGTCCAGCCGGCGCCGCCGTGACAGGTGTTGCACGCGCCGTGCTCGGGGCCGAACAGGTCGGCGCCGCGCGATACGGCGGCGGGGTTGAGTCGGCGCAGCCCGCGCGGCGGGCGGATGGTCCTGACGAAAGCGTCGATCTTGTCCCAATCGGTCGTGCAGCTCCCCGGCGTGGTGTCCTGAATCTCTTTCAGCGGCTGCCCGAGTCCGTCGTCCGGAATGGCGATGCGCTGCTCCTGTGCAAGCGTGGCGCACTGGTTGGTGGCCGAGGTGGTGAGCGCGCCGAGGCCGCCCGATATGCCGCGCGTGTTGCGCTCGAAGTCGTGCAGCTCGTCGAAAATCGCGGTCCAGTTGAGCGCGCGCGGCTTCTGCAGTCCGGGGCCGTGCGAGTAGGTGCCGTCCATCGACGTGGTCTGGCGCGGCCCGGCGGCGAACGCCCATGTGATGCCGTCGCTCAAACCGTCGGGATGGCACGAGCCGCACGAGGAGTATCCCTCGCCGCCCTCCGACCAGCGCCCGCGGCCGGTGAAGAAGAACCGTTTGCCGAGGCGCACGACATCCTCCGGCGAGCCGCTCGCCGGCAAGTCGGTGGACGGGACGCTTTCGACCAGCGCCTGGGCGTTCAGATCGATGACCCCGAGACGCCGGGTGATCAGACAGTTGACGAAGGCGCGGCCGAGCTCGGGCGCGACGGCGATCCCGATCGGGTTCTGACAACCGGCGGCGACGTCGATCTGCACCACGGCGTCGGTGCCGAGGCTGATCCCGTCGACGGGATCGTAGTTGACCCGCTGCACGGCGTCGGCGGCGCGCGAGACGACGTAGGCCGTGCTGGCGTCGGCGAAGTCGAGGTCGACGATCTCCTGCAGAAAGAGGCGCGTCGCCTGGGTTTCATCGGGCCGCAGCGCGTCGTCGGCGAGCTTGGCGAGATTGGCGGTGCCGTTGATCGATCGGTCCTCGGCGCCGGTGGTCAGGTCGGCGACGTACAGCACGGGGAACACGTTGGCGTTGAAGCGGGTCGGCGGCTGCGGCGAGGCGGACACCGAGGTGACATAGACTTTGCCGCCCCGGATCGCCGCGGCGTAGAGCTGGTTGGGCGTCGTCATGATCGCCGCCGTGCCGCCCGGCAGGCCGAGCTCGACGAAGCCGCTGTCGAGGGGAGTCAGGATGATCGGCGCGAGCGCCGACAGATTGCTCAGCCGGTAGCGGCGCAGGCGGCCGAGGCGCCCGGTGTCGCACCCCTCGGCGGTGCCGTTCGGGCAGCCGGCGGTGTTGGGGTTCGCCTCGCCGAAGAACTCCGTCACCACCAGCGTCTCGTCGCTGTCATCCGCGTCGCCGTCGTTGGTGACGGCAAGGCCGCGCGGGTTCTGCGGCGCGTCGATGCCGCCGACGATGTCCATGCTCTCGGTGTCGATGACGCTGATGTGGCCTTCCGCCCACTCGGCGACGAACAGCGTCGCGCCGGTCGGCGAGAGGGCCAGGCCCGTCGGCTCGGCACCGACGTCGGTTACCGCGGCCACCTCCGGCGTGGCTTCGTCGATGCCGGTGATCTTGACGACGGTGGCGTCGGCGCGGTTGACGACGAAAGCGGTGCGGTTGTCGGGGTGGATGGCGACGGCGACCGGCTCGGCGCCGGTGTTGACGCGCGCGACGAGGGCGTACGAATCGGCGTCGAACACCGACAGCGAATGGTCGTCCGGATTGACCATGAGCACGACGGAGTTGTCGTCGGCGACGGCGATCGCGCTCGACTTCGACGCCCGCTTCAGACGCGGTATCGGCGTCGCGGTGGGCGTTTCCGTCGGGGTCTCGGTCGGCGTCTGCGTCGCGCAACTGCAGCAGCCGGCGGGCGATCCCCCCTCCTCTCCGAAAACGCACGGGCCGTCTTCACAGCTCGGGTTCTGGATGCAGGTGCCGCACGTCTCGGCGAAACAGCCGGCGCGAATCGTCGGGCACGGCTCGCAGGTGTCGGCGCAATAGGGCGTGCCGGTCGGCGCGCACGTGGCGGTGGGCGTCGCCGTCGGCGTCTCGGTCGGTATCTCGGTCGCAGCTTCGGTCGGCGTCTCGGTGGACGTTTCGGTGGGGGCAATCGTGCCGGTGTTGGTTGCGCTGGGGGTCGGTGACGGCGTCTGCGGCGTCGTCGAGACCACGGGACACGCGTCGAGCGAGCTGGCGACCGCGGCCACCAGCTCGTCGACGGTCACGGTCTCGGAGAAGTCGCGGTCGAGCGGCAGGCAGGCGGAGACGGCGCGTATGCCGAGCGCGATGTTGACGCCGAGGATGAGCTCGTCGACGCTCACCGCGCCGCTGCGGTTGCAATCGCCGGTGCACGTCTGCGCGCTGGCGCCAAAGGGCCAGCTGAGCAGCACGCTCGCGCCGATCGCCAGTGCCCAGCCTCTCGTGCCCTGCCTACCGCTTCGAGTCGCCCGCTGCATGGCCTCTCCCTCCCTCGATGCGCGGCGCGCGGTCGGCGGTCGCTCGTCGCGCATCCCCCTCGCACGGCCGTCTGAGCCCAGCGATGCTACCAGCGGCATCTTCTTGAAGGAAGGGGCCGCGCCCTGTGCGGCACTTCTCAGTGCTGCGCTCGTCGTGTCCTTTCAGGTCCCCCTCCTTTCCAAGGAGGGGCTAGGGGAGGTTGTCTTGAAGATTGGAAGACGATCTACCTCCCCCCGACCCCCTCCTTGGAAAGGAGGGGGAGCGAAGAAAGAAGGGGGACCGGAGTGAAACCTCAGCGCAGCGGATCGATGAGCACGCCCGGGTTGAGCACGCCGGTGGGGTCGAGCGCGTGCTTGGCGGCGGTGAGGGCGCGCGCGAAGCCGTCCGGGCGCTGGCGGTCGTACCACGGCCGGTGATCGCGCCCGACGGCGTGGTGGTGGGTGATGGTGCCGCCGTGCGCGAGCAGGGTCTCGCTCGCCGCCGCCTTGATCTCCGCCCACTGCGCGATCTGGCTGCCCGGCCGGCTCGGCGCGATGACGCTGTAGTAGGGGGCGGGACCGTCCGGGTACGCGTGCGTAAATCGGCAGGTGACGCTGCCGGCGCCGCAGATCCGCCGCACGGCGTCCTGCGTGCTCTGCATGACCGCCTGGTGAAAAGCCGGAAAGCGCTCCCACGTGATGGCCGTCTCGAAGGTCTCGGTGATCAAGCCCATGCCGACCAGCGCATCGCGCAGATACGGCGCGCCGAGAAACGACTGGCGCCAGGCCCCGGCGGCGCCGTCGCGCGCCGCGTCCTGGTCGGTGCGGGTCTGCCCGGCGCCGGGTGGCACCTGCCCACCGCCGTCGCGACAACATTCCATGGCGCGCTGCATCCAGGCGTCGAGCGGGTGGTCGGCGGACTCGAACGCGACGATCAGCACCGCTTCGGCGCCGCTGCCGGCGCCGGCGTTGAGCGCTTCGTTGGCGTCGAGCAGCCGGCAGTTCGATGGATATAGCCCGGCCTGGCTGATGGCGCGCACGGTCTCCGCGGCGGCGCCGAAGTCGGCAAACGGCACACTGGCCGCGGCGCGAAAGCGCGGCCGGTCCTGCAGCCGCATCCACGCTTCGGTGATGACGCCGAGAATGCCTTCCGAGCCGATGAACATCCGATCCGGGCTCGGGCCGGCGCCGGAGCCGGGCAGGCGGCGCGAGGCGATCGTGCCCGACGGCGTGACGACGCGCAGCGATTCGACGAAGTCGTCGATGTGTGTGTAGAGGGTGGCGAAGTGGCCGCCCGAACGCGTCGCGATCCAGCCGCCGAGGGTGGAGAATTCGAACGACTGCGGAAAATGGCGCAGCGTGTAGCCGTGCGGCCGCAGTTGGTCTTCGAGCGCCGGGCCGAGCGCGCCGGCCTGGATGCGCGCGGCGCGCGAGGTGCGGTCGACTTCGAGCACGCGGTCGAGATGGCCGAGGTCGATCGAGACGGCGCCGCGCCAGTCGCCGCCGGCCGGGACTTCGACGCCGCCGACCACGCTCGAGCCGCCGCCGTACGGGATGGCGACCACGCCCGCCGTGCTGCACCAGTCGAGCACCGCGACGACGTCGTCTTCGGTGCGCGGAAAGGCGACCAGGTCGGGCGGGTTGCTGAAGTCGCGTGCGAAGGCGCGCACGACGTCGCGGAACGACTTGCCATAGGTATGGCCGGCGCGGTCGTACGGCGCGGCAGAACACAGCGCGGCCAACGCCGCCGGCGCGGCGATGCGCGGCGGCCGCAGCGTCAGCTCATCGAGCCGCGGCGGCGCCGCGACGCCAGGGGCGTCGCACCCCAGGCGCGCGGCCAGCAGTTGTGCGATGCGGCCTTGTTGCTCCGCGTTCGGCCCTTCGCCTTCCCAACCCCAGCCCCAGAACTTGCGCTGCCGTTCGGCCATGTCCGCGCCCTCCGCCGGGGAGAAGAATGCCTTGCGCCACAAAAGTCAAAGCGCGCCGGCGCCGCGACTGGCGGGCGCGGAGGGATTGCGCCACACTGCGCGGCGATGGAAGGCGGCGACGAGTCCAGCTGGGCGGCGATGCTGCGGCCGCGGCCGTTGCCGCGCGCGCGGGCGATCGCGACGCTGGTGTTCGCCGCCGCCGCGGCGCTGTCGGCCGGCGGCATGCTCGAGTACGCCAGCGGCAGCCCGGCCGCGCAAGGGCAGGGCGTCGCGGCGTACTGGGCGCGCTTCTTCGCCTTCAACTTCGCCGCCTTCGGCGGCGCGGCGCTCATCGGTGGACTTCCCGGCCTCGCCCGTCGCAGTGTGAAGTGGGCGTGGTTGATCGCCTGCGCCGCGCTGTGTGCCGCCGCTTTCGAGGTGTGGTACCGCCACTTCCCCGGTGACGGTGCCTTGGCCGCATGGGCGTCGCGCTGGCGCACGTATCTCCCCGCCGCGCTCGCGCTGCTCACCGGGCTGTGGTGGCGCGAGCTGCCACCGGAACCCGTGTCGGAAGCCGAAACGGTCTAGCGCGACGAGCTCGCCGCCTGCCCGCGCGGCTTGCGCGCCGCAACCGGGCGCGCCGCGCGCCGCTTTGCCGGCGGCTCGCGCTGCGTCAGGCGAACGGGCGGCACTTCCTTCGAGCATGCCGCGCCGATCTGTCGGGTGATGTCCCACAGATAATACAGCTCGGGGTAGATGAGCGGCTTGCCGCTGGTCATGAGCGTCGCGGCGATGCCGCGTTCCGGATCGGCCCACGCCAGGATGTTGCTGAAACCGACGTGGCCGAAGGCGTGGCGCGTGTCGGGTCCCCACGGGCTCCACCAGCGGTGCCCGAGCATGAAGCCGAGGCCGTAGCGCAGCGGCAGCCCGAGCGTCATGTCCATCTCGAGGTAGGATTGCTCCGAGCGCGCGCGGCGCACGGTGCGCGGCTCGAAGATGCGCACCCCGTCGAGCTCGCCGCCGTCGAGCAGCAGCTGGTAGAAGCGGCTCAGCTCGTTGGCGGTGGCGACGACGTTCCCGGACGGGATGACGCTGGTCAGGAAGCGCGGATCGTTCGACATCTCGCTCACCTGGCGAAACGGTACGCCGAGGGCGCGCACCAGCAGCGTCGACAACGGCGGCATCGCCGGCGGGCCGGTGAAGTAGTTGCGGGCGACGCGCGCCGCGTCGCGCGGCTTGACGCCGTAGTTCATCCAGCGAAACCCCAGCGGCTCGAGGATCTCGTCGTGCAGGAAGGTGCGAATGTCGCGCCCGGTCGCGCGCCGCACGATCTCGCCGAGGATGAACCCGCCGGTGATGGCATGGTAGGCGAGCTGGCGACCGGCGCGCATCGACGGGGCCGCGTCGCAGAGCATCTGCACGATGGCCGCCGGGTCGGCGAGCCGCTCGAGCTGCATCACGTCCGCCGGCAGGGTGGGCACGCCGGCGCGGTGCGCCAGCACGTGGTGGATGGTGATCCACTGTTTCTTGTTGGCGGCGAACTCGGGGACGTACTCGGCCACCGGGTCGTTGAGGTGGATGACGTGGCGCTCGTCGAGCAGGTGCATGACCATCGCGGTGACGGCCTTCGAAGCCGAGAAGATGGTGAACGGGGTGCCCGGCTTCACCAACGTCTTCGGCACCTGCGGCGCGTCGTCGGGCCCATTGCCTGCCGCGTGGCCGATGGCGCGATCGATGATCACCTGGCCGTGCCGCCGCACGCAGAGCTGGATCGCCGGGTGGATGCCGCTGCCGTAGAGCCGCTCCACCGCGTGCCAGATGGCCGCGACGCTTTCCGCAGTGACGCCGACCTCGCCCGGGTCGGTTTCACTCCGGCGGTCGATCGAGGTCACCGATTCGAGGTCCTGCGGGACCCGGCACTTGGTGAACAGCGGCACGGCGATTGTTTCCCCTTCGTTGGGTTGGATACCAGGGTGCACGCGCCGACGCGAGCGCGGCGTGTGCGCGGCTTTCTGGGTGCGCGGCGCCGTGCTACTTCCTGCGCATCCCTCGAAGGGGGAAGTCAGAGGCTCGTCTGACCGAGAAGATCGACTAGGAACCGATTGATCGATGCGCGGGACCTGCGGCCACGACAATCGCGACGGGGCGAAGTTCTGCGACCAGTGCGGCCTGCCGCTCGGTGCCGCGGCGCGCAGCGCGGCGCCGGCGTCGTATACCCCGCGCCACCTGGTCGAGAAGATCCTCCAGTCGCGCAGTGCCCTGGAAGGCGAGCGCAAGCAGGTGACGGTGCTGTTCGCCGACGTGCAGGGCTCGATGCACCTCGCCGAGCAGGTCGATCCCGAGGCGTGGCACCGCATCATGGACCACTTCTTCGCCATCATGACCGAGGGCGTGCACCGCTTCGAGGGCACGATCAACCAGTACACGGGCGATGGCGTCATGGCGCTTTTCGGCGCGCCGCTCGCCCACGAAGACCACGCGCAGCGCGCCTGCTACGCGGCGCTGCATCTGCAGCAGGGCCTGCGCGCCTACGCGCAGGAGCTACGCCGCGAGCACGGCCTGCAGCTCTCGGTGCGCATGGGCCTCAACTCCGGCTCGGTGGTGGTCGGCAAGATCGGCGACGATCTGCGCATGGACTACACCGCGCAGGGGGCAACGGTGGGATTGGCGGCGCGCATGGAGCAGCTCGCCGAGCCCGGCCGGACCTACCTGTCCGCACGTACGGCGGCGTTGGTGGAGGGCTTCTTCGCGCTCGAGGACTTGCACGAGTTCACCGTCAAGGGCGTGAGCGAGCGCCTGCGCGTCTACGCGTTGCAGGGCGTCGGCGAGGCGCGCACGCGGTTCGACGCCGCGCGCCTGCGCGGCTTCTCGCGCTTCATCGGGCGCGCCGACGAATTGGCCGCGCTCGAGGCCGCCCTGGCGCGCGCCGCGGCGGGCGAGGGGCCGGTGGTCGGACTGGCCGCCGACGCCGGTGTCGGCAAGAGCCGCTTGTGCGACGAGTTCAGCCAGCGCTGCCGCGCGCGCCGTATTCCGGTCTATGCCGGCCACGCCGTGGCGCACGGGCGGACGGTTCCGTTCCTGCCCGTGATCGACCTCTTCCGCAGCCTGTTCGGCATCGTCGCGAGCGACGGCGACGAACAGGTGCGCACCAAGATCGCCGGCACGCTGCTGCGGCTGGACGAGCGCCTGCGCGACCGCATGCCGGCGCTGTTCGATCTCCTCGGTGTGTCGGACACGACCCGTGCGGCGGTGCCGCTCGACCCCGACACGCGCCAGCGCCAGCTGCTCGCCGCGGCGCGGTTGTTCTGCGCCCGGAGCGAACGCGAGCCGCTGGTGATCTTGATCGAAGACCTGCATTGGATCGATGCCGCCAGCGAGGCCTTTCTCGCTCATCTGGTTCAGGTGTTGGTCGGCTCGCGCGCGCTCCTGCTGCTCAACTTTCGCCCGCAGTACCGCGCGCCGTGGGCCGGCGATGCGCGCTATCAACAGATCGCATTGCAGCCGTTCGGCCCGGCGGCGGTCACCGAGCTGTTGCGCGACTTGCTGGGCGGCGACGCGACGGTGGCGCCGCTGGCGGAGCGCATTCGCGAGCACACCGGCGGCAATCCGTTCTTCATCGAGGAGATGGTGTTGGCGCTGGCGCAGAACGGCAGCCTGAGCGGCGTGAAGGGCGCCTACCGCGTGACGCGGCCGGTGGCGGCGCTGGCGATGCCGGCGACAGTGGAAGCGGTGCTGGCGGCGCGCATCGACCGGCTGAGCGAGCGCGACAAGGCGCTGCTGCAGATGGCGGCGGTGATCGGCAAGCGCTTCGCGGGGCCGCTGCTCGAGGCGGTGGCCGATGCCAGCGACATCGGGGATGTCGGCGCGGCGCTGACGGCGTTGCAGGAGGCGGAGCTGATCTTCGCCGAAGCGCTGTATCCGACCGCGGAGTACGCCTTCCGACATCCGCTGACGCAGGAGGTGGCGTATGGCTCGCAGCTCGGCGACCGCCGCCAGCGCGCGCACGCCGCCGTGGCGCGCGCCGTTGCCGAGCTGCATGCGGACAAGCTCGACGAGCGCGCGGCGCTGCTCGCGCACCACTGGGAGCGCGCCGGGGCGCCGCTCGAGGCGGCGCGTTGGCACCGGCGCGCGGCCGACTGGGTGGTCGGCAGCGACGCCGGCGAAGCGCTGCGCCATCTGCGCGCCGTGCTGGCGCAGCTGGCCGCCGTGCCGGAGTCGCCGGAGACCGTGGCGCTGGAGCTGGAGACGCGCACCGCGACGTTGCGCGTCGGCTCGTTCGTCGGCTTGCCGCCGGACGAAGCGGCGGCGGTGCTGGCGGCTGGCCGCGCCCTGGCCGAGCGCCACGGGGGGCGGCGCGCCTTGGCCGACCTGCTGTCGTCGTACGGCGTGCTGCGCATGATGATGGGCGACGTCGCGGCGGCGCAGGCGTTCACCGACGAAGCGGCTGCGCTGGCGCAGGACGTCGGCGACGCCACGCTGCAGCTCGACGTGCTGCTGGGCGACGCGCAGACGGCGCTGTGGTCGGGCCGACTGGCCGCGGCGCTGGAGGCCAGCGAGCGAGCGGTGGCGTTGTTTCGGCAGGGCCAGGCGTTCGAGCGCGGCATCAGCTTCGGGCTCAACGGCGAGGCCTTCGCCGTCGCCTGGCGCGGCTTCTGCCTCGCCTTCATGGGCCGCGTGCGCGAAGCGCTGGTGGAGGTCGACCGCACCGTCGCCCTGGCGCGCGAGGCGGCGGCAGCGGAGGGGCTGTGCGTGGCGTTGAACTTTCGCGCCGTCGTCGCCTACCTGGCCGGCGACCACCAGATGGCGGCGCGCAATGCGCGCGCGGCGCTGGCCGTCACCGACGGCGGCAACGCGCTGTTTCGACAGGCGCAAGCGCATCTGACGCTGGGCATGACCGCCGTCGCCGACGGCGAGTACGGCGTCGGACTGGCGTGGCTGGAGATGGCGCGCGAGGAGGGTCGTGCCGGCGGGATGGCCTCGCTGCTCGACGGCTTTCTGCAGTCGGCGCTGGCGCTGGCGTATGCCGGGACGGGCGAGGTCGCGCGCGGCCGCGCGGCGGCGCGCGAGTCGATCGAGTTGGCGCGGCAGAGCGGCGGCAGGATCTCCGAGTGCCCGGCGCATCTCGCCGACGCCGAAACGCACACCGCCGCGCCGACCGATCGCGCCGCGGTCGAGCAGGCACTGCAGCACGTACAGGGGCTGATCGAAGAGACTGGCGCGCGCGTCTTCTTGCCACGCCTGCACGCCGCCCGCGCCGGGCTGGCCGAGCAGCTTGGCGATGAAGCGGCGCGCCTGGCGGAGTGGGAGCGCGCGGAGCGGGCGGCGGCGGAGATGGACATGCACGGCCTGGCGGCGCAGTACGCGCGCCGGTCGGCGGCCGCGGGGCGGCGATGAACGAGGACGTGCTCAGCTTGGTGCGCGTGCTGGCCGGCGCGCTGGGCGGTTTGGCCGTGGGCGTCGAGCGTGAGTGGTCCGGCCATGCCAGCGGTCCGGCGGCGCGCTTTGCCGGCGTGCGTACGTTCACGCTGCTCGGCGGTCTGGCGGCGCTGGCGGGCCAGTTGTGGTTCGACCACTTCGAAGTGTTGGCGGCGGTGCTGCTCGCCGGTGCCACGGCGCTGGTGGTGATGGCCTACACGGCGGCCAGCCGCCGCGCCGTCGACGGCACCACCGAGGTGGCGGCGATGGTGGTGTTGGCGGCGGGCGTGATGGCTGGCGTCGGGCGGCTCACGACGGCGAGCGGGATCATCGCCGTGACCTGTCTGATCCTGGTCGAGAAGACGCGTCTGCACGCCTTGGTGGCGCGGCTCGACGACACCGAGCTGCGCGCCGCGGCGCGCTTCGCGGTCATGGCGGTCGTCGTCTTGCCGCTGTTGCCGCCCGGGCCCTACGGGCCCTTCGGCGGCGTGCGGCCGCGCGAGGTCTGGGCCATCGCGCTGCTGTTCTCGGGGTTGAGCTTCGCCGGCTACATCGCCCGCCGCGCCGTCGGACCGCGTCACGGGTATCTGGTCACCGGCCTGCTGGGCGGCCTGGTCTCCTCCACCGGCGTCGCGTTCTCCTTCTCGCGCACCAGCCGCCGGGAACGCGACGCGGCGATTCCGCTCGCGCTCGGCGTGGTCGCTGCCAGTGCCGTGATGTATCCGCGCGTTCTGCTGGCCACGTCGGTGCTCAGCCCCCCCCGTCGCCCTGGCGTTGCTGCCGTATCTGCTGCCGCCCTTGTTCGTCGCGGCAATCGTCGTCGGATCCGGGCTGCGCCGCACTCCACCGCGCGCCGCCGAGGTCGAGGCGGCCGCCAACCCGTTGCAGTTCGCCGCCGCGCTGCAAATGGCGGTGGTCTTTCAGGTCGTGCTGTTGGCCGTCGGCGCCGCGCACACCCGCTTCGGCGACCTCGGCGTGTTGCTCTCCGGCGCGGTGCTCGGCCTGGCCGATGTCGATGCGCTGACCATCTCGATGGCGCGCAGCTCGGTCGAAGGCCTGCAGGCTGCGACCGCGGCGCAGGCAATCGCCATCGGCGCGCTGTCCAACACGCTGGTCAAATGTGGCGTGGTGGCGTTCATCGGCAACTCCTCCTTCCGCCGCGTGGCGCTGGCGGGTTTGGCCGCGATGGGGGTCGCGGCCGCTGCGGCGCTGTGGTTGGCGCGCTGAGCGCTGGCGTTCCGGGATCTCGTTTCTGTAGAGTGCGCCGCCATGAGCACGCCCAAGCGCATCCTTCTCTATGTCATGGCGCTCTTCTACATCGTCGCTGGCCTCGCGCATTTCAGAAGCCCCGACTTCTACATGCCGATGATGCCGCCCTATCTGCCCTGGCACCTCGGGTTGGTCTACCTCTCTGGCCTGGCCGAGCTCGCGCTCGGCATCGGCGTGTTGGTACCGTCGCTGCGCCGCCAATCGGCGTGGGGCCTCATCCTGCTACTGATCGCCATCTTCCCGGCCAACCTGCACATCGCGTTGTACAACGTGCCGGTGTTCGGCGCCGCCGAGGGCGCCGGGGTGTGGAACTGGGTGCGGCTGCCGTTGCAGCTCGTGCTGATCGCCTGGGCGTGGTGGTACACGGGGGACGAGACGTGAGCTTGACGGGGTTCGACGCCGAAGAGTTCACCCACGACGGGGCGACGCGGGCCGTGTACCGCCGCGGCAGCGGCCCGGCGGTGGTGGTGATGCACGAGATCCCCGGCATCACGCCGCAGGTGGCGGAGTTTGGCCGCCGCGTGGCGGATGAAGGCTTCACCGTGTTCATGCCGCACATGTTCGGCACACCGGGCAAGCCGCTCGGTCCCGGTTACATTCTCGGCGAAATGGCGCGCGCCTGCATCAGCCGCGAGTTCAGCGTGCTCGCCAAGGGCGAGTCGAGCCCGATCACGAACTGGCTCCGCGCCTTGTGCCGCAAGGCCCACGCCGAGTGCGGCGGCCCCGGCGTCGGGGCCGTCGGCATGTGCCTGACCGGCAACTTCGCGCTGGCGCTGATGGTCGACCCGTCGGTGATGGCGCCGGTGTTGAGCCAGCCGTCGCTGCCGTTCGGCGTGACGCCGGCGCACCGCGCCGCACTGCACCTCTCGGCCGGCGATCTCGCGGTCGTCAAACAGCGTGCGCAGCAGGGCTGCGGTGTCCTTGGCCTGCGTTTCACCGGCGATCCGATGTGCCCTGGCGAGCGCTTTGATACCTTGCGCCGCGAGCTCGGCACGGGGTTCGAGGGCATCGAGATCGACTCGAGTCGCGGCAACCCACACGGCATCAAGCGCCTGGCGCACTCCGTACTGACCACCGACCTGGTCGACCGCGAGGGCCACCCGACCCGCGCCGCGCTCGATCGCGTCCTGGCGCTGTTTCGCGAGCGCCTCAAGGGACCAGGTGAGAGGTGACGCACGTGGCGCTGGTTTCCTCTCCCGGATGGGAGAGGTTCAAGGTGAGGGGGATTCAATTGCGCCGAAGGCTACGACTGAAGTTCCTGCCTTGAGCGGGACGCCAGGGCCGGCGGTGGCTTCGCCGTCAATTGTATCCCCCTCATCCTGTCCTTCTCCCATCCGGGAGAAGGAACCCTTTGCGATACGCCGCTGAAGATTCGAAGCGTCCCGCTCTCAGGGCGTGTTGCTCGTGCTCGGCTCGCAGCGACCACGGTGCGCGAGCGCGACCTGCGCTTGCCGGCGCGCGCAGTCGTTCGGATAGGTCTCGCCGTCGCAGCCGCAGACCGGGTCGAGGATGTGCGGGCACACCTCCGGGATCGCCAGGCACTGGCCAGCGAGGTCGGCGGAGCTGCACATCGCCGGCGGGAGCTCGCAGTATTGGCCGGCCGGGCAGGGGATGCCGACGATGGTGCCGCAGAGCGGCCGGCACTCACCGCGATGGGCGATGCTGGCGCTGTTGGCCGCCGCTTCACAGCGGTTGCCGTACGTGCGCCCGTCGCAGCCGCACACCGGCCGATAGACGTCGGGACAGAGCTGCGGGATGTCAGTGCAAGCGCCGCGCACGTCGGCGCTGTCACATACGCCGGGCGGGATCTGGCAGAACTCGCCCGCGCCGCACTGCGTCGGATTGGCTGGGTCGCAGGCTGGCGCGCAGCGACCGCGGTGTTGCGCGCTGACGCCCGCGGCGGCGGCTTCGCAGCGGTTGCCGTAGGTTTCGCCGTCGCAGCCGCACACCGGATCGACGACGTCCGGACACGCGTCCGGTCGCTCGCGGCACACGCCGCGATCTTCGCACTCGCCGACGCGTTTGGCGCAGTAGAACGTGTCACGGCAGTCGGCGTTGCGCAGACACGGCGCCGCCAGGCACGTCGCCGGGTCGTTGCACTGGGCGGCCACAAAGCGGCGCTCGAAGAGCGGATTGCGCGCCGCGATGGTCCCCTTCATCTGGCGGCAGGTCGGTTCGATACGCGCGCGCAGGCGCACCAGCGCTGCGTAGCCCGGACACTCGCGCCAGCGCGCGCGGATGAAAGTCCCTTCGGGCGTCACTTCGATGCGCGCCGGCACCGCCGGGCAGCCGCTGGCGATGGCGACCTTGCCGTCGCGCAGCGTCACCATGTCGGGCACCGCGCTGGTGCTGCCCGGCATCAGCGGTCGCCCCTCGACCACGAACACGCCCTCGTCACAGACTGGCGGCTCCTGCGCCGCAACGCCGCCCGCCAGCACCAGCACTGTCAGCACTGCTCCTGCGATTCCGTGCAACATAACATCCTCCTCCGTTAGCCGAGTAATGCGACTGTGTGGTGGAAGTCCGGAAGTCGAAGGGCGTCGCGTGTGTGGATGACGATGGCGCCGTGTACCGAGCTGATTCAACTGCCTCACGACGACTTTCGCATCGCCACATCTCCGCGCTATACCCGGTCCCCATGCCCGCCATCGACGAGATCCAACACCAGTTCGTCCAAGCCAACGGCCTGCGCTTTCACGTCGCGACGTGCGGCGAGGGCGACCGCCTCGCGCTGTGCCTGCACGGCTTTCCCGAGAGCTGGTACTCGTGGCGCAATCAATTGCCGATGCTGGCGCGCCTGGGTTATCGCGCCTGGGCGCCCGACTTGCGCGGCTACGGCGAGACGGACCGGCCGCCGCACGTGCAGGACTACGCCATCGAGAAGCTGATGGACGACGTCGGCGGCCTCATCGACGCCGCCGGCGCGCGCGAGGTGATGCTGGTGGCGCACGATTGGGGCGGTGTGATCGCCTGGCTGTTCGCCATGCGGGGCATGCGGCCGCTGTCGCGACTGGTGGTGATGAACCTGCCGCACCCGGCGTGCATGGAACGCGAGCTGCGCACGTGGAAACAGATGCGCCGCTCCTGGTACGTCCTCGTCTTTCAGATTCCGCGCTTGGCCGAAGCGCTGCTGGCCGCGCGCGGTGGCCGCGCCATCGACGAAGCGTTTCGCGGCATGGCGCTGGACAAGAGCCGCTTTCCCGACGAGGTCCTGCGCGTCTATCGCGAGCAGGCGCTGCGGCCCGGCGCGTTGACGGCGATGCTCAACTATTACCGCGCCTTCGTGCGCGGCGGTGGCGGTCAGCGCCAGCGCGCGCTCGGCTATCCGGTCATCGACACGCCGACGCTGATGATCTGGGGCGAGCAGGACACCGCCCTGGCCAAGGAGACCACCTACGGCACCGAGCGCTACGTGCGCGATTTGACGCTGCGCTACCTGCCCGGCGTGTCGCACTGGGTGCAGCAGGAGGCGCCCGAGCAGGTCAATGCGATCGTCGCGGAGTGGGTTGCCGCGCGCCCGGCGGTGTGAAATCTTGCCCGTATGACGACAACAACCTTCACGCGCATGGACGAGTCGACGGCCGAGCAGTGGCATGTCATCGGGCGCGAGACGATGCACAACCAGCCGCGCACGGCGGCGCGTGTCCTCGGCATGCTGCGCTCGTTGGCGGAGATCACCGACGGCTTCGCGGTCGACCAGCTCGTGCACTCGTTGCAAACGGCGACGCGCGCCGAGCGCGCCGGGGCGGACAAGGAGATCGTCGTCGCCTCGCTGTGCCACGACATCGGCAAGGCGGTCTCGGTCTTCAATCACCCGGCGATCGCCGCCGAGATCCTGCGGCCCTACGTGCGCGCCGAGGTGTACTGGATGATCCAGGTGCACCAGGACTTTCAGGGCAAGCATTACTACGCCCACTTCGGCGGCGATCCGCACGCCCGCGAGCAGTACCGCAACCATCCGCACTTTGCGCTGGCCGAGCAGTTTGCCGACGAGTGGGACCAGGCCGCGTTCGATCCCGACTACGACACGCTGCCGCTGGAGCATTTCGAGCCGCTGGTCTACGAGGTGTTCGCGCACCAACGGCCGCTGAGCGAAGCGGTGAACGCATGACGCCCGACAAACCGGTCGCCGGCGCGCACGAACACGGCGCCGACTGCGATCATGATCACGATCACGAACACGCGCACTCGCACGAGCCGGCCGTCAACCCGCATCGCAACGTCGGGCGCAACGATCCCTGCCCGTGCGGCAGCGGCAAGAAGTTCAAGAAGTGCCACGCCGGCGCGGCGGCCTGAAGCGAGGTTTCATCATGCCGCGCGCGCTGTGGAATGGGGCCGTGATCGCCGAGAGCGATCACTGCATCGTCGTCGAAGGGAATCAGTACTTCCCGCCCGAGGCGGTGAAACGCGAGCTGTTGCAGCCGAGCGCGACGCACACCGTCTGCAGCTGGAAGGGGACGGCGAGCTACTACGACGTCGTTGTCGGCGGACAGACCAACCGCGATGCGGCCTGGTATTACCCGGACCCGAAACCGGCGGCGCAGGAGATCGCCGGCTATGTCGCCTTCTGGCGCGGCGTGCAGATCGAGATCTGAAGCGCGTCTACCAGCAGAGCAGGGCCGGCGTTCCCGCCGTCGAGCGACAGCGCGAGCCGAATTGCACTCCGCCGCTGGGGAGCTCCTCGACAGCCGGTACGGGGTTCAGCACCAGCGGGGTGATCTTCGTCTCGCCGCGCGATTTCTTCCCGTAGATGATCGCCGTGGCGATCACGACGATGAGGATGTAGCCGCCGAGCGCGGCGCCGGCGATGATCAAGGCCTCCTCGGTGTCGGCGCGTGCCGGCGGCGGGCGCACCGCGCCGGCGATCAGCAGCGCGATGGCGATCAAGAGGGCAACGGCGCGATTCCTGGTCCGGCGACGCGGTGTCATAGGCACGGTCTCCCTGGGACGTTGTCTATCTGAATCGCCTTGCCGTCGCCAAGCAATTCGGGCTGGGCGCCCTCCCGCGCCGCCTCATCGCGCGACATCGCCGGGCGAAAAGCCCCAGCTGGCGAGGATGGCGGCCTCGTCCTCGGCGCTCTTCGACTTCTTGAAGCGCGCGCCGGAGCGGCCTTTGACGCGGCGCTCGCAGTCGGCCCAGGTGGTGTGGCGCATCGGGCGGCCGTCGACGACGCTGAGGTAGGAGTACGCCGGTGGCGGCTTGCCGCGCGCGGCGCCGCCGGCCAGGCGCGTCGGCAGCCGGGTGTCTGCCGGGATATCGTACAGGGGGATGCCGTAGGCGCCGATGGGGCCGTGGTACAGGTCGGCGCGGCGGCCGTTGGAGAACACGACCGCGATGGTGTCGGCGCGCTCGTTGCCGGGGATGTCGGTGTGGCCGCGCACGTAGTGCCAGGCCACCGCGTCGGCCTTGTCGCGCGCCGCCACGAGGCGGGCGAGCGCTTCCCAGTAGTCGCGGTTCAGCACGTCGCCGCCCTCGGCGGTCTTCCAGCCGCGCCGGCGCCAGGCCCAGATCCACTCGCTGATGCCGCGGATCACGTAGGTGGAGTCGGTGTAGACGTCGACCGGACCGGGCGTGTGCTGCAGGTGTCGCAATGCCTCGATCGCACCGGTCAGTTCCATCTGGTTGTTCGTCGTGTGCGCCGCGCCGCCGCCGAGCTCGGTGACGCGCCCATCGGGCGTGGCGATGATCGCGCCCCATCCGCCGGGGCCCGGGTTGCCCTTTGCCGCGCCGTCGGTGAAGACGACGATCCGGTCGGCCGCCATCAGTCGTGCGTCAGGCGCTTGTAGCGGATGCGGTGCGGCTGGTCGGCATCGACGCCGCGCCGGCGGCGGTAGTCCGCTTCGTAGTCCTGGTAGTTGCCTTCGAACCACTCGACATGGCTGTCGCCTTCGAAGGCCAGCATGTGCGTCGCGATGCGGTCGAGAAACCAGCGGTCGTGCGAGATCACCACGACGCAGCCGGCGAAGCCGAGCAGCGCTTCCTCGAGCGCGCGCAAGGTGTCGACGTCGAGGTCGTTGGTCGGCTCGTCGAGGAGTAGCACGTTGCCGCCGCGGCGCATCAGCTTGGCGAGGTGGACGCGGTTGCGTTCGCCGCCCGAGAGGTTGCCGACGCGCTTCTGCTGGTCGGAGCCCTTGAAGCCGAACGAGGCGACGTAGGCGCGCGAGGCAATCTCTCGCTTGCCGACTTTCAGGCGGTCGTCGCCGCCGCTGATCTCTTCCCAGACGTTCTTCTGCGCATCGAGCTTTTCGCGGCTCTGGTCGACGTAGGCGAGCTGCACCGTCTCGCCGAGGCGCAGCGTGCCGGCGTCGGGTGCTTCCTCGCCGACCATGAGGCGAAAGAGGGTGGACTTGCCGGCGCCGTTGGCGCCGATGACGCCGACGATGCCGCCCGGCGGCAGGTTGAATGACAGATCGTCGATCAGCAGCCGCTCGCCGTAGCCCTTGGTGAGCCCGCGCGCTTCGATGACCAGGTCGCCGAGCCGCGGTCCGGGCGGGATCGCGATCTCGACGGTGTCCGGCAAGCGCTGTTCTTCCTCGCCGCGCAGCTGTTCGAAGGCGCTGATGCGCGCCTTGCCCTTGGCGTGGCGGGCGCGCGGCGACATGCGGATCCACTCCAGCTCGCGTTCGAGCGTGCGCTGGCGGGCCGAGGCCTGCTTTTCCTGCTGCCGCATGCGCAGTTGCTTCTGTTCCAGCCAGGCGGAGTAGTTGCCTTCGAACGGAATGCCGCGGCCGCGGTCGAGCTCGAGGATCCAGCCGGCGGCGTTGTCGAGGAAGTAGCGATCGTGGGTGACGCCGACGACGGTGCCCGGATACTCCTGCAGAAAGCGTTCGAGCCAGGCCACCGACTCGGCGTCGAGATGGTTGGTCGGTTCGTCGAGCAGCAGCAGGTCGGGCTTCTGCAACAGCAGCCGGCACAGGGCGACGCGGCGCTTCTCGCCGCCGGAGAGCGTGCGCACGTCGGCGTCGCCCGGCGGCAGGCGCAGCGCGTCCATGGCGATCTCGAGCGTGCGGTCGAGCTCCCAGGCGTTGGCGGCCTCGATCTGGTCCTGCAGCGCCGCTTGCTGTTCGAGGACCTTGGCCATCTCGTCGTCGTCGAGCGGCTCGCCGAATTTGGCCGTCACCTCCTCGAACTTGTGCAGCAGCGCGCGGGTCTCGGCGACACCTTCCTCGACGTTGCCGAGCACGTCCTTGGCCGGATCGAGCTCCGGCTCCTGGGGCAGGAAGCCGACGCGCACGCCGGGGGTGGGGCGGGCCTCGCCGGTGAACTCGGTGTCGACGCCGGCCATGATGCGCAGCAGCGTGCTCTTGCCGGCACCGTTGGCGCCGAGGACGCCGATCTTGGCGCCGGGGAGGAAGGCGAGCGTGATGCCGTCGAGCAGGACGCGATCGGGGGCGACCGCTTTGCGCAGGTCGTGCATGGTGAAGACGAACTCGGGCACTGGGGGACTCCTCGTTGAAGACGGGCCGGCATCGCCGGCCAAACGCGAAACTCTCCACCTAGCGCACGAAGGCGGTAGCCGCCAGACCCTGTACGTTCGCCGAGGCCGCGCTACAATGCGAAGCAGTTGGGTGAAAGGGAGACGAGCGATGCGGTGGGCTTCGGCGCTTTCATGTGACCCCTCTTTGCCCGCGGCACTGGCGGAGGCCGCGGCGCTGCTGCGCGACCAGCTCGCGGGGGCGATGCCCGACCTGGTGGTGGCCTTCGTTTCGGCGCACCATGCGGCGGACTTCGAGCGGGTGCCGGAGCTTCTGGCGACGCGGTGGCCCTCCGCGCTGCAACTCGGCTGCTCGGCAGGCGGCGTCATCGGCGGCGGGCGCGAAGCCGAGCAGCGGCCGGGCATCTCGATCACCGCGGCGGCGCTGCCCGGCGTGGCGCTGAAGCCGGTCCGGTTGCTGTCCGACGCGCTGCCGGGCCGCAGTGCCGCACTGAGCGCGTGGCACGAGCAGCTCGGCCTGGATGTGGCGGCGGAGGCGCACTTCATCGTGCTGGCCGATCCGTTCAGCTTCGAGGTCGAAGCGCTGCTGCAAGGCCTCGACCGCGCCTATCCCGGCAGCCGCACCATCGGCGGCCTGGCCAGCGGCGCGCGCCAGGCGGGGCAGAACGCGCTGTTTCTCGCCGGGCACACGCACCGCGCCGGAGCGGTCGCCGTAGCTGTCAGTGGCGATGTCGCACTCGATACCATCGTTGCGCAGGGTTGCCGGCCGATCGGTGAGCCGATGTTCGTCACCCGCTGCGACCGCAACCTGATCTGGGAGCTCGACGGCGAGCGGCCGCTCAAAGTGCTGCAGACGCTGCACGAGTCGCTCGACCAACGCGACAAGGAGTTGATGCGCCATTCGCTGTTCTTCGGCATCGCCATGAATGAGGACCGCCAGGAGTACCGCCAGGGCGACTTCCTGATCCGCAACCTGGCCGGCGCCGACGCGGATTCGGGCGCGCTCGCCGTCGGCGCCGTGGTGCGCGAGACCGCGGTGGTGCAGTTCCACCTGCGCGATGCCCGCACCTCGGCCGAGGACCTCGACGAGCTGCTCGCCCGCCACGCGCGCGAACAGGCGGCCGCCCCGGCGGGGGCGCTGCTCTTTTCGTGTCTCGGCCGCGGCCAATTTCTCTACGGCCGGCCGGACCACGACACCGATGCCGTCCGCCGCCACCTCGGCGAGGTGCCGCTCGGCGGCTTCTTCTGCAACGGCGAGATCGGCCCGGTGCACGGCACGAGCTTCTTGCACGGATATACGAGCTCGTTCGGGCTCTTCCGCCCGCGCCGCTGAGCCGCGTCCCGCCGACCCTGCAGGGCGCATTTTCCTTGTGAATTCGCGCCCCGATGGGCTATGCCGAGGAGTATACGGTCGTAGGCTCGGGGGGAAATCTATGGGCTCGCGCAGGTACTGGTTTGCGGCGGTCGGCGTGGTGATGTTTCTCGGCGCCTCGCGCCCCGGTGGGGCGACGTTCATCGGGGCCGAGTTTCAGGTCAACACGTACACGCTGTCCGGTGCCTTCATCCCCTCGACGGCCAACAACGCGGCTGGCAACTTCGTCGTGACCTGGAACGACGAATACACGGACGGTTCGTACTCCAATACGCGCGCGCAGCGCTACGCATCCTCGGGCGCGCCGCTCGGGACCGAGTTCCAGGTCAACACGTACACCATCGGGTACCAGTCGGGCGGCCGCGCGGCGATGGATGCAGCCGGCAACTTTGTCATCGCTTGGTACAGCGAGGACGAGGCGGCAGCGCAAGACGGCTCGTACTCGGGGGTCTTCGCGCAGCGCTACGACAGCAGTGGCGCGCGGGTCGGGACCGAGTTTCAGGTGAGCACCTCCACGCTCGGGTATCAAAGCTCTCCTGATGTCGCCGCCGCCGACAACGGCAACTTCGTCGTCGCCTGGGGCACCTTCTACGGCACCTACGGCGGGGATGGTCACCTGGGCGGCATCACCGCCCAGCGTTTCGACAGCAACGGCCAGAAGCTCGGCAGCGAGTTCCAGGTCAACACCTATACGATCGATCGCCAGAGCTCGGCGGAGATCGCGATGGCCGCAGACGGCAAGTTCGTCGTCCTGTGGAACAGCAACGGGCAGGACGGCTCGAACTTTGGAGGATTTGGCCAGCGCTACGACAGCGCCGGAACTCGGCTGGGAAGTGAGTTCCAGGTCAACGTCGCCACCGTCAACGGACAATTCATCGAAGCCGCCGATGCCGAGCCAGACGGCGATTTCGTGGTGATCACGCGCAGCATCGACGGCGGAGGCTACGGGATCTTCGGTCGCCGCTTCTCCAGCGCCGGCGTGCCGTTGGGCGGTGAGGTTCAAATCAACAGCCACACGACCAGCTCTCAGGTCCGCGGCGCCGTGTCTGTGGGCGCCGGCGGCGACTTCCTGGTGACGTGGACCAGCAATAACCAGGACGGCAACGCCGACGGCATCTTCGGCCAGTTCTATGGCAGCGACGGCAGTCCGCGCGGGCCCGAGTTCCAGGTCAACACCTACATCGTCTCGAGCCAGTGGTCCTCGGCCAATGCCAGCCTCGGTGCTGGGCAGTTCGTCGTCGCGTGGACCAGCAACACACAGGACGGCTATGGCTCCGGTGTCTTCGGCCAGCGCGTGCAGGCGCCGATCACGCCGGATGATTTCACCTGTTACAAGGCCAAGGACCTGAAAGACCCGGAATTCCCCGGCGCCATCGTGTCCCTTGCCGACCAGTTCGAGACCAAGTTCACCGACGTGAAGAAGCCCTACTTTTTCTGCAATCCGAGCTCGACCAACAGCGCGCCGATCGACAATCCGCTCGACCACCTGGCCTGCTACAAGATCAAGGACGTCCCGCCTCAGGCACCGTTCCCGGGCGCCAAGGTCCAGGTCACCAATGTGTTCGGCACCGGCCAGCTGGAGCTCAAGAAGGCCTACCTGCTCTGCGCGCCGTCGAGTAAGACCGTGCTGCCGTAGAATCGGTTCGGGACACGCTGTCGGGCTAGGGGGGGAATCGATGAGATCGCGCGGGTACTGGATTGCGTCAATTGGTGCAGCGGCGCTGCTTTGTGCCACGCGGCCCGGTGGAGCGACGGTCATCGGGGCGGAGTTTCAGGTCAACACCTACACCGTGTCTGGCTCGTTCGTCCCCTCCATGGCCAGTGACGCGGCCGGCAACTTCGTTGTGACCTGGAACGACGAGTACACCGACGGGTCGTACACGAATACGCGCGGCCAACGCTATGCGTCGTCGGGCGCGGCTCTCGGAACCGAATTCCAGGTCAACACGTACACCATCGGGTATCAGTCGAGTGGCTCCGTGGCGATGGACCCGATCGGCAACTTCGTCGTCGCGTGGACCAGCAATGACGACGTGGCTGCGCAAGACGGTTCTTACGACGGAGTCTTCGCTCAACGCTACGACAGCGCCGGCGGTCTGGTGGGGACCGAGTTCCAGGTGAACACCACCACCCTCGGGTATCAAGGCTCTCCCGACGTCGCCTTTGCTTCCAACGGCACCTTCGTCGTCGTCTGGGGGACCTTCTACGGCACATACGGCCCGGACGGGCACCTGGGCGGCATCACCGCCCAGCGTTTCGCCAGCAACGGCCAGAAGGTCGGCAGCGAGTTCCAGGTCAACAGCTACACGATCGATCGCCAGAGCGGGGCGAAGATCGCGATGGCCGCGGACGGCAAGTTCGTCGTCGTGTGGAACAGCACTGGGCAAGACGGTTCGAACGTGGGTGGATTCGGGCAGCGCTACGATAGCGCCGGCACGCCCCTGGGGAGCGAGTTTCAGGTCGCCGTCTTCACCACCAGCGTGCAGGTTGTCGAATCCATCGCGACCGAGCCGGATGGCGACTTCGTCGTGATGACACGCGCTTTCGACGGCTCGTTTACCGGTGTGTTCGGGCGTCGCTTCTCCAGCGCTGGCGTGCCCCTGAGTGGTGACTTTCTCGTCAACACGCAGACCGGCAACACGCAGGATCGCGGCGCGGTGACAATGGCGGCCAACGGCGACTTCCTGGTGACGTGGACCAGCAACAATCAGGACGGCAATTCCGGCGGTATCTTCGGTCAGTTCTACGGCAGCGACGGCGCGCCCCGCGGACCCGAGTTTCAAGTCAACACGTATGTCGTCTCGAATCAGTGGGCCTCGGCCAACGCGAGCCTCGGCAACGGGCGTTTCGTCGTCGCGTGGACCAGTGGGTCGCAAGACGGCTACGGCTTCGGCATCTTCGGTCAGCGCCTGCAGGCACCGGTCACGCCCGACGATTTCACCTGTTACAAGGCCAAGGACCTCAAGGACCCGGAGTTCCCCGGCGCCATCGTGTCGCTCGCCGACCAGTTCGAGACCAAGTTCACCGACGTGAAGAAGCCCTACTTTTTCTGCAATCCGACCTCGACCAACAGCGCGCCGATCGCCAACCCGCTCGATCACCTCGCCTGCTATAAGATCAAGGACGTCCCGCCCCAGGCGCCGTTTCCGGGCGCCAAGGTCCAGGTTACCAATGTGTTTGGCACCGGCCAGCTGGAGCTCAAGAAGGCCTACCTGCTCTGTGCTCCGTCGAGCAAGACGGTGCTGCCCTAGCGCGCGCTTCGCAGCATCGCCAGGAAGCCGTCGCGCTGAGCGGAGAGGGTGGCGTCGGGGCCGGTCGCCTTCAGGAACCACGGCCCGCCCTTGCCTTCGATGACCGCGCCGAGCAGGCGCGAGTTGGGCTGCGCCGTTCCGGGACCCATGCCCATCTGCCCGGCCTTCAAGGTGCCGGCGACGTCGATCCAGGTGATGTGCATGCCGTTCGACTCGAACGTCTCGCGCCGCGGCGTCACCCCCGGCGCGAGCTCCATCTGCGCGATCCAGCGCGCCAGGTTGGCGTCGACCGCACCGCCCTGTCCGGCGCCGAAGTGAAAGACCGCCAGTTCGCCGGCGCCCGCGTCACCGGGGATGCTGGCTTGGACCAGGCGCATGGCCGAGCTCGGCGTGACACGCTGCCAGCCGTCAGGCAGCTCGAAGTGCAGCCCGGCCGCCTCGACGCCAGCACCGGTGGCATGCGCCGCGACGGGCTGCGGCGCTGAGGCCGGCGCGCTGGCCGACTCCTGCTTGCAACCAGCTGCAGCCAGCACACAGAACAACGCGACGCGCGTGAGTCCTTCCCGCATTTGACGCCTCCTTACCCCGATCTGATCGCGGTGCCGAAGTCCGACTGCCGCACGCTGCGGCCAAAGCCGAAAAATCCAGGGTTCTCCACTATGTTGCAGTTTTTTGAAGTAAATTTGAACCTATCGTGAAGCAACGGACCGTTTCCACGCGATTATAGTCGTAAGTGGCTTGAAAAATGAACGTTTAAGCCAGTGTCGACATGCCGCGAAATTATGCAATTCAACGCATTTCTTACAGGGATAGGCGCGCGGAGAGTACAGTCAACAGGTTATCCACAGGAGACTGTGGTTTCATGCAGAGAGTGTTTTTTGACCGTTTTATGGCCAGGAAGGCCTATCAGTCCGGGACATTATTGACGCCCTAGGGGTATTCCCCAGGTCATGCGACCGAGTGTTCAATGGAAGAAGTGACCGCCGTTGACGTCGAGGGCCTGGCCGGTGACGACGCGCGAGAGATCGGAGGCGAAGAAGAGCACGGTGTCGGCGATCTCGGCGGAGTCGGGGATGTGGTTGAGCGCGGTGCGGGAAGCGATCTCGGCGTAGACGGCGTCGGGCTCGATGCCGCGCTGCTTGGCGATGGCGTTGAAGTAGCCGGAGAGGGCGGGTCCCCAGATATAGCCGGGCACGACGGAGTTGACGCGGATCTTGTGCGCGCCGAGCTCCTTGGCCAGCGTCTGCGCGGCGGTCATGAGGGCGCCCTTCGAGGCGGCGTAACCGCCGAAGTGGGGGTCGATGATGCGCATCGACATCGAGTTGATGAACACGATCGATCCGCCGCCGCCGCTCTTCATGTGCGGCACGACGGCCTGCGTCAGCTGGATCGAGCCGAAGACGTTGACGTCGAAGATGGCGCGCCAGTCGGCCATGTTGGCGTCTTCGACCTTGGGCTCCAGCCCGCCCTTGAACGCGTTGTTGACCAGCACGTCGATGCGGCCGAACTCGGCCTGCGCGGCGTCGGCGAGGCGGCGGCAGTCGGCGGCGTCGGCGATGTCGGTCGGGACGGGAAGGGCGCGGCGCCCAAGGGCGCGGACCTCGGCCGCAACCTCCTCGAGCGCGGTGGCGCGCCGCGCCGCGAGCACGACGTGGGCCCCCGCGCGGGCGAGGGCCAGCGAGATGTCACGGCCCATGCCGGGCCCGATGCCGGAGACGATGGCGACGCGATCTTGCAGCAACATGAAAGAACCTCCGGAAGCGGTCGGGTCCGGGTAGGCGGTCCCGCCCCCGAGCGCTATCCAATCAGCGGCGCGACGTCGCGCCCGAACGCCTCGATCTGGTCGACGAGCTCGTCGCAGGAGCGGCTGCGAAAGCGGACCCCGCAGTGCTGGACGCCGAGGGCCTTGATGTCGCGCAGGGCGGCGGCGATCTCTTCGGCCGCGCCGGTGCGGGTATTGGGCCCGACGTCGAATGACGGCGCGCCGACGTACAACCACGGGGCATTCATGCCGATCTCGAGCGGCGCGTCGCCGCGCGTGCGGGCGCGGTGCTCGCGCACGAATGCGATCGCGGCAGGCATGCCCATCTCGGGCACGCCCTGCGGCAACCAGCCGTCACCGCGCTCGGCGGCGCGGCGCAACGCGGCGGGCGTCGAGCCGCCGACCCAGATCGGCGGGCGCGGTTGCTGCACCGGCCGCGGCCGCTGCCC
>CAYVUV010000183.1:0-5927 GCA_964455095.1 uncultured Binatia bacterium (SeqCode)
GATGGGAGAGGAGGAGCGGTGCAACACGGTGGGCTTCGCCGCCATTTCATCCCCCTCATCCTGACCGTCTCCCATCCGGGAGAAGGAACCCTTGTCCGAGGGATTCGGAAATTGGGCGCGGAAGCCCGCAGCCATTGATCCCGGCGGCGGACGTGTGTTAGCCGCAGAGACTCCGCGCCTCCCGCTTGCACCACCGCACGACCAAAGGAGCCTATTCGCATGCCCGAGTGGAATCTCGCCGACTGCCTCGAGCGCATTGCCGCGATCCGCGGCGATGAAGAGGCCCTGCTGCAGGGGGAGCGCCGTATCTCGTGGCGGCAGCTCGAGCGCCGCGCCACCAACCTGGCGGCGTGGATGGTCGAGCGCGGTGCCGGACATCAGGGCAAGGTCGCGATCTACACCTACAACCATCCGGCTTACATGGAAGCGTGCTTCGCCGCCTTCAAGGCCGCGCTGGTTCCCGTCAACGTCAACTACCGCTACCGCGAGGACGAGCTGCGCTATCTGCTCGACAACGCCGACGCGGAGATCATCGTCGTGCACGAGGACTTTGCCGAGCTGCTGGCCACGCTGCTCCCCGAGCTGCCGAAGGTCCGCGGCGTGCTCGTCGTCGGCGACGGCGGCGCCGCGCTGCCCGGCGCCAGCGATTACGAGACCGTGGCCGAGACCGACCGGCCGGCGCCGGCGCGCCCGCGCAGCGGCGACGACATGATGTTTCTCTACACCGGCGGCACCACCGGCATGCCCAAGGGCGTCATGTGGCGCCAGCACGACTTGTACTTCCGCTTCGCCGCCGGCGGGCTCGGACAAGCCCCGCCCGACATGGCAGCGCTCGAAGCGTTCGTCGCGGCGCCGCCGCTGCGCTTGCGCACGCTGATCGGCCCGCCGCTGATGCACGGCACCGGTTGGTTCACCGCCATGATCGCCTGGCTCACCGGCGGCACGGTGATCATGCTCGACGACCCGAAGTCATTCGACGCCGCGCAGCTGTGGGAGTTGGTCGAACGCGCCCGGCCGACGTCGATCACCATCGTCGGCGACTCGTTCGCCAAACCGATGCTGCGCGCACTGGAGAACGCCCCGCGCCCGTACGATCTCTCCTCGATTGCGATGATCGCGTCATCGGGCGTGATGTGGAGTCAGGAGACCAAGCAGGGCTTGCTGGTGCACAACCCCGCCATGATGCTGGTCGACGCGTTCAGCTCCTCCGAGGCCGTGGGGATGGGGATGTCCATCACCACCGCCGCGGGTGCCAGCTCGACCGCCAAGTTTCAGCTCACCGAGCGCACCAAGCTGTTCGACGAGCATCTGAAGCTGATCGATACGGCGCCGGGTGCGAAAGGGCTGGTCGGCGTCGGCGGTCACCAACCGGTCGGCTACTACAAGGATCCGGAGAAGAGCGCCCGCACCTTCGTCGAGACGCCGCTGGGCCTGTTCTCGGTGCCCGGCGATTGGGCAGTGGTGAACGACGACGGCGTCACGCTGACGCTGCTCGGGCGCGGCTCGGTGTGCATCAACACCGGCGGCGAGAAGGTGTTTCCCGAAGAAGTCGAGGAAGTGGTCAAGCGCTATCCCGGCGTGAAGGACGCGGTGGTGGTCGGCGTGCCGGACGAGAAATGGGGCGAGGCGATCACGGCCGTGGTGTCGAGCACCGGCGCGCCGCTCGCACCCGAGGCGGTGCGCGCGTTCGTCAAGGAACACCTCGCCGCCTACAAGGCGCCGAAACACGTGGTGGTGGTCGACGAGGTCTACCGCTCGCCGTCGGGCAAGGCGGACTTCAAACGCACCAAGCAAATGGCGATCGACGCGCTCGCCGAGCGCGGCTGACTGAAGAACGAAGGAGAATGGAATGCTCACAGTATTGGCGGAGCTGAAGGTTCGCGAAGACAAGGTCGAGGAGGCGAAGCAGGTGCTGCGCGACCTCGCCAAGGCGGTGAAGGCGAGCGAGCCCGGCACGCTCACGTACACGGTGCATCAGCGCAAGGACGATCCGCTGACGTTCGTCGTCTACGAGTGCTACCAGGACGAGGGCGCGTTCAACACGCACCTGACCAACCTGGCCCAGCACGCCGCGGGCTTTGCCGGCATTCTCGCCGGCGGTCCGCAGACCGTGTTCCTCGACCCGCTTTGATCTGAAACCAGGTCACAGCGGTTCGCTTCGCGGCCATCCCAATACCCCCCATCCAAACCTTCCCCGCAAGGGGGGGAAGGCGTCAGAGTTCCGGCGCCCTCCCCTCTCTCGGGGAGGATTTCAGCCTCCGGCGTTCTCCCCTCTCGGGGAGGATTTCAGCCTCCGGCGTCCTCCCCCTCGACGGGGGAGGATTGAGGTGGGGGTGATATGACATTGCTTCGACCGTCTTCCTTCACTGCGGACAGCGCGGATCACGGCGCTGCAGTGGGTCGATCAACGCATCCGCGGAATCCACCCTCCCTGAATCTACGCCCCCCACCTTGTGCGCCCCGATGCGTGCTGTAGAAAGGGCGATTACCTTTTTTCAGTTGGAGGAGGCGAGTGATGAAGAAATCGAATCAAGTGGCGAAATGGCTCTCCGGTGGGGTGGCCCTGGCGATGTGCGTGACCATTGTCGGTTGCGGCGGTGGTGATGACGACGGTGGCGGCGGCGGCGGCACGCCCGCCCCGACGCGCACGGCAACGGCGACAACGGCGCCTGGCCAAGCAACGGCGACCCCTGTCGTATCCAACCCGACGCCGACGCGGACGCCGGCCAGCGGTGCGACGAACACCCCCAGCACTGGCGGCCCGCTGACGGGCTCCGCGGCCGTGCAGGCCTTTGCGGCCGGACTCACAACGCTGGTCGAGTTCGGCAATACGGCTTCCGGGTCCGCCGAGGGTACCGCGGCGCAGATCGTGCTGCCGCCCATTACGGCGGATTGCACGCCGAGCGGAACGGTGACGACGAGCTGCGTCGCGACGGGCACGGGCAGCGATACGACGCTGACATTCCACGACTGCCATAGCGTGAATGATGCGGGGGACGCCTTGATCGACGGGACCGTGGTTCAGTCGACCTCCAAGTCCTGTTTCACTCCGGTCACAGAGGGGGATACGTTCTCTTCGGCGATCGATGCCGACATCGACGCGACCAGCGCGACCGGCGTCCACACCGTCGGCACGTTCGACGTCACGGTGGGCATCACGCTGACCGGTGGCGGCGGCTCCGAGTCCACCGTCAACGGGACGGCCGACACCGACTGCGCCGGCGCGACGACGATCGTTACGGTCGAGCCCATCGTGGTCGTCGGCGGTGCCGATTGCCCGACGGCCGGCAAGGTGCGCGTCACGTTCTCGGACGGCACCAGCTTGGTGACCTACACGGCGACCGGCGGCATCGAGATCGACCTCGGCGACGACGGCTCGGTGGACGAGACGTTCGACAGCTGCGACGACACGGGACTGGCCGCCTGCCCGGCATAGGCGGCGTACCAACCTGAGGCGACGGCCCTGCGCGTGCTCGCGCAGGGCTGTCGCAGCCCTGCCATCGCAACCGCGGCGGCGCATCTTGCAAGGTTTCCTCTCCCGCTCATCCTGACCTTCTCCCATCCGGGAGAAGGAACCCCCGTCCGATACGTCGCTGGAATGTCGAGGCCGCAGTAGTCGGTGCCTAGCGCCCCGGCGGATCCGACGCCCGCGGCGGCATCCCCCACGCGTAGACCATGACGTGACCATCGTCGTACACGGTGGAGTCGGCCAGGTTGTTGCGCAACGCGGCGGCGAAGATGCGCTGTTGTGTCGTCGTGAGGAACTGGCGCTCGATGACGATGTACGTCGGGCCGAGCTCGGCCAGCAGCTCGTTGAGCGAATCCATTGAAGTGTACGCGCGGTCGATCATCTTCTCGCGGCGCAGCGCGGCGGGATTCATGCGCGACAAAAAGCCGCGCGCGATCGGCTTGTGGTGGATGGTCTGCAGCAGGTTGTACTTCTCGAGCTGCAGGAAATTGTCGGCGGGGAACTGCAGCAGGGCTGCCGGGCGCGGATCGGCGGCGATCTTGCGATAGGCCGGCGAGACATTGAGCGGCCAGGTCTCGAGCGGCCAGGCGGCGTAGTCGACCAGCAGCCACAAGGCGAGCAGCACGCCCAGTTTTGCCCGGCCCAGCGGCGAGCGGCGCACGGCGAACAGCGCGCCGAGACCGAAGGCGGCGAGCGTCCAGATCGCGAACGACGCCGGGGCCCAGAAGTAGGCCGGCGCATGGAAGATCTTGGCGATCGACTGCGGCGCGATCAGCAGCGCCCAATAGGGCAGGGGCAGCCACCAGTCGCGAAGGATCGCGCCGTACACATGCAGATAGGGCCCGAACGCCAGCCCGGCGAAGGCGAGAGCCCCGAGTGTCCAGCCCGCCACCATGCGGCGCGCCGGGGCGCGCCAGGCCAGCACGGCCAGCAGCAGCGGCACGACGCCGACATAGGCGAGGCGGCCGCCTTCGCCGTTCAAACCGAAGGTCTCCATGCAGGGAGACTCGCGGCGCAGATACGCGTTCCACGGCTCGGCCACGCTGCGCCAGAGGCCTTGCTGCGGACCCGGAATGACCAGCGCCGCGAGGTCCACCGAGTTGCGGCAGTCGTCGTCGATGTTCTTCGGCGCGTCGACGGCCTGCGTGCCGGTCGTCGCGTAGCGCGTGCGGATGACGTCGCGCACGGCCAACCCACCCATCGGCAGCGCCCCGACGGCCATGGCGAGGGCAATCACCACCAGGCGCTGGCGCCGCATCGCACCGGCCGGCTCGGTGAACAGCATCAGCGCCGACAGCCCCGCCCACAACAGCCCCAGGAACAGCGTGTAGTAGAGCGATTGGAAGGAGCACAGCGCGAAGCACAGCCCCGGAAGAATGAGCGCCCGCCGATCGCCGCGGCGCATCGCGCGCAGGAACAACCAGGTGAAGAGTGGAATCCAGTACGTCGCCGCGATCACCGGCATCGAGGCCCAGGTCTGGTGAAAGGCGGAGAAGCCGTAGCCGAAGCCCGCGATCAGCGCCGCCAGGCGCTGGCCGGTGATCATGTGGATGGCCGCATACGCTGCCAGCGCCGAGAGGAAGTAGCAGGCGAAGACGACGACGTTGATGCTGAGGATCAAGCCCGCCGTTCCCGGCACGGCGAGTTGCATCGGCAGCGTCAGCAGGCCGTGCAGGAAGTCGTGCGCCTGAAACACCAGACTCGCCTCGTGCGGATAGGTCAGATACGTCGTCGCAAACGGCGAGGCGCGCAGCTCGAGCAACGACTGCCGCACCCACCAGTAGTTCCAGAAGTTGAGGAGCGCATCGCCGACGAAAAACGTGATGTGGCTCAACGGCCGCATCACAATGCCGGCGCAGAAGTACAGCGTGATGGCGAAGTACAGCAGTGCCGGCCATAGCCGCTGAAGCCACTCCGGCCATCCCGTCCCTGGAGCGCGCCGCTTCCGCGGCGCCGGGTCGGGCGGTGGCGGGGCAGACTTATGCGCCTTCTCACGCGGTCGCGTCACGACCTTACCTCGCCCGTGCTGTCCGCGCCGCGATCATTCCGCGATCCACTCCCCCTGCGCTTTGTCGGTAAGGGACTCAGGTCGGCCTGTGGTGCGCGGCGCATGGTAGGACCGACGCATAGCGGGTTCAACCAGGCGGCGGCCAGCGAGCCGCCGACCCGGCTTGCTTCCCAGCTGCGCGAAAACCCCCTGAACCACCCCCCCCGACTCGGGAGAACGCGGCCCCGTTGGTTTGCTCGCCTGGGAAGCGCATTGGCTTGGCCGGCTTCTTGCCCTTCTCGAGGGCAAGGTATCCGGCAATGGATCGGTCGATTCTGCAACGGGGTTTTCCAGTCGTTCTGCTGGCGGTGGCCCTGGCGGTCGCTGCGCTGGCGGTGGACGAGCTCAAGCTGCCAGCCGACGTGACGTACCGCGGCGCGGAGTCGTCACCGGGGCCGGTGGTCTTCAGTC
>CAYVUV010000184.1:0-19653 GCA_964455095.1 uncultured Binatia bacterium (SeqCode)
ATCGATTCCTGTCCCAGGGATTCCGCGGTTCCTAGCGGATCGCATCGACACAGGCCGCAATTCATTTCGTTGCCCTCGATCCCGATACCGATTCCGACCCCGACTCCGACCAGAGCGCCGTCCAACGGTGACTTTGTGTGCAAAGCCGGTCTAGCGGCAACCTATCCGCCAACATTGAATCGATAGATCGCCACTGCGAGTTTGTGAAAGAATCGACCTCAGGCCCTGGGCTTCAGGCCTCGGGGGTCCGGAAAGCCTGGGGTCTGCTGGCTCGCCGGTTGGACGATCAACGAGTGCGCAGACCAACGAAAGGAGTACGTCCCTCCTCACTCCGACCACGAACGGATCGAGCGCGGCAACCGTATTTGCGTGCTTTCCGGATGGGGCGCGTGCTACCGCCTACGAGATGGGGGTTCTCATGTCGCGCGCCATCGTCGTGTTCGTCGCACTGCTCTGTAGTGCCGTTCCGGGGCAAGCTGGGGTATGGGGGGCGAAATCGCGCCTTTGCCCACGTGTGATAGCTCGTCTGGCGAAGCTCGAGGCGTCGCCCGACACACCTCCAGCTCGTCTGGCGCGCTTCCGCAACAGCGTCGCCAATCGTTGCGTGGCGCTGAACGAGATTCAGGTGCTGGGGACGCACAACAGCTACCACGTCCAACCGCGCCCCACGCTGTTGAGTGCCCTGCTGGCGCTGTTGCCGGTCTTCGAGGCGTGGGAGTACACGCACCCGCCGCTCGGCGAGCAACTCGAGTCGGAGCGCGTGCGCCAACTCGAGATCGACGTCTACGCCGATCCGGACGGGGGACTCTTCTCGCAACGCGCCGGGCTCGAGTACATCAACGAGGATCCCGTTTCACCCGATCCGCTGATGATGCAGCCGGGCTTCAAGGTTCTGCACATCCAGGATGTCGATTTCGAATCCAACTGCACCACCTTCGTCGGCTGCTTGCGGCAAGTGAAGGCGTGGTCCGATGCGCACCGACGCCATCTGCCGATCATGATCCTGATCGAAGGCGAAGATACCCCGCTGGGCAATGTGCTCGGATTGACCTTCGCCGTTCCAGTGCCACTCGACGCCACCCAACTCGACGCGCTGGACGCCGAAATCCGCTCGGTGTTCCCGGCGAGCCGCCTGATCACGCCCGACCGCGTGCGGCGCGGCCAGCCGACCCTGGAGCAGGCGGTCCTGACACTCGGCTGGCCGCGTCTCGGCTCCTTGCGCGGGAAAGTGATGTTCACGCTCGACAATGGCGGCAGCATTCGCAACGCCTATCTCGCCGGCCACCCGTCGCTGCGCGATCGTATCTTGTTCACCGATTCGTCGCCGGGTCAGCCCGAAGCGGCGTTCGTCAAGGTCAACGACCCGCTCGCCAACCCGACGACCATCCCCACCCTGGTGGGGCAGGGGTATCTCGTGCGCACCCGAACCGATTCGGACACCATCGAGGCGCGCAGCGGCAGCACCACCCAACGCGATGCCGCCATCGACAGCGGGGCGCAGTGGGTGAGCACGGATTATCCCGTGCCCAACCCTGACTTCGGCACCGGCTACGCCGTCGTCATTCCCGGGGGTATGCCGGCGCGCTGCAATCCCATCAACTCCGGCAGCGGCTGCCGCAATGATGGCCTGGAGCGCCTGCCGTAACGCGCACTGGATCACGTGCGCCCGTGCCGACGCGGTCGGCGACAACTAGCTGATCGCCAAGACCACGGAGACAGCGGAATCCAATTTTGACTCGTCCGCAGGGAGGGGAATTCGTCCTTGAACGGTTCCCCCCTCCCAGCCCCTTCGTTGCCCGTCGTTCATTCCCACTGAACACTTTGTCTGGCCTGCTAGGGGTTTCTCCCAATAGACAGGTCGCTGCGCGGGTGGTAGCGCAATATCTCAACCTGTGTGGATCTCACAGAAGATCTCGCGCTATCGAATCAGCCTACAATCTACGCGTGCCTGCCGGTCGCACACCGGGGAGGGATCATGATTGAACGTGGATATGCATTTCGCTTCGGTGTTTGGGCCATCGTCCTGGCAGTCGGCGGCGCGATTGTTATCGGTGTCACCGCCGAGGCGGCGTCCGCACAGTGCGCTGCGCCACCGTCCGGGATGATCGGATGGTGGCCGGGGGACGGCACGCCAACCGACGTCCTCAACGGACGCAACGCGACGCTCAACAACGGCGCGACATACGGAACCGGACTGGTGGGCCAGGCATTCTTGTTCGACGGTTCCAACGACGATGCCAGCGTTGCCCATGACCCGGTTTTCGACGTCGGCACCGGAGACTTCACCGTGGATTTCTGGGTCAATCTCGCCGCTGCGGGTGGCGAGGCGGTCATGGTCGAGAAGTGGAATAATGGGAACAACACCGGCTGGACGATCAGCAACCGTGGCGGCCTGTACTACGCCGGCACGAACTCGTCGATCCAAACCAGCGCACAGATTCCCATCGGCACGTGGACCCACATCGCGCTGCGCCGCAGCAGCGGCACCGCCGCGCTGTTCATGAACGGCAACGAGATCGACTCCACGAGTGGAAGCGACAATTTCGACACCACTGTGCCCCTTCTGTTCGGCCGCCGGCGCGGCGGTCAAGGGTTCTTCTGGAATGGCCGGATCGACGAGGTGCACTACGTCGTCGGAACGGCCCTCTCGAATGCCCAGATCCAGGCGATCTACAACGCCGGCAGCGACGGAGTGTGCGGCGGCCCGGTCTGCGGCGACACGGCCGTCGATCCCGGCGAGGAATGTGACGACGGCAACGGCGTCAATGACGACGGCTGTGACAACAACTGCACCGTCACGGCGTGCGGCAACGGCATCACCGCCGGCAGCGAAGTCTGTGACGACGGCAACGCCGTTACCGACGACGGCTGTGAGAACGATTGCACGTTGAGCTGCGGCAACGGAACGACCGCCGGCAGCGAGGAGTGCGACGACGGCAACACGGCCGATGACGACGGCTGCGATTCCAACTGCACGCCGACCGGCTGTCAGAACGGCATCGTGACGGCCGGCGAGGAGTGTGACGACGGAAACGCGATCAACGGCGACGGCTGCTCTGCCAGCTGCGCGTTCGAGCCCTGTGGCGACGGCAATCTCGATCTGGGCGAAGAGTGCGACGACGGCAACCTTGTCAACGGCGACGGGTGCACGGCGACGTGTACGATTCAGATCTGCGGCAACGGGACGATCGAGCCGGGCGAGGAATGCGACGACGGCAACGTTGCCAACGGCGATGGCTGTACATCGGCATGCATTTTCGAGGGCTGTAACGTAACCGGCACGTGGAGCGGCGACGACCTCATTGCGGGCTTGCGCGTCCGCATCATCGAGGACGGGAGCGGAGCCGTGTCGGGTGGCTACACCCTGCCGCCCGATCTCGACACCGTCAGTCCGATCGTCGGCGTCCGTGCCGGTACGGCCTTCCACCTCAGCGTGCCCTTCAATCTCAACGCGACGTTGGTCGACTGCGACACGCTGCACTTCACGTCGCCGGTCGTCTTCACGTCGACGCGTCTGTCGGCGACGCTGTGCGGTGACGGCACCGTCAACTTCGGCGAACAGTGCGACGACGGCAACTTCAGCAACGCCGATGCGTGCGACTCCAATTGCCGCCTGCCCGATTGCGGCAACGGCCTGATCGATCAAGGCGAGGAGTGCGACGATACCAACGCGGTCAACGGCGATGCGTGCGATACCAATTGCACCACCCCGCGCTGCGGCAACGCCGCGCTCGACCCGAGCGAGCAGTGCGACGATGGCAATCTGGCCGACGGCGATGGCTGCAGTGCCAGCTGCACGCTGCCGAGTTGTCCGAACAACGTCGTCGATCCCGGCGAGGAATGCGACGACGGCAACCAGATCGACGGCGACGGATGCGCGCGCAATTGCCAGCTGCCGCGCTGTGGCAACGCCATTCAAGAAGGCGTCGAGACCTGCGACGACGGCAACGCCGCCGAGTGCGACGGGTGTTCGGCCACCTGCGCTGTCGAGACGGATGCCGACGGCGACGGCGTCGCCGATGCATGCGACAACTGCCCCGCCGACTTCAATCCAAGCCAAAGCGATCGCGACGACAACGCAATCGGCGACGCGTGCGACGCGCCGCTGGAAGCCCCGACGGCCCCCGGCGCCCAGGTGACGGTGGATCTCGATCTGAGCAGCGGAAACGAGCTGGCGCCGAACCCGATCAGCGCGCTGAGCGTCACGTTCGATCTCGCCGTCAGCGCCGGTACCACCGCTGTCCAGGTACTCGAAGCCCCGCCGGGCGAAGTCCTCAATGCCAATTTCCGCTTTGCCGGCTCCGGGGTGCTGCTGCACATCGACACCACCGCCTCGGTCTCAGGGCCGATCACACTCTGCGTCACGTACGATGAAAGTGCCCTGGCACCGGGTGAGGAGCCCCTCCTCCGATTCCTGCACGAGGAGAGCGGCACGTTCGTCGATCGAACCGCGTCGCTCGATACCGACGCGAACGTGCTCTGCGGCACGGTCAGCTCGTTCTCGCGCTTCGCGGTCGGCGTCGGTGTCAATGCATTCAACAAGGCGCGCCTGAAGGCGGAAAAGACCTTAGCTTCGCTTGGGCACGACCGCCTGCGTAGCATCGTCGCCAAGCTGCCACCGGTCCCGAGCGCCATTGATCCGTCGGTGACCGGGCTGCGGTTGGTCCTGCTGCAGAACGGGCAACCCGTCTTCCAGCGAGTCATCGCCGGCGCGCAATGGACGGTCGCCAAGGCGGACAAGGTATTCCAATTCAAAGACGACGCCGGCACCCTCGTGTCCGGGATCACCGCGGCAAAGGTGAAGCGCTCGCCGAAGGGCGTCACGCTCAAGCTCTCCGGGATCAATCTCGACTTCCGCCCCCTCGATGGATCCGACCTGGAGCTGCGCTGCGACTTCGGCGCCGTGACGTTCGTGGCGCCGCTTGCGTGCAGCGCATCCGGCGACGGAGATACCGTGAAGCTCAAGTGTTCGCACGTGCCGTAACGCTCTCTCGGCTCGTCGTAGCGGCGGCAGCCCAACGTGTGGGCCAAGGGGACGCGCCGTTGTTTAGCTTGGTACGGGCCGCGCGGGCGGGCAGCGGACCAACAAAATTCGCACGTCCGCTTCGTGTCCGATCGTTCAACCTCCGCGAGTTGACTGTCCTTACAGCACGCCTTACCCTCTGCCCATGAAGGCGACTGTGACGAGCAAGGGACAGATCACCATCCCGTTGGCGATCCGCCGCAAGCTCGAGCTGCGCCAGGGCACGGTGCTCGAGTTCGACGAGGAGGCCGATCACCTCAAGGCGACGAAGCGCGCGGATGTCGCTCGCATGCGCGGTGTCATCGGAATCGCCAAGGACGAGCTCGCCGGCAAGAGCGTCCGGCAGTGGATGGACGAGTTGCGCGGCCCGACGGACCTGCCACCGAACAAACGGCGGCGATGATCACCGCCGTCGATACCTCGGTGCTCATCGCCATCACCAAGGCGGAGCCGAATGCGCTGGGGTGGACGGATCTTCTGGGCCAAGCGCAGAGCGACGGCGACCTGGTCGTCTGCGACGTTGTCGTTGCCGAGCTCTTTGCGTTGCTGCTGAACGAAGAGAAGTTCGATCGAACGCTGGTCGGACTCGGCATCGCGTTCAGTCCGACGTCGCTCGAATCGGCCCGCCTTGCCGGGCGTATTTTCAAGCAGTACCGCCGCCTGGGCGGTCCGCGAGAGCATCTCGCTCCCGACTTTCTCATCGGCGCCCATGCTCAAACTCAGGCCGATCGGATTGCGGCCATCGATCGCGGCTACCTGCGCCGTTACTTTCCGCGCTTGAAAGTGCTCAAACCGCGCTGAGTTGATGGACGACCGCCATCGAACGCCCGCGGGCACGACCTATCACCGCGGCGCGAAGATCGGGCGGGCGCCGCTCAGGCCCTTGAGCTCGTCCTCGCCCGCGACTCGAGTGACAACCCGGAGCCGTCGAGGAGGTCACGGGTGACGCCGGAGACGAGACCGCGAGTCCACGCGCGCGGCAACACTTTTTTACTCGTCGTCGTCCGGGACGCCGTCGTTGTCGTCGTCGGGGTCGAGCCTGTTGCTGTGCCCGCCGTTGTCAGAGTCGCGTCGTGAGGCGGGGACGCCGTAGGCGCGGTCGTAAGCAGAGGCGCGGCCGAAGTTGTCGGCGCGGGTGTTGTTCGGAGCGCTGCGGACGTGTGGCGCGACGTAGGTGCCATCGCCGCGTGTATACCCGCGAACGTGGACCTCTCCGGCCGCGACCGGCGCGCCGGCGAAGCCAAGCCAGAGCAGGGAAAGCGAAAGGGCGAGTCTGGTGCGCATACCGGAGTCCTCAAGAGCAAGTCTTTCGCCAGCACCGTGGCGGACACGGGGGTGAGCACGCCAGTCTTTTGGGTGGGACGACCGCGTTGGCAGAGTGGCGGTCGACGAAGCGGGCTGCCGGAGCCGCCTCGAAGTGGCTGTGCGGGGAGCTCATGCACGTCGATCCCGCGGCGGCGGGCGGACCCCCCGCACAGCGCAGATCGGACGAAAAGCTTGAGTCGTTCCGGTGGTGTTGACATGATCCTGTCGTACACGGCGATTGGGGCGGGACGAACAAGGCATGCGGATCGGCGGGCTGGATATTCAGGTCGATGGACGGTTGCTCCGCATCGCCCGGCTGGCGGACGACAAGTTCGATTCCGCCGACGACCCGGCCGCCGTGCTCGCGGCGCTGCGCGAGTCCCGCCAGCGCGTCGATTTGTTCACGTTCATGCAGAAGCTGCCCGACACCACGCCGACGCACGCGTATCCGATGGAGTGGGACAACGTCGCCGCGCTGCCGGTCTCGACGTTCGACCACTGGTGGGCGGAGCAGATCGACAGCAAGGCCCGCAATCACCTCCGCGTGGCTGAGAAGAGGGGCGTCGTCGTCCGCGAGGTGGCCTTCGACGATGCCCTGGTGCGGGGAATCTCCGCCGTCTACAACGAGTCGCCCGTGCGCCAGGGCAAGCCGTTCTGGCACCACGGCAAGGGGCTGGAGACGGTGCGCCGCGAGAACGGGACGTTTCTCGAGCGCAGCATCTTCCTCGGCGCCTTTGTCGACCAGCGCCTGATCGGTTTTGCCAAGCTGGTGTGCGATCGCGAGCGCCGCCAGGCCGGTCTGATGCAGATCGTGTCGATGATCGAGCAGCGCGACAAGGCGCCGACCAACGCGCTGATCGCACAAGCCGTTCGATCGTGTGCCGACCGGGCCATCCCACACCTCCTGTTCGCCAGCTTCACGTACGGCAACAAACGCCGCGACGGCCTGAGTGACTTCAAGCGGCACAACGGCTTCCAGTGCATCGAGCTGCCGCGCTACCACGTCCCGCTCACGCCGCTCGGCCGCGCCGCCCTGCGCCTGCGGCTCCATCATCCCGTCTCGCATCGCATCCCCGAACCGTTGCTCGCGCCGCTGCGCAGGGCTCGCAGCCGGTGGTACGAGCGCCGCCTCCAACTCGCGCGCGGCTGAGCACGCCTGGCGCTGCGGCACGTCACCTGTGGGCCATGCCGGGAATCGTCGGACTGGCGACCAGGATGCCGCGCGAGCGGGCCCAGCGCGAGCTGCAGCGCATGGTCGAGGCCCTGCGCCACGAGCCGTTCTACGAGACCGGGACCTGGAGCGACGAGTCGCTCGGCGTGTACGTCGGATGGTGCGCGCGGGCGGGCTCGTGCGCTACTCCCATGCCGCTGCGCGGCGAGCGCGGCGACGTCGTTCTGGTGTTCTGCGGAGAGGAATTCCCCGAACCGGGGACGGCGCGCCGGTTGCGGGAACGCGGGCACGCATTCGATCCCGACGGCTGCGCGTATCTGGTGCACTGGTCCGAAGAAGACGCGTCGTTCCCGGCCGGATTGAACGGGCGCTTCCACGGGCTGCGCGCCGATCTGGCGCAGCGCACGGTGACGCTGTTCAACGACCGCTACGGGATGCACCGCGTCTATTGCCACGAGTCGCGCGACGGCTTCTACTTCGCGGCCGAGGCCAAGGCGATCCTCGCCGTGCGTCCCGAGCTCGCCCGGATCGACCCGCGCGGCCTGGGCGAGCTCGTCTCGTTGGGGTGCGTGCTGGAGAATCGCACCCTGTTCGACGCGGTGTACGCGCTGCCGGGCGGCGCCAATTGGGTGCTGCGCGACGGGGCAGTCGCGCGCAAGGCCACGTACTTCGATCGCCGGGAGTGGGAGACCCCACCGCCGCTGGCGCCGGCGGACTACGGCCGTCAGATCACCGACATCTTCGCGCGCAACCTGCCGCGCTACTTCGCGGGTCGCGAACCGATCGCGCTCTCGCTGACTGGCGGAATCGACACGCGCATGATCCTGGCGCGACTCAATCCCGCGGCACAGTCGCTGCCCTGCTACACGTTCGGTGGCATGTTCCGCGACTCGTGGGACGTTCGCCTCGCGCGGCAAGTCGCGCGCGCGTGCGGTCAGTCGCATCAGGTCATCGGGGTCGGGGAGGAGTTTCTGGCGCGCTTCCCGACCTGGGCCGAACGCACGGTGTATCTGACCGATGGCTGCGCGGACGTCAGCCGCGCCGCCGACCTCTACGTCAATCAACAGGCGCGGCAGATCGCGCCCGTGCGCATGACGGGCAACTACGGCAGCGAGGTCCTACGTCGGGTACGGGCCTTCAAGCCCGTCCGTCCGCTCTCGGGGCTCTTCTCTGCCGACCTGACTCCCGCGCTCCGTCAGGCCGAGGCAACATATGCCGAGTCGCTGCGCGGCCATCCGCTGTCGTTCGCCGTGTTCGCGCAGGCCCCCTGGTATCAATCCGGCCTGCTCGCACTGGAAGAGACGCAGCTCGCGCTGCGCTCGCCCTACCTCGACAACGATCTCGTACGCACCGCCTTCCGCACCCCGCAGTCGGCGCGCGCCGGCGACGTCTGCCTCGACTTGATCGCGGGCGCGAGCCCGGCGCTGCGGCAGATCCCGACCGACCGCGGTGTCGGAGAACGCAGCGCGGCCAGTGTGGCTTTGCGAGCCCTGCGCGAGCTCGAGTTCAAAGCCGAGTACCTGTACGACTACGGGATGCCACAATGGCTGGCGCGCATCGATCGCCGGCTGGCGCCGCTGCGGCCCGAGCGCCTGTTCCTCGGCCGGCACAAGTTCGCCCATTTCCGCCTGTGGTACCGCGCCGCCCTGGCGCCACACGTGCGCGAAGTCCTCCTCGATCCGGCCACGCTGTCGCTGCCCTACTTTGAACGCAAGCAGGTCGAAGCGGTGGTGAACGGGCATCTCGACGGGAGCCGCAACTACACGGTTGAGATCCACAAGTTGCTGACCATCGCGCTGGTGCATCGGCTCTTCATCAAAACGCCTGCCCTTGGGGGGGCGACGCTCCCGCCTGCGGCCCGAAGCCTTCGGCGGACGGGCCCGCGGGGCCTTCCGGTGGATTGAGGTGCGGCTCGGGCAGGAGCCTCGCCATCCCGGATCTCAGATGGAATCATTCGGAGAAATCCCCCTCAATCCCCCTTTTTCAAAGGTGGAACTCGGTCGTGAGCTCGGCGCGTAGGTGATGGAACCGCTGGTCTCCATAGTCATCCCGGCGTTCAACGCCGAGCGCTGGGTCGCCGACGCAATCGCCTCGGCGCTGGCGCAGACCTGGGCCCGGAAGGAGATCATCGTCGTCGATGACGGTTCGACCGATCGCACGCGCGCGGTCGCGCAGCGCTTCGCGTCGCCGCAGGTGTCCGTCGTCGGCCAGACGAACCGCGGTGCCGCGGCGGCGAGAAACACCGGCCTCTCGCTGTGCCAGGGCGACTACATTCAATGGTTGGACGCCGACGACCTCCTGGCGGCGGACAAGCTCACACTGCAGCTCGACGCGCTGCGCGACGGTCCCGGCAACCGGGTCCTGGCTTCGTGCGAATGGGGGTCCTTCATCTACCGATCCCGCAAGGCCACGTTCTCTCCGAGCGCGCTGTGGTGCGATCTGTCGCCGTTGGAATGGCTGGTGCGGAAGTTGGACCAGAACCTCTACATGCCGCTCTCGACCTGGTTGGTCAGCCGCGACCTCGGCGAGGCGGCCGGGCCGTGGGACGAGCGCCTGTCCATCGACGACGACGGCGAGTACTTCTGTCGCGTCCTGCTGGCGAGCGATGGCACCCGTTTCGTGCCGGGCGCGCGGGCACTCTATCGCCGCACCGGGCCCGGCAGCGTGAGCAGCTTGGCTCGCTCCGGCAGCGGACTGGAATCGCAACTGCTGTCGATGCAGTTGCACGTCGCGTACCTGCGTTCGCTCGAGGACAGCGAGCGGGTTCGCCGGGCGTGCCTGAAGTACCTGCAGCGATGGGTGATCTACATCTACCCGGACCGGCTCGATCTCGTGCAGCGATTCGAAGCGCTCGCGCAGGCTTTGGGCGGTCGGCTGGAGGCGCCGCGATTGTCTTGGAAATACGCTTGGATCCAAAAGGCCTTCGGTTGGCGCGTTGCCAAACAGGCGTGGCGCCGGGCGCCGAAGCTGAGGGCGTCGCTGGTGCGGTCCTTCGACCGGACGATGTTCGAGCTGGAGAAGCGAAACCCTCGGATCGAGTGATCGGCTAGGGGGTCGACCGGTCGTCTGTCAGGTGTTGCGCGATCGCCTCGGCGATGACGCGATATCCGTTCTTGTTGGGATGCATATCGACCGCGCTGTAGGTGTAGATCCGTTCGGCTTCACTCGCCTTCTCCAGCGCGGGCAGCAGATCGACGTACGCAATGTGATGCTGTTCGAGCGATGCGAACAGTGCCTGGCGCGCGATCCGCTCGTTCGCGATGACCGCGTCGAGCACGTCATGCAGCTTCACCTCGGCGTTGTGCTCGAGGAAACGCGCATAGACCGTCTCCTTCGTCGGGATCACGGCGACGAGAAACCGGATGTCATCGCGAGCACAGCGGGCGCCCATGTCTTGCAACAGTTGAAACGTGAGCCGCATGCCCTCGATGACGCTTGCCGACTGCTGGTCCAGTCCACGCAACACCGCCGCGGGCAGAAACGCTTCCCGTATGTTTCTCTCCGGCAGCAGGAGTGACGTTGCCGCTTCGTCGAGACGTGCCGCGTTCTCGACCTGATACCGGCCCTTGAAGGACTGCAACAGTCCATGGAACACCAGGCGGTAGAGGATGCTGTGTCCCGACAGCCAGTTTCTGAATCGCCGATGCCAACGGGGGTGGGGTGATGTGTCCTTCTCCCAGATGTCCGGATCGACCGTTGCCAGTTCCTCGCGCCGCAACGATGCCCAGTGCCGCAAGCCGTAGGTGATGCGAAAGGCGTTGTCGAAATCGTCTCCCATGTAGAGCCCGCAGACGATCGTGCGCGGCTTCAAGCGGAGCGCCCTGGTCTGCAGCAAGTGGGAGTACTGGTTCGGCCCGTAGCCGCCCAGGCTGAGATTGTACACGCGCTGACCGGTGAGACGCCCGAGCCCACCGGGCCAGGCCTCCTCCATCTTCGCGCAGTTGCCATACGTATGAGAGTCGCCCAACGCGACGACGTCGGCTGTGTCGGGCACGCGCCTGTTTCTGAACCCCCACGCGTCGTGGCCGCCCGATCCGGCGGGCAGCGTGATGCCGAGGATGTCGTCGCGCACCAGTCGCGGCGACAGGTAGTCGACCGGATCCAGCACGAGCCGCGATCCCCCCTCGCCCAGCAGCAAGGCGACCACGGTTGCCGCCACGACGACTCCAATGGTGGCCAACCTCGTCTTCATCTCGCCCCACTGATGCGATCAGTCGGTGTGGATCATGGTTGGGAGACGGGCCGGGGCAAGCAGCGCGAGGAGTCGCCCGAGATGATCGCATTCCTTGATCAGAAATCGCATGAACACGTGCTGGCCGAACAGGATTAGCCAGGGGAGGGCGAGGGCATAGGTGGGGACCGCGACCAGGGAGATCGCGACCGGCCACCCCTGATTGTGGGGCGCCGCGCCGCGCCGCAGCGCGCGCGTGAGCATGTATGTCCGGGTGCACCGCGCGGCGGGCACGGACTCGTCGACTCTGGCTTCCGCGCACCAGACGAACCGCATGCCGCCGGCGATCATGCGGCGGAAGAAATCGACGTCCTCGCCCCCGCCGCCGCACTCGGCCCGGAAGCGGTGGGCCGGGTCGACGAAGATCGTCCGGCGCAACAGCACGTTGCCGGTGCGTGTCTGCTCCCACCGCAGCCACGTGCCGGTGGGCGGCGACGGCCGGTCGAAGAACTTCCCGCGTACGATCCAAGCTGGTGGCGGCGCTTCGAAATGCGGCACGACCGGTCCGAGAACGCCGTCCGCCGCGTAGCGCTCGATCGCTTCGAGCAACCGCAGGAGCCAGTCCGCGTGCGGCGCTTCGTCATCGTCGATGAACGCGATGAAGTCGCCGGTGGCGTGCTCGACGGCCTTGTTGCGCGCCAGCGCGATGTTCTGTTCCGGTTCGACGCAGTAGTGGATCGGCATCGGTGCCGTGGCAGCGAAGTCCCCCGCGATCGCCCTGGCCGACTCGAGAGAGTCGTTGTCGGCCACGACGACCGAGTAGGTGAATCGCCCGCCCGTGTCCTGTGCGCCGAGCGCGGTCAACAGCCGCGCGAGCAAGCGCGGCCGCTTGTAGGTACAGGCGCAGACCGTGATGTGCGTCATTCCGCCGCACGGCTCTCGGCGCGGGCGAGCTGCAAGCGCAGCAGCGCCAGGGCGCGGTACATCGTCGCCTGACCCCAGTGGAGCATGGGGATCCTGGCGACCATCGACGGGTAGCGGCGGTAATAGAAGTAGCCGCTCGCATCCTGCATATGGCGGATGGTCCAGCGCGCTACCCGCACTGCCGCCGGCAGCGCGTCGGGGTCGCGGTCGGAGAACTTCGCCAGCGTCTCGATCGCTTGCGCGGCGCACTGAATGTCGATCGGATAGGTCCGGTCGTGATAGTACTTCGGCCGCCCGTCCGCTTCGAAGAACGTGTTGCGGAAGTAGCGGAAGCCAGCTTCCAGTTGCGGCCCGAACGTCTGGTCGCCGGTGCTGTCGATGACGCACTGGATGCTGTCGAGGTTGTACCCGGTGTGAAAACTGTCGATCCAGCGATAGGTCGGGTCCTCGCCGTAGTACCAGGCACCGTCCGGCAGCTGGCGCGCACAGCTGTACGCCATGGCGGCGCGCGCGACGTCGAGGAGCTCGGTGTCGTGCGTATGCTTGGCGGTGCGCGCGAGCATCGCGGCACCGAGCAGGTTGGAGTTGTGGATGGAGATCTGCCGGCTGGCCAGATAGCTCAAGCATGTTCCGGTCGGCGTCTGCTCGCGCGGCAGCTGCAGAATCCAGCGGCAGATGCTCTGGGCGACGTCGAGGTAGCGCGCCTCGCCGAGGAGCTCGTAGCCATCCAGGAACGCCTGGCCGATGAGCGCCGTCCACACGATGATCGACTCGTCCTTGCCGTATCGCCCCGCCCGGCTGGCGTAGTCGAAGTGGTTGCCCCAGCTGCAATCCGGGTACAGCGGAGAGGTGTTGCGTATCAGCCACTCCAAACAGGCGACGGCTTTCAGCCGATGCTCCTCGGCGCCGGTGCGTTGCCACATGGCGAGGTATCCCCACGCCATGTAGCCGCGGCCCTTGGTCGAATCGAGCGGTTTGATCCCGAGCAGTGGCCGGAGATTGATCGGGCTCTGGCGGCCGATCTGCATCAGGATCTGCTCGAGAAACTGGTTGCCGAAGGTCAGCGGGCGCGCCATCGACGACAATCCATCGAAGGGTTCGTAACCTTTGTAATCGTGCAGCTCCACCCAGCGCTCGAGCCGCGCGACACTCTCGCTCAGCGACAACTCGACCGAACGCTGCGCACTGTCCTGCCGCCTCCCCGGCGACACGAGGCGCGCGGCCGCGCGCTTCAATCTCAGCATCTGCTCGGCGCGATTGAACTCGACCAACTCGGGCGACACCGAACGCGGCTCGCCTCGAACGAACCGATCCGTGTAGCCCGCGAGCAGCAGGAGCCCGCTGATCCCGTACGGCCGCGATCGCGCCTGGTAGACGCTGCGGGCAATCTCCCACAGCGGGTGGTTTCCCAGCGCGTAGTCCTGCGCGCCGCGCTGGAGCCAGCGCTCCCAGACGCGCCGCTCCTTTGCCCCCAGCGGGCGGTGATGCACGGTCGCTTTCTCGGGGAACGCCCGCGTCTTCCACCCTTTCATCCGGGCGGTCGTCACCGCCATCCAGTCGATCCCGCCGCGCTCGATCGGGGTATAGGCGCCGACCTCTTGCAGGCATGCCCTGCGAAACAGTTGGCAGCTGCCGCTGACATGCTCGATGTTGGTGAAGCGGTAGTCGTAGTGCGCCGTCCCTTCGAGGACGAGCGAGCCGGCGACTCCCAGATCGGGCATCTCGGCAAAGCGGTCGAGGAGGAAGGCGAAGAGCTCCGCGTCGAAGCTCAGGTCGGCATCGAGATTGCCGATGAGGTCGTAGGGCACGTCGCGCAATCGGTCGCGGCCGAGGTTGAATGCCCGGGCTTTGCGCGCGAAATTTCTGCCCGGGGCCACTTCGAGGCGCAGCAACTCGATCCAGGGATGCTGCTGCGCGTACCGTTGCACGATCGCATCGGTAGCGTCGGTCGAGCCGTCGCTGACGATGACCCAGCGCATTGGCAGCACCGTCTGGGCGATGACCGAGCGCAGCGTGTGCTCGATCAGCGCCTCCTCGTTGCGGGCCGGGGTGACCAGGGCATAGCTGAGCTTGCGCATCATCGCGGCTCTGCGACCGGGCGCGCGGCAGCGGTCGCGTCAGCGTGCAGCGAGCGCCTGACGGTGACGCAGAGAGCGACGCACAGGATCCAGAAGAACCAGTGGATCACCAGCAGGTGCGCCTCGGCGAAGTTCATGACGACAAAGGCGATCAGAAATACGAGCGCGAAGAAAGAGAACGCGGATGGCCGGCGCTGCCACAGCCGCGCGGCGTTGGAGAGCGCCCCGAACAGATAGGCACAGGCGAGGATGCCGGCCGGAATGCCGAGCTCGGTGACCACGTTGGCGATGCCGTTGTGTGCGTTGGCTGCCGAGCGATGCCGCGTGATGGCGATGTGCGGCAACAAGGTGTCGACCGACCGCCCCCAGACCGCCGCGTATCCGTAACCGGTAGCCGGCCTCGCCTGCGCAATGATCCGCGCGCCGCCCCATAGCCTCAGGCGGCCGTTCAGCGGGTCGGCATCGCCTACCGGGGTGGCCAGCGGCGCCAGGAGGAAGGGCACGACGGCTACGAACAGCACCAGACCGAGCGCCAGCCGGCGCAACCGAGCCGGGGATGGGCGCCGCGTCTCGAGATACACCAGCGCGGCCAGGCTCAGCAGCAGTGTGGCCAGCGAGGTGCGGGAACGCGTTTGCAACAGGGCGAAAACCGACGCGGTACACAAGGTGATTGCCCAGATCGGACGCAGCCCCCGCCTCAGCCCGAGGACGAGAAAGAGGATCGTCGCCCAAACCGCGACGGCGCCGAAGGTGTTCTTGTGGCCCATGATGCCACGCCAACCGATCGACTGGCCCGGGAGCATCGGCAGCGCGGGGAGCACCAGCTCGGCGAGAATGCCGGAGAGAATCAGCAGGAGGAAGGTCCACAGCAGCACGCGCATGAGCCGCGGCGGCGGGCAGGTGTAGCCGATGAACACGCCGACCATGGTGGTGCCGAGCAGCGATGCGGCTTTGCGGAAGGAGTACGACGGGTCGAGGGACCAGAAGCAGGAGGCCAGCGCGAGCCCCAGCAGAACACACAATGCCGGCTCATAGCGGACGGTCCAGCGCAGCCATTCGGTGCCGGATTGCCGCACCAGCCGCGCCGCCGCCAGCGCGTAGATCAGCCACCACGTCGCCCGCAGCACGAAATGCACGGGGCTCAGGTCCGACACGCGATCGCGCACGGACACGGCAGCGACGAGCAGGATGGCGATCGCTGCGACCCCGTTCCACCCGAGCGGCTCGCGCGCCTCCTGCAGCGCCGCGGCCGGTGCGGCGCCCTCGTCGGCCTCATGGACCATCACGGAGACGACGCAATCACTTCGCCGTCAGAAACGGAAGTAGCAGCAGGGGAAACCGCAGCGGCGCTACCGCGGCGTCTCGTGACCCCCTCGGGGTCCGAGACGTCAGGTGCCGAGCCAGGCGGTTTTCGAAGCCTCGCTACTTCCGTGCGACGAGCTTCAAGCTCACCACGTTCTCCACCAAACGCTCGGCGTCCTGCATCGTGAGCCCGTCTTTGGCCAGCGCCGCCTGGATGTCCGGGCTCTGCAGATCGACGATGCCGCCAAAGCCGCTTTCCGCGACGACGTCGACCGTCGCGAAGCCCGCCGCCTTGATTGCCGCGAGGTAGTCGGCGCGCACCATCGCGCCCGCGATGCAGCCGACGTACGCCTCGGCGCTGCGCAGCAGGCCAGCCGGCAACGGGGTCTTGAGCACGAGGTCGGAGATGGCCAGTCGCCCGTGCGGTCGCAGGACGCGGAACGCCTCTCGAAACACCTTCGGCTTCTCCGGCGAGAGGTTGATCACGCAGTTCGAGATGATGACATCGACCTGGCCGTCCTCGACCGGCAGCGCCTCGATGTAGCCGCGGCGAAACTCGACGTTCTGCGCACCGACTCGCTGCGCGTTCTGCTCGGCGCGCGCCAGCATTTCCGGCGTCATGTCGACGCCGATCACGCGTCCTGTCGGACCCACCGCCTGGGCGGCGAGCAGGGCGTCAAAGCCGGCTCCCGAGCCGAGATCCAGCACGGTCTCGCCGGGCTGCACGCGCGCCAGGGCGAGCGGGTTGCCACAGCCCAGGCCGAGATTGGCTCCGTCCGGAACCGCCTGCACCTCCGCTTCCGTGTAGCCGATGCGCTGGGCGATCGCGGTCGCGTTCGTCGCCGTGGCGCCGCAGCACGAGTCGGCGTTGCGCGCGATGCCGGCATAGCCGTCGCGCACCATCTCTCTGATGCGGTCGTTCTCGCTCTCCACGTTGGTGGCCATCGCTCCATCCTTTCATCGCCCGGTCGCGGCGCGAGCGAAATGCCGGCCGCTGCGGGCGCCTATTTTCCCGGACAGCAGAGTGGGACCAGGGTGCGAAACCGCCCGAGCACGTCCTCGAGCTGCGCGACCACGGCCGGCCCGTCCAGCTCGAAGAAGACGTTGCGGCCGACTTTCTCGCGCCGAATGATCCCCGCGTCGTAGAGCTGCGCGAGATGCCGCGACACGACCGAGCGGTCCTGCGGCACCTGCGCGGCGATCGTGCCGATGTCCGATCGCCCGCGCACCGTCAGGAACTTGAGGATCTCGATGCGCACCGGCTCGCACAGCGCCCGGAAGACCTTCGACTCCAGGATGCCATCGAGCTCCTGTGCGGCGCGGTGCCGGGTCTTGGCTTCAGCGGGCCTGGCGTTCGTGAGGGCATTCGTGCGCATTGATGCACAGATAATGCGCCCCGGTGTTCCTGTCAACCACCCCCGTCGCCGCCGCGTCTCCGTGCGATGAGCGCGAGGCCCGTCGCGAGCAAAGCGAGCCAGCCAGGCCAGTCGCCCCAGCGCGTGTACACGGTGTCGCGGTCGAGCAGGTGCACGCGGCCGCGCAGGTTCTCGCGCACCAACAGGCCGCTGTGCGCGATGTCGCGGCCGAGCGGGTCGATGATGGCGCTGATCCCGGAGTTGGTAGCGCGCACCAGGTAGCGGCGGTGTTCGACGGCGCGGAACCTGGCCAGCGCGAGGTGCAGCCACGGCTCTTGCGAATCGCCGAACCAGGAGTCGTTGGCCAGGGTGGCGATGAGATGCGGGTGGGCCGTGAGAACCATCCGGCGCACATACGACGCCTGCACCACCTCGTGGCAGATCGGCGTCGAGATGCGCCAGTCCCCGAGTGCCAGGGCCGGCGTGCGGGTCCCGGCGCTGAACGCGGAGACGCCGGCGAAGCGGTCCGAGAGCCCGGCGATGGTGTCGGCGAACGGCACGTACTCGGTGAACGGAATCAGCACGTTCTTGTCGTACGCCTCGCGAATCACCCCGTCGGCTCCGATCAGCAGCGCCGAGTTGTACTTGCGGTTGCGGCCGCTGCTGCCGTCTACCGACGCCGCGCCGAACAGCAGCGGGACGCTGACCTCCTCGCGAATCAACCGCCCGGAAATGGGCAGCGGCCGGCGCAGGCCGCGCGTGTAGACGGTCTCCGGCCATACCACCAGATCGACCGGACCAGCGCTCAGCAGCTCGCGCGTCTGCTGCAGGTAGGTGCGGTGATCGAGCGCGGCGCGCTGCCCCTTTTCGAAGACGCCGAGGTTGCCCTGGACGATGGCGACCTCCAACCCCGGCGCCGCGGCGATGGCGGCTTCGATCTGCTGCATGCGCAGCGATCCGTACAGCGAGGCGGCCGCGGTCGCCGCCACCGCGCCGGCCCAGATGGCGACGGGGCGACCGCGCGTGCCGCGCATCCACCGCCAGGTCTCGCAGACGGCGGCGTTGATCAGCACCAGGAAAGCCGTGAGCAACAGCGGTCCGCCGAGATCGGATATCTGGATCAGCAAGGTTCGAGAGACGAGCGAATGACCCAGATAGACGGGAAAGAGCGACGGATAGAGCCACTCGATCACCAACAGCGGCGCGCCGCCGGCGAGCAGCACCGGCCAGCCGCGCTGCCGCAGCCGGGCGTACAACGCGCCATAGAGCGCGAAACGGAGCGCAAACCAGGCGGCATCGGCAAGCCAGAAGGCGGCGCCGAGCAGGACGTTGCCGCCGAGAAAGACATCGACGATGCGCCACATCCAGGAAAAGCCGCCGCTGTAGGCGACGAGGCCGAACGCGAAGCCGAGCAGCACCGGGCGGAGCCCGCGCCGGTGCACGGTGTCGTCGAGCGCTAACCAGAGAGGAACCAGACAGACCAGCGAGAGCGGCCAGATGCCAAAGCCGGCGAAACCGAGAAACGCGAGCCCACCGCCGGCAGCGGCGAGCGCGACGCTCACCATTCCGACGCTGGGTCTGCGGCCTTCTGGCACGGCACGGTCCCCGCGGCGGCGCGCTCGGCGGCGGTGCGGCCCTCCTGATCCTTGATCGACGGGTCGGCCCCGCGCCCGAGCAGCAGCGCGGCCATGTCGCCGTACCCCTTGGCACAGGCCACGATCAGCGGCGTGTCGCCGAACTGATCGCGCACGTTCACGTCGGCTTTGGACTCGAACAGGAAGCTGGCGACCTCGCGCCGGTCGTTGAGCGCGGCGTGGAACAGCGCCGTGCGCTGCTGGATGTCGCGGCGGTCGACCGCGGCGCCCTGCTCGATCAGGTAGCGCACGATGTCGAGCTGGCCGTTGGCGGCGGCGAAGCTGAGTGCCGTGCGGCCGCCGGTGTCGGGATCGTCGAGCGCGGCGCCCCGCGCGTGCAGCCAGCGCAACAACTCCAGATCGCCGGCGTCGAACACGGCGAGGAAAGCGGGGTTGCGGCCGATGTCGTCCTTGGAGTGGATGCTGGCGCCGCGCGCCAGCGCCCGTTCGATGGTCGGGCGGTCGTTGCGCCGCACGGCGTCGAGCAGGCGCTGCTCGATGGTGAAGGGCTCCGGCTTGCGGCCCTCGCCGGTGCCCATGGCCAGGTTGCGCGCCGCGGAGACATCGCCGGCGGGTGTCGGTGTCGCCGGTGCAGTCGGGGGTGACTCGCCCTGGCAGGCCGAGAGGAAGTGCGCGATCAAGAGGACGCTGTGCGCTCCACTGCTATGCGTCGAGCGCATGGGGCCTGGG
>CAYVUV010000185.1:0-3867 GCA_964455095.1 uncultured Binatia bacterium (SeqCode)
CGCGAATCGTGCCGCCCAAGTCAACCGCCGCGGCGCGGCGTGGCGTCAGCGACCAGGCGCGATCAGACGGCGCAAGACGGCGACATGGCTGCCGACGGGCGCGAGCTCGGGCGACTCGGCACAGCGCACGCGGGTGGCGTCGGGCAAGCGGTAATACGGGATCGCCGGGAAGCGGTGATGGGTGGCGTGTTGCACGAACCCATAGGGGGCGAACGCCCAGCTCAGCACGAAGCCGTCGCTGAAGTTGCGCAGCGCGGCCTCGTGCGTGCGCGGTTCCGCCGGATCCGACGGCCGGTGCTCGGCGATGCCCCGCAGCGCGTGCATGAGCACGCTCAGGCTGGCCAGGCCGTAGAGGTAGACGGCCCCGTACGCCGTCGCGGCGGAGACGAGCGTGCCCCACCAATCACCGCGATGCGTGAGCCACGACACGCCGAGCAGCGAGAGCCCGAGCAGTGGTTGGACGATTAGCACGGCGGTGATCGCCTGGCGCGTCGATTCTGCCGTCGCGCCGCTCTGCTCTCCCGATTGGTAGGTCACGCGCTGGAAGGCCTGCGCCATCGTCAAGCACGAGACGACCAGCCTGAGCAGGCGCCATCCGCTGACGTCGATGCGGTAGGTGTATTTCGGATCGCCGGGTTCCCCGAGCTGGCGATGGTGGTCCCAGTGGCGCTGCCGAAACGCCGCGAAGTCGGCGAGAATGAGCGGCGCCAGGACCCAGTGAGCGATGAGCTCGTTGCGCCGCACATCGGCGAACAGGAGCTTGTGGGCGGCCTCGTGCAAGACGAGCAGCGCTCCCTGGGAGAGGATGCCGAACCACAACCAGCACACCACCGTGGTCCAACCCGGCCCCAGCGCGGCGACGACGTAGAGGGGCGCGAAGACGATGGCGTAGTGCAGCGTCACCACCGCCAGCGTCACCAGGTCGGCGCGGCGAACCTGGTCGGCTCGGGCTGCGGGCACCGCGCTGGCAACACCGGCCGTCACGCGGCCACCCGCGCCGCAGGCGCGTCGGGCCGCCGCGCGCTGAAGTCGATCACACCCGAGCGGTCGAGCAGGAAGGCGCCGACCTCGATCGGCAGCGACAGCAGCAAGAGCGGGCCAAAGAACGGGGCGCGACCGAAGCGCAGCCGCGGTCGCCAGCCGCGGCTGACGATCCAGTTCTGCACCGACAGCGCCGTCTGCGCGTGCGGCGTCGAGCGCAGCTGCACGTCGACAAAGCCGCTGTCGGCGAGCAGGCGCGTCAGACCGGCGCGCGAGAACAGCTGCAGGTGGCGCGGGTAGTGATAGCCCGCCCATGTACCCCGAAAGGCGCGATGCTCCCAGGTCGACAGCGTCGGCAACTGTCCGATGAGTCGGCCGCCGGGCGTCAGGATCGCGCAGGCGCGGCGCAACACCTCGCCGGGGTCGATGACGTGCTCGAGGACGTGGTTCATCGACACGACGTGATGGCGCGCGAGGTGGCGCGTGACGTCGATCTCCTCGAGCGTACCGGTCTCGACGTCGTAGCCGGCGGCGCGCCCCTGGGCTGCCATGGCCGGGTTGATCTCGACGCCGGAGAAGGAAAAACCGGGGTAGCGCGCCAACTCGGCGAAGTGCCGACAGTCACCGGCTCCGACATCGAACAGCGAGCCTCCAGCCGGCGGCAGCAAGGCGCGATACTGCCGGGCACGCAGCCGGCCGCGTACGGCGACGAGCCGGCGGGCGATCGCGCCGTGGTCCTCGTTATAGGCGTGGTAGCCGGGCGGATAAAAGGTCAACAGCTCGGCGACGTCGGGGCGGGGCGAAAGCCACTCGGTGCCGCAGGCTTGGCAGACCAGAAACCCGAGCGGCCGACCGGGCGTAACCCCGTACTCGTAGTCGAGGGGAGCCGCCGCGATGGCATGTCCGGCCTGGGCTCCACAGGCCGGACAGATGGGTGGTGCACCGTTGCTCACGAAGGCTCCGAGGCGGGTGGTGTGTACGAGCTGTGGATCTGCGGCGATCGAATTCCGTGTAAAACCCGGCAGGCTTTCCACCGAGCCATGACCGGTTGAGACTCAGGCGGCAACTATAAACCGCGCTCAGCGAGGCGGTCAACGCTGTGTTCGATCCTCGGTGGGGTCGAGGGCCCTTCCGGCGCAGCGTGCGGCGCTCGATCACGCCGCTTCGTGCGCGGGCTGCGGATGTGACGAGGGGTGGTGCGCGGCGGCGCGCAGTTGGCGCGCGGTGAGCGTCGAGCCGTCCGGGCTCCAGCCGGGGGGAGCGAAGACGTAGCCGAGGCGCTCGCGCCAGGTGCGGGCGCGGCGCAGGTCGCGGGCGATGGCGGTCCATTCGTGCGCGGCGATCTGCAAAGGGTTGAAGGTCTCGATGTTGCGGGTCAGGCCGTAGCGCACCGGCGCGCGCTCGGGCTCGAAGGTGCCGAAGAGGTGATCCCAGACGATGAACATGCCGGCGTGGTTGCGGTCGAGGTACTCGACGTTGGCGCCGTGGTGAACCCGGTGGTGTGATGGCGTGTTGAGGAGGCGCTCGAGCGGGCCGATGGTGGCGATGGTCTCGGTGTGGATCCAGAATTGGTAGAGCGTGTTGATGGCGATGGCGGCGAGGATCATCGCCGGCGAGAAGCCGACCAGGGCCAGCGGCCACCAGAACAGCATGATGGTGAACGGCGTGGTCCACGACTGTCGCAGCGCGGTGGAGAGGTTGTAGCGCTGGCTCGAGTGGTGGTTGACGTGCGCCGCCCAGAGCACGCGCACTTCGTGGTGCAGGCGGTGGAACCAGTAATAGACCAGATCGGCGACGATCAGCAGCGCGAACCAGCTCCAGGCGGAGGGCGCTATTTTTACCGGCGCCAGCGTGGCGACGGCGGCGAGCAGGGCGTAGTGGACGCCCTTCATCACCAGGTCGATGAGCACGTTGCCCACACCCATCGCCAGGCTGGCGGCCGTGTCGCGCCGCTCGTAGCCGCGCAGGTGTTGGCGCGCGACCGCGACGCCCTCGGCGAGCATCAGGATGGCGAAGGCCGGGATGGCGTAGATGGTGAGATCGAGGTCCATGCCGTCTCCTATCGCGGCCCGCCGGCGAGGGCCTGTGCGGCGATGTCGTGCAGGTATCTCAAACGCTCGGCTTCGTCGGTCCCGCCGTCGACGGCGCGCGAGGCGGCCATGCCCTGCATGGCGTCGAGGACGAGCTGCAACGTGGCGTCGAGGCGCCGCGGATCGCGCGTCGCCTCGGCGAAGTAAGCGCGGGCGAGGCGGACGACGTTGGCCTGGTGGCGCGCGGCGATCGGCCGCAGCTGCGCTTGTAGCTCGCGGTCGGTGCGCGCGGCGGTGAAGAGCTCGAGGACGGCGGCGTAGCGCGGCACGGTGAACATCGCCCACAGCAGCTCAAGTGCCGCGCGCAGGTGGTGGGGGCCGGGGCGCAGGCGGGCGAAGCCGGCCCGGTAGTCCTCGGTCAGGCGCGCGTACAGGTGCTCGACGGCCGCGGCGACCAGCGCGGCGCGGGTCGGGAAGTGGTGCAGCTGCGCGCCGCGCGACACGCCGGCGCGCTCGGCGACGACGGTGGTGGTGGTCCCCGCGTAGCCGAGCTCGGCCAGGCAATCGAGCGCCGCGTCGAGCAACAGCCCCTGCGTCGTGGCGCTGCGCTGCGCCTGCGTGCGCGGCGGTCGGTGGGCCGCAATTACCGGCGTCATTGGAGAGGCATATGGGATTATAAAGAAACAGTCAAGCTTGATTGTTTATGTGTGGGCGAAAAAAAAAGGCCCCTGGGCTAGCGCCCAGGGGCCTCTCTTCCGAGCCTGCGCTCGATTTACCTACCGGTCAGAACTGCTTACTGGCAGTCCACCGTCAGCAGCGAGTTCAGGTCGCCGATAGCGGAGGCGTAGAACATTGC
>CAYVUV010000186.1:0-32892 GCA_964455095.1 uncultured Binatia bacterium (SeqCode)
CACCTACGCCGTGCACGGCTTTAAGGAGCTGGTGTTGAAGAACACCGGGCTGGCCGCGATCGCGCCCGACATCTTCATCCTGATCGGCTTCACCGTCGTGTCGATGGCCGCTGCCACGGTGCTCTTCCGCCGCACGCTGTAACGAACCGCGCGCCGCCCTGAGCGGCTTTGCCCGAGAAATCGGTTTCACACGAAAAGTCGGCATTCTGCCCGAAAAATCGGAGCGGTGCTTGCGCTGGTGGTAATCGCGGGGTGCGGCTTCCGGTCGAATCAGTATCCACGTGGATGGGCGCCCACGTGGATCTTTACGGCGGACGCAATAGCCTCCGCTTGGTTCTTCCCGGTGAAAAATCCCGGAGGAAATTCCGGCACCTTGGCGCCGGGCCAATGCAATCGAATGAGGAGGTTCAAGGAAACGCCGAACTCACGAAATGCGTCGATCAGCATCGTTTCGAGCACGTATCGACTGCCCCCCTTAGACAGGGAGACATTACTGCCCTCTACCTCGATGCCCACGCCAAACCCAGCTGGAGGGGCAGTCGCGGGCTCGGCGCGCGTTGCCCAGGTAACCTTCCATCCCACCTTCATGAAAACCGAAGCAATGCTCTCGGCAAACCGCTTAGCTTCGAGCGTGTCCACCTGCATGACCATACCGACGGTAAAGCACGGAAGTGGCTCTAGTTTTGATGCGAGGAAGCGCGACTGTTCTTGTGACAACCCTCGGTTCGCAAGCGCCCGCTCGCCCTTGAGACGCTCCGTCCGTTCTTGCTCGGCGGAGGAGAGCGCCTCGGCTGCCGCTTGGAACGCTTTGGCTGCACCCTTGTTCAACCTTGCGATTCGCTCCCTTGCGTCACTTCGAAACTTCTCTTCGGCAGCGTCTATGAACGGCTGGAGCACCAGTTCCCCCGCTAACCCAAGCACTAAGATGCCGAATCCGATTTTCGGAACTATCGGGCGCCATCCCTTTTTCTTCAAATCTTCCCAGTGCTCGTATCCTTCTAGGACCACACCGACCACAACGGCAGCGACACAGACAAACAGGGCAACATGGAGGGATGATTCAGACACGATGCGCTCTGACGCCAAGGCGCTCTTGCGCGATCTGGATGCAATCGGACAGCTTCAACATGGAAGACGCTGGGCGGCTACGACGTGCGCCGTGGCGGTTCTCGCTTGGGTCATCCTGCGCCTATGTCGCGTCTAGTGCGACAAATACGGGCGGGGAGGCTGCGGTGGTGGCTCAGTTCAGACGCCCCTCACATCCGCGAACGGCCTCGGCAGGTAACGGCAGACGACAATCTCCGCGTTGCAGCGGAGACACCGGAGAATGTCCGCGCTGGAGCGCTTGTCAGCTTGAAGGATCGCCTTGTGCCCGTCGTGGTAGCAGTTGGAACAAAGGGAATGGGCTGGTTCGGTGCTGCCGCTATCTGGCTTCAGCGTAAAAGCGAGCACTCCCGGTCCAACTTCGGTGAGCTGATACTTCTGCTTCTCAGCGTTCCATTCTTTAAGGTCAGCCACTTCCTGTTCAAGGCAACGTATGCGATCCAACAACGCCGATTGCGCCGCCTGGGCCGCCAGTGCGCTCGACTGGGCGGAGATGATCTCTCCTTGCAGTTCGATGACCTTGGATCGGATCACGCCAGCATCGTGGATACCCACCAGCGCCTTCGCCATATCGCTAACCGCTGCCAGCGAAGTGAGCGCGGCACCAATCTCGGACGCCATCGGTAACCCCCACCTACAAATGTTGAAACTAGCCGGTTACGGCGGTGCGAATATGACGGCACCCTTCTACGTCGATAGCCCCCAGAATGACAAACGCCTAACCCTGCGCCGTCTCGGGCGCTGCTATCGCAAGGCTCAGCAGAAAGGAAGAGGAGCTGAGCCCCCGACTTCGGGCTTTGCGTTCAACCATCGCCTTCTGTTCGGGCGAGAGCCGGATTGCCAACCGGTCGTCTTTTCTGACCACCTTAGCCTGCTTTTTCTTCATGGGGCTATTTGTACACACAAAATAATCCCAAATCAAGGCTTGACTTGGGCGTCGTTTGTACGTACAATCAGCACCATGGAAACAGCAGTCACGGCAGTCATTGATCCCGAGCGGCACCAGAAGGGCGTCACCATCGCGGCCACATGCCGCTTGGTCAAGAAGGGCGCTTCTTGGCTGGTGCCCTCGCAGAGTCAGGCGGCCAAGTATGCCGTCGTGCTGAACGACGAAGGCGGCTTCTGCACATGCCCCGACCACGCGACGACGGGGCGGGCCTGCAAGCATCAGATCGCGGTGCAGCTCGTGATTCAGCGTGAGCTGAACGCGGACGGAGGGGAGGAGTTGAAGGCGGGGTTCCGCGTCACCTACGCGCAGCAGTCATGGAGCGCGTACAACGAAGCGCAGACGGCCGAGAAGGAGCTTTTCATGCAGCTCTTCCGCGATCTTTGCGCCGGCATCGTCCAGCCGAAGCAGGGACGCGGGCGCCCCCGGCATTCCGTCGCCGACATGGTGTTCGCTGCCGGCCTCAAGGTATATCGCGGCAACTCCGCGCGCCGCTTCGACGGTGACGTGCGCGATGCCCAAGCGGCGGGTCTCATCAAGAAGGCGCCGCACTACAACTCCGTCATCGACTACTTCAACAACGAATCGATCACGCCCGCGCTGTACCAGATGGTGCAGCTCTCCGCGTTGCCGCTGAAGGCGATTGAGACGGACTTCGCGATCGACTCCACGGGCTTCAGTTCAACGCAGCTGGTCGGACAGTGGAAGGGCGCCAAGTACGGCGAGAAGCAGCAGCGCTTGCAGCACGACTGGCTGAAGCTCCACGCCATGACCGGCGTACGGACCAACGTGGTCTGCGCCGTGGAAGTCGGCGAAGCAAACAGCGGCGATGCTCCGCGCTTCCGTCCGCTGCTGAGCGCCACGGCTGAGAACTTCGACGTTCGGCGCGTGATGGGCGACAAGGCGTATTCGAGCTACGCGAACATGGACTTCGCCGGGGAGAAGGACATCACGCCGCTCATCATGTTCCGCGACAATGCGATTGCGAGCAGCAACAGCGAGACGTGGGACAAGCTTTTCCACCTCTACTCGTTCAACCGGGGTGCGTTCATGAAGGCGTACCACAAGCGCAGCAACGTCGAGTCAACCTTCAGCGCGATCAAGCGCGTGTTCGGTGACTTCGTCCGCAGCAAGAACAAGACGGCGCAGGTCAATGAGGTTCTGTTGAAGGTGATTTGCCACAACATCCGGCAAATTATCTTCGCGATGCACGAGCTTGGAATTGCCCCAACTTTTCGGGCAGAAATCGAGCTTGCCCGAGAAATGGCGAAATGAGCCGACTTGTCGGGCAAAGCCGCCCTGAGCGGCTTTGCCCGGCAATTCGCGAAAGAAGTTCCTCTCCCGGGGGGAGAGGAACCAGAAGGACCGCATCAATTGCTGGGCAAAGGAGCCCTGGGCCGAGACTCAAGCCGCGCGCAGGAACGCGATCGTCCGCGCGAAGCCGTCGCTGACTGGTGTGGGCACGAAGCCGAGCTCGCGCTGCGCTTTCGACGCGTCGACGCGCGGCTGCCACTGCAGGAACGTCAGCTCACCCGGAGACACCAGCGGCGTGAAGCGAAACAGGCGTGCCAATGGCGTCGAGACCGCGGCGAGCGCGCGCAAGAGCCACAGGGGCGCGTTGCCCGGAATCTTGGCGAGCCCGGCAATGCGAGCCGTTTCGCGCGCGATCTCCTGCATCGACATGAACCCGTCGCTGAGCAGATACCGCTCGCCGTCGACGCCGCGCTCCGCGGCCGCGATGTGCGCGTCGACGATGCCGTCGATGAACGCCACGGGCATCCCGCCCGGCGGCAGCATCGGGACGGCGCCGTCGAGCAGCTTGCGGATCAGCGCGTTGAGCGTTCCGAGCACCGGGCTGGGGCCGTACACGGCGCTGGGGTTGAGGAAGACGACTGGCAGCCCATGCTGCCGGGCCGCGTCCGCCTCGCGCTCGGCCGCTTGTTTGGAACGCTCGTACGCCGTGTGCTTGGGGTGGGGGTCGACGTTCGTCTCCACCAGGGTGCCGCCCGGCGGCGCGGCGAAGACGTCCATCGTGGACGTGTACACGACACGCCGCACACCGGCTGCGCGCGCCGCGGCGAGCACGTTGGCGGTCCCGGCGCGGTTGACCTGGTCGAAGATGGAGTCGTTGCGCTGCCATTGTTCCGGCATGCCGGCGGCATGGAAGACGAGCTCGACGCCCTCGATGGCCGCGCGCAACGTTGATGGCGCGGTGATGTCGCCGCGCGACAGCGTGACGGCGGCTGGCAGGATCGCGGCCGCCTTCGACGGATCGCGCACCAGCGCGCGCACCGTATGTCCATCGGCGCAGAGTCGTTTGGCCAGCGCGTTTCCAACCAGGCCCGTGGCTCCCGTTACCAATGCATGCATGTGACCATGCTCACAGCATTTCCCGAGCAAAACCACCAGAGCAGAACGCCCCACAGCGCTTCGGCGCGGTACAATCTCGACGCGGTGTAGTTCCACACCGTACGCCGGCGTGTTCAGCAAATCTTGGAGTTGTGTTCAGCTGGGCGCCGGCCTGATCGTTCACGTGGCATTGGGATTGCTGCGTTGCGCCCTCTTGTCGGCGAGAACTGCCGGGTAAGGTTTCAGCTGATGAGCACGCCATCGGACGCCCAGGCGCGGGCTGAAACCCCCGACCCGATCGGCGCGCGCTACAAGCTGATCGTCAGCGGGGTCATCGCGTTGTTCCTCGTCCCGAACCTGTGGGCGGTGGCGGCGCCGTTCGAGGATTGGCCCTACAGCAACATGCCGATGTACGCGCACTACGTGAGCGCGACGACGCCGCGATATCGATTTGTCTTCCTGGCCGAGCTCGGCGACGAGGGCGGCCCGGTCACGGTGAGGGAGGTCACCAGCTACTCGATCGGCATCGACTACGCGATGATGCGCTATTTCTTCAAGTACGTGTACGGGTCGGTTGAGGTCGCGCCGTCGCACTTTCGGATTTATCCGGACGACACGGAGCAGCAGTTCAGCGACAGGCTGGGAAGATTTTTCGCGGTCTATGCGCGCGAGTACGCGGCGAGGCATCCCGAGCAGCACCTGCGGGCGATTCGGCTGCAGGTCGGCCACCTGCGCTGGCAGGACAACGCCGTGGATCAGATCCACGACGTGGGGACCTACGACGTCGCCGCGCGCCGTTTCACGCATACCTGGAGGTCGCCGCCGTGATCCGGGAGCTCCAACGCGCCGCCGACCGGTTCTGGTTCGCGCCGGTGAGCCCACTGCCGCTCGCGGCCCTGCGCATCGCGCTCATCGGGTACTTGCTGGCGCGGCGGCTCCCGGACGAGATCGGCCTGCTCTTGTACCGGAGCACGTGGCCCGGCGAGCTGTTTGTCCCGGGGGTATGGTTGCGCTGGTCGCCGCTGCCGTTTCCGATGGGAGTCGAGCTTCTGCCGCTCTTCCACACCGTGATGGTGCTCGCCGGGGCGGCCGCATTGGCGGGCGTGTGCACGCGACCCGCGCTGCTCGTGTTCACGGTCGGCTACGTCTATCTCAAGGGCGTGGAGTCGGCGTGGGGATCGTTCGACCACGAGCCCGCGGTCGTTGTGCAAATCCTCGCGCTCCTGGTCCTTGCGCCCGGCGTCAGCGCCTGTTCGATCGATCGGGTCATTCGATGGGTGCGCCGGCGCGATCGCGCGACCGGCTTCACCGCGGCGGTCGTCGGTCGGCCGGTGCCGCGCTGGGGCGTCCAGCTCGTGCTGATCGTATTGATCGTCGGGTACTGGGGCGCGGGGGTCGCGAAGCTACGTCACGGCGGGGTCGAGTGGTTGGATGGCGAAACGCTGGCCTTCTACATGACCGGGCATAGCCAATCGAGCCGCATTCAGCAGATCGGCAGTGCCGCCGACGTGCCCGAGGAGCGGCGGTGGAAGGACGGCTTCGGTCTGGAGTTCTACCTGCTCGGTGCGCAGACGTCATGGTTGGGTGAGCTGATGGCGCGCCATCCGCGAGCTTTCCCCGCGGCGGCCGCGGCCGCGCTCGCGATCGAGCTCTTGTCACCGCTCATCCTCCTGGGCGGAGCCTGCCGCACCGGCTTGCTGCTCGGCGCCGCCGGCATGCATGTCGTCATCTCGACGTTCATGAACATCTCGTTCGTCAGCTGGATACTCATCGACCTGATCATGATCGACTGGGCATGGCTGGCGCGTGGTCGACCCTGGCGTCGCCTGCGCATCGTCGGCCTGCGCGTCGCGACGTGAGGCTCTTCGGGCCTGAACGCGCCCCCGCATCACGGCTTGGTTGACGAAATTCGCCGTGGTACGCCTGAGGCGTGAAACATCTCGATCTCCGCGCCGTGGTCTTCGATGCGGGCAACACGCTGATGCATCTGGACTACCCGTTCATCGCCGGCGTGCTGGCGGAACACGGCCATGCCGTGGCGCCGCTCGACATCCGGGTGGCCGAATACGGGGCCAGGGCGGCGATCGACCGCAAGCTGGCGCCTGACGCGGTGCCGCCCGCGAGCCTCGAGAAGCTGCTGTGGCCGGATGAGTCCGGCAAGGAGCCGTCGTACTTCGCCGTCATGCTGCGCGGACTGGGCATTCGCGGCGCAGCCGAGACGTCGATTCTGAATGCCTTGCGCCAGCACAACGAGACGATGAACTTGTGGCGCGTGGTCGAGCCGGACACGGTGGCCGTCCTCGAGCGCCTGGGCGCGCGCGGCTATGCGCTGGCGGTGGTGTCGAACTCGGACGGGCGCGTCGAGGCGTCGCTGGCCGCGGCCGGCTTGCGGCCGCATTTCGCCACCGTGATCGACTCGCAGGTAGTGGGCGTGGAGAAACCCGATCCGGCCATCTTCGCCCTCGCGCTCGATCATCTCGGGGTGGCGCCGGCGCGAGCCGTCTACGTCGGCGACGTCTTCGGCATCGACGTGCAAGGCGCTCGCCGCGCCGGCATGCATCCGGTGCTGATCGACACGCTGCAGGGCTATTTGACGCCGATCGACTGTCCGCGTGTGACCGGTCTGGTTGAGTTGCTCGATCTGCTCCCCGAGCGCGCCGGCTCGTGAGAGAGGCGGGGCTGCCGATGCCGGGACGGACAGCGCGGGGACAGGGCGGACTGCGCGTCGGCCTCGCTGCGGTCGGCCTGCTCGCGTTGGCGCTGTCGGCCAGCGCGCTGGCTGCGGCGGACAAGACCTTGACGCGCGTCCATGATCCGGTGGTCGTGTCGACCGGAGCGCTGGCGGCAGTGCAGGACCGCCGCACCTCGCACCTGCGCCTGTATCGCGTCGCGGGCGGTGGGCTGCAGCCGGTGCCGTTTCAGTTCGATGCCTGCGACCGCAAGGGCGAGCTGGTGATCGGCGGCCCGCGCGAGTTCGCCATCGACGACAACGACGAGCTGGTGTTCATGGCCCTGGATACGGGCGCGCGCGCCGATGCCGGCCTGGTGCCGGGCACGTCCGATGCTGTGCTCGAGATCGAGGTGACGGATCCGGTGACCGGCGGGGTCGGGTGGGTGTATCTGCTCCACTTTCCGGCCGAGCCGCCGCCGCCGGTCGCGACGGCATACGTCGCTTACGACCCGGTCGCGCAGCGCGCCAGCTCGGCGCTGTACGCGGTCGACTACGCGCCGGCGCGCAACTTCTTCACCGCCATGCGCGTCACCCGCGAGGGCGGCGGCACCGGCGAGAACCTGCTGCGCCGCACGCGCATGCACGGCCGGCCGACATTCTCGCTGTTGCTGGCCAGCTTCAGCCTCGACTTCACCGAGCGCAACTCGATCGTCGCAGTCGACGGCGTCGAGAACGGCCCGGTGCGCGCCGTGCGCCGCGTTCAGCTGTCGGTCGATCTCGGCCCGCTGTTTCCCGAGCTGCCGAGCGGTACCGTCTACACTTCGCACTACCGCAGCTCCTTCGTCACCCCGACCCGCTTCGGCGTGCCGTGGATGGCGTTGAAGACGCTGCGCGACTTCCGCTTCGAAAATTTCATCGATTTCAATCCGCAGGTGTTGCCCCTGCAGTATTGGGACGGGGCCAATCCGCAGGGGCTGGCGTTTCCGGAGAGCGGCACGCAGCATGTCGACACGGCCACCGATCACGACTGGTGGGTGAGCAGTGGCGCGGCGGGCACGATGCTGCATGCCTTCGTCATCCCGGATCAGTGGCGTGCCTGGGGCGTCGCGCGCGGCACGGTGTTCCGTTCCACGCCGGCCAGGGGCAAGCGGCGCGAACCGTCCTACTCGGCCGGCTACAGCTTGCTGCAAATGATCAACCTGCGCCACGCCGGCTCGTACGATCTGCGCCAGGCCACCGTCATTCTGCCGCGCCCCTTTCAGCCGGGCGACGAAGTCGAGCCGATGGCGATGCTGCGCCAGCCCCTGCGCACCACCGTCCACCCCCTGCGGCTCGACGCGCAGGCGGAATTGAGCAAGCCGGCGCCGCCGGCGTTGCGCGGCGGCGGCGCCCCGGCGGCGGCGCCGCTCGGCCGGTGAGCGGGAGCCCGCCGACCTTTCGCCGTTCGTCGAGCCGTGCTGACGCACGGAGGCACGATGGGGTATGGTCGCGCCCATGAGCACGCGCCGCTACCACATCGTCGACGTCTTCGCCGAGGCCAAGTACACCGGCAACCAGCTCGCCGTCGTGACCGAGGCGGCGGGGTTGTCGGCCGAGGACATGCAACGCATCGCGCGCGAGATGAACTTTTCGGAGACGACCTTTCTGCTCTCCAACCGCGAGCGCGACGGGGGCTTCGACGTGCGCATCTTCACGCCGGCGGTCGAGCTGCCCTTTGCCGGCCACCCGACGATCGGCACTGCGTGCGTCATCCAGCGCGAGATCCTCGGCGCGGGGCGCGACCGCATCGTGCTGAACCTTCCCATCGGCCCGGTGCCGGTGACGGTCGATGCGCAGGAGGTCTGGTGGATGCACCCGCGCTGGCCGGACTTCGGCCCGACGCGCCCCGCGGCCGACGCGGCGGAGCTGCTGCGCCTGTCCCCCGCCGACCTCGATCCGCGCCTGCCCGTGGAGCAGGTGGGCGTGGGCGTCTCGTTCCTGATCGTGCCGCTGCGCGGGCTCGATGCCGTGCGCCGCTGCCGGCTCGACGGCGACGTCCTGGCGCGCCGGGTGGCGCAGGGGTATCCGATGGGCGTGCTGGCGTTTGCGCCGGAGACGTATCGGCCCGAGAACCACGTCAACGCGCGCATGTTCTTCGACGCGTTCGGCGTGCGCGAGGACCCCGCCACGGGCAGCGCCGGCGCCTGCCTGGCGGCCTACACGGCGCGCCATCGCTGTTTCGGTACCGACTCCATCGCCCTGCGCGTCGAGCAAGGGTACGAGATCGAGCGTCCCTCGCTGCTCCACCTGCGCGCCACCGCGCACGGCGACGCCGGCGAGGTGAGCGTCGGCGGGCGCGTGCTGGCCGTCGCGCGCGGCGAGTTGCTCTGAGCCGATTCGCCATCTCCGCTTCACATGCTTGTGGCTCTGGGAGGGCGACGCTCCCGCGGAGCCTTCCGGCCCAGTGGGGCACGGCTCGGCAGGAGCCTCGCCCTCCCGTGCACAGAAGCCCCCCGCGGAGCGTTCGAATTGCCCGGGTCGTTTGATGTAGAGTGACAGCATGTCGCCAGGGGGTGACGATTGGCGGGAGCGGATGCACGAGCACGCCCATCGCGTGCTGGTGCGCCGACTGCGCTTTGCGCTGCTCGGGTGTCTGGGGCCGATCGCGCTCTTTGCGTTGGCGGATCTCTATCTTTCGCCCGGCGATCTGGTACCGCTCTGGGGGATCAAAGCGGGGGGGCTGGGCGTCCTGGTGCTGGCGCTCCTCGGGCTACGACGCGCGCGCGGGCAGGGCAGCGTCGTGATGATCGCGCTGGTCAGCGCCGCGGCGATGTACGCCCTCAGCACCGCGTCGGCGATCTACGGTGAGGAGCCGTTGACCAATTCGCTGCTCAGCATCACGGTCGCGCTCGCCGCGGCGACGCTGCTGCCGTGGGGTGTGGCACCGCAGCTCGCTCTGGTCGGCATCGCGATCGCGGCGACCGTGGTGACCATCCACGAATCGACCGGGAGCTTCGCGGGCGTCATTGCGTATCCGAACGTCGGGGTCGCCATCGGGCTGGGCGTGTCGGTGTACATCGCGTATGAGTTGCAGCACGGCCGCGAGGCATTGGCGCTGCGCGGTGCCGAGCAGCGGCGTGCCGAAGCACAGGTGCGACAACTGAACGAGCAGCTGGAAGGGCGGGTGGCCGAGCGCACGGCCGAGCTCGAGCGGGTGAATCGCGAGTTGGCACATCAGGTCGCCGTGCGCGCCCAGGCGGAGGCGGAGCTGACCGCGTTGATCGAAAGCGCCAACGATGCCATCTGGTCGGTCGACCGCGAGTACCGCCTCATCGCCTTCAATTCGGTGATGTCCGAGCGCTTCGCCCGCATGTTCGGCTTCGAGTTGCAGCCCGGGCTGGCCTTTGACGAGCGCGTGCCGCAGGCCTGGCGCGATGCCTGGAAGGGGTTGTACGACCGCGCCCTGGCGGGCGAGCGCTTCAGCGTCGAGGAAGATGACGTGCAGGTGCCCGAGGGGACGCGCAGCTTCTTGACGTATTTCAACCCGATCGTCACCGACGGAACGATCACCGGGTTGACCGTCTTCAGCACCGACATCACCGAGCGCAAGAACGCCGAGGCCGCGGCGCGCCGGCACCAGGCGGAGCTCACGCACGTGTTGCGACTCGGCACGATGGGCGAAATGGCCGCCGGCCTGGCGCACGAAATCAACCAGCCACTGGGAGCGATCGCCAGCTATGCCCAGGGCTCGACGCGGCGCCTGCGCGGGCCATCGCCGGATATTCCCGGCGTGCTCGGCGCCATCGAACAGATCACCGCCGAAGCCCTGCGGGCCGGCGAGATCATCCGCCGACTGCGCACGCTGGTGCGCAAGGAAGCGCCGCGGCAGGACTGGATCGACCTGAACGAGATCGTCCGCAACGTCCTGCAGCTGCTGCGACCCGACGCGCTCCTGCATCGCATCGCCCTGCGCGCCGAGCTCGACCGCGCGCTGCCGCGCGTCGTCGGCGACGGCATTCAGGTCGAGCAGGTGGTGGTCAATCTGGTGCGCAACGGCATCGAGGCCCTGAGCGCCAGCGCCGAACCGCGCGAGCTCTCCGTGTCCACCGCGGCCGACGGCGACAGCGTGCACGCGATCGTCAGCGACACCGGTGCGGGGCTCAACCCGGATCTGCGCGAGCGGATCTTCGACCCGTTCTTCAGCACCAAGTCCGACGGGCTCGGGATGGGCCTGTCCATCAGCCGCACCATCGTCGAATCGCACGGCGGCCGACTGTGGACCGTGCCGAGCCCGCGCGGTGCGACCTTTCAGTTCACGCTGCCCATCAACCCCGAACCGGCGGCCAGGGCGGTCGGCGCGAGCTAGTGGTCCACAACGTGCTGGCGCCTGCCGTACGGATGATGCGATACCCGTTGGCGCAATGGCCCAGACCGCGACCGTCTACTTGTTCGACATCCAGCTCAGCGACATGGACCGCGGGGTCTACGAGTTGCTGGCCTTGCGCGTCGCCCGCCAGCCGTCGGAGACCGAGCCGTATCTGCTGACGCGCGTGTTGGCCTATTGCCTCGAATACGTCGAGGGCCTGGCCTTCTCGCGCGGGCTGGCCGAGCCGGACGAGCCGGCGCTGTCGGTGCGCGACCTGACCGGCGCGCTGCGCGTCTGGATCGACATCGGCGCGCCGGACGCGGCCCGCTTGCACAAGGCCAGCAAGGCGGCGCCGCGCGTGGCCGTGTACACGCACAAGGACCCCGCGCCGCTGCTGCGCCAGCTCGCCGAGGCGAGCATCCACCGCGCCGAGGCCCTGGAGATCTACGCCGTCGACCGCGCGCTGCTGACCGAGCTGGCGGCGCGCCTCGAGCGGCGTATGACCTTCGCCCTGGCGGTCAGCGATGGTCACTTGTACGTCACGCTCGGCGAGACGAGCATCAGCGGCGCCGTCACGCGCCACCCGCTTACGGCGGGGTGATCGCTCTGGTTCTTCTCCCTCAGGGGGCTTTGCACACAAAGTCACCGTTGAACGGCGCTCTGGTCGGAGTCGGGGTCGGAATCGGTATCGGGATCGAGGGCAACGAAATGAATTGCGGCCTGTGTCGATGCGATTCGCTAGGAACCGCGGAATCCCTGGGACAGGAATCGATTCCGATGCCGATAGCGATTCCGACCCCGACGGGAGAGGCACAATCGGGCGAAAAAAGGCTTTTGTGCAAAGCCCCCTCAGGGAGAGGCTAGGTGAGGGGATGGAATAGTCTCTTCGACGAATCAGGGTCGAAGCCATCATTTTATCCCCTCACCTTACCTCTCCCGGAGGGAGAGGAACCGTTTTCTGTGGTGCGTATCTCTTTCAACATCAAGACCAAGCAGACGGCAGGAGGGCCATGCGAATCTCACCGCCGGTCGGATCAACGCGGTCGATCCAGCTCGCGGAGAGATGGAATGGCTGATTGGGGACGAGGCGCCGATAGCGCTGGCGCCATAGCTCGCGGTCGCCCTGGGAAACGCGGAGCGCGGTTGCAGCAGAGAATTCCTTCGCCCGCAGGATGAAGTGGCCGTGCGGCAGCGGGGCGCTCGGGTCGACGGCGCTCGGCGACACCCAGAGCAGCGGCGGCGCACAGAGGATCGGAACCGGTGCGCGCGCGGGCCAGGTGTCGGAACGCAGGAACTCGCACGCGGCGCGCGCGGCGTGGCGGCCGCCGAGCGCGGCGATGTCGGCGGTCTCGGCGCCGTGCAGCAGGTTGCCGGCGGCGAACACGCCGCGCACCGAGGTGCGCAGCGCGCCGTCGACGCGCGGCGCGCGCGTGGCGGGGTCCATGACCAGGCCACCGCGCCGCGCCAGCTCGTGGTCGGGGATCCAATCGCCGGTGAAGATGACCGCGTCGCAGTCGACCTGGCGGGTGGCGCCGCTGCGCAGCGCGGTCAGCTCGACGGCTTCGACGCGTCGCGCACCGAGGATGCGCGTCACGCGCGTCTCGGTGAGGATCGGCACGCGCAGGCGCGTCACCGTGATCCACTTGAACGGGGCGTACGTCTGATCCTGCGCGTGTTCGGTGACCATCGCCGCCGTCGCGGCGCCGGCATGGTGCAGCGTCAGCACGGCGGAGAAGCTGACGTGCTCGGCGCCGATGACGACGGCGCGCCGCCCGACCGGCCGGTGGTGGAGGTAGACGAGCTGCTGCAGCGCGCCGGTGGTGTAGACGCCGAGCGGCCGCGTGCCGGGGACGAGCCGCGCCGCGCGCGGCCGCTCGCGACAACCGGTAGCGAGGATGACGGCGCGTGCCGCGAGCTCCTCGACGCCATCCCGACTGGTGAGCGACAGCGCCGTCGCTCCGCTCCAGCCGGTGACCGTGACGCCGGTGCGCACCGCGACGCCCGCCTCGCGCGCCAGCGCCACGTAGCGCGCTGCATACTGCGGACCGCTGAGCAGGCGGCGCAGGTCGCGCAACCCGAAACCGGTGTGCGCCGCATGGCGCGGAATGCCACCGGCTTCGCTCTCGCGCTCGAGCACCGCGACGCGCGCGACGCCCAGACGCCGCAGCTCGATCGCCGCGGCGAGGCCCGCCGGGCCGCCGCCGATGATGGCGACGTCGACATCAGAAGGCATTGGTCGCGGCCGTTGTACCCCCCCCACCTCAGTCCTCCCCCGCCGAGGGGGAGGAGGCCGGAGCCTCTCCGCCACTCCCCAGCAGCTCGGAGGCGGTGCGCCCACTCGCTTCGGCTAGGAGCTGCGCGACCGCGGCGCTGCAGTAGAAGCCCTGGCAACGTCCGAGCAGCGCGCGCGTGCGGCGGCGCAAACCGTCGAGCGAACGCGCCGGTACCGGCGCGCGGGCGGCGTCGACGATCTCGCCGCGCGTGACGCGCTCGCAGTGGCAGACGATCTGGCCGTAGTCGGGGTTGGCGGCGATGGCGGCGGCCGATTGGTACGGGCGCGCGAACGCTTCGCCGATGTTGGGCATGCGGATGCTCTGAAAGTCGCGCCGGGGCTCGAGGGCGAGCCCGGCGTCGGCGAGGCCGGCGACGACATGCTCGGCGATGGCCATCGAAGCCGAGAGACCGGTCGAGCGAATGCCGCCGACGCAGACGTAGCGCTGCGCAGCGCGCACGGCGATCTGGTAGTCGCTGTGCTCGGTGGCGGCGCGCAGGCCGACGTAGACGGCCGTGACCTCTTCGTCGAGCAGCGCGGGTAGGATGCGGCGCCCCTTCTCCAACAGGCTGGCGAGACCCGCGGCGGTCGAAGCCGTGTCGGTCTTGTCGTCGATGTCCTCGGCCGTCGGTCCGAGCACGATGTTGCCGAGCACGGTCGGACTGACCAGCACGCCCTTGGTCGTTGCGGTCGGCACCGGCAGCAGGATGTGGCTGGCCAACGGCCGTGCCAGCTTGTCGAAGACGATGAGCTCGCCGCGCCGCGGCCGGACCGTGAAGCCGCTGTCGCCAAACAGCCGATCGATGCGGTCGGCGCTCAGTCCGGCGGCGTTGACGACGTAGCGGGCGCGAATCGTCTCGCGCGGTGTGACCAGCTCGTGCACGCCATCGTCCGATACCCGCGCCGTCTGGACGGGGCTGTCGAGTCGCAGCTCGACGCCGTTGACGACGGCTTCGGTGGCAAAGGCCAGCGGCGTGGTGAACGGACAGATGAGGCTCTCGTCGGGAATGCGCAGCGCGCCCAGCGCACCGGGTCCGAGGTGCGGTTCTTCGCCGTAGAGCTGCTCGACGCCGACCGGTTGCGCGGCGGCGTAGCCGTTGCGCGCCGCGTTGTCGGCGATGCCGGGCAGGGCGGCGAGCTGGTGGGGGTCCCAGGCGACGAGCAGGGCGCCGATCGGCTCGATCGGAATGCCGGCTGCTGGCCCGTAGCGGCGCAGCAACTCATAGCCGCGCCGCACCAGCGCCGACTCGAGACTGCCCGGTTTGGCGTCGAAGCCGGTGTGCAGCAGCGCTGTGTTGGCCTTGCTGGTTCCCGCCCCGACGTCGCCGCCGGCCTCGATCACCACACAGCGCAGGCGGTACTGCGCCAGCTCGCGCGCGATGGCGGCGCCGACGACGCCCGCGCCGATCACTGCGACGTCGTATGCAGAAGCGGCAGCGGGTGGCATCGGTCAGCGTCCTCGCATTGGGGCCGGGAGCTCCATCGTCGCCTCGGCCACTTCTCGCCAGCGCTGCAAGCGATCCTCTGCTTCGGCGGCAGTTGTGCGCGGCTCGAAGATCGCTGCGGGTTGCCAGGTTCCGACCGCTTCCTGCACCGTTTGCGCGGCACCGATGCCGATCCGGGCGAAGGCGGCGACGCCCAATGCCGTCGCGTGCGGGAAAGGGTAGACCTCGATCGGAATCTGCAGCAGGTCGGCCTGCGCCTGCATCAGTGCGCGCGAGCGCGTCAGCCCGCCGTCGGCGCGCAAGCGCACCAGCGGCCGGCCGAGGTCGGCTTGCACCGCGCGCACCAGCCAGGCGACCTGCGCGGCGAGGCCGTCGACGACCGCGCGTACCAGATGCGCCCGTTCGGTGGCGAGCGACAGCCCGGCGAAGACGCCGCGCGCTGCCGGGCGCCAGAACGGCGCCGCGAGGCCGGCGAGGCCGGGCACGAAGACGACGTCCCCGTTGTCTGCCGCGGCGCCGGCGAGGGCGTCGATCTCGTCGGGTCCCTGCAACAGCCCGACGCGCCGCAGCCATTCGACCGCGGCGCCGGCGGTGTAGACCTGGCCGTCGAGACAATAGGTGGTGACTCCGCCCAGCCGCCACGCGACGCAGGCCACCAGACCCGCCGCCGAGCGCCGCGCCTGCGTTCCGGTCGTGGCGAGCACGAAGGCCCCGGTGCCGTACGTGCACTTGGCCTCGCCGGCGGCGAGGCAGGCTTCGCCGAACAGGGCTGCCTGCTGATCGACGGCGAGGCCGACGACCGGCGCCGACGGGCCGAAAGCAGTCGTCTCGCCGACCGGCTGCGCGCAATCGCAGATCGACGGCAGGGACGCGGCGTCGATGTCGAAGCGCGCGCAGGCCTCCGGCGACCAGGTGCCGGCATCGAGGTCGAGTAGCATCGTCCGCGAGGCCGTGGCCGCATCGGTGACGTAGGCGCCGCACAGCCGGTGCACCAGCCACGCGTCGGTCGTCGTGCAGACGCCGTCGCGCGTCACGTGCTCGCGCAGCCAGGCCATCTTCGGGGCCGCGAAGTAGGGATCGAGCGGCAGACCCGTGAGGGCGCGCAGCCGCTCGGCATGGTCGCCGAGGCGCGCGCAGACCTCGCCCGCGCGTCGATCCTGCCACGAGATCGCCGCCGACAGCGGCTGGCCGCTGGCGCGGTCCCAGGCCAGCACGGTCTCGCCCTGATTGGCCAACGCGACGGCCGCGATCGGCACTGCCGCGGTGGCGAGCGCCTGACGCCCCGCCGCGAGCACCGAGCTCCACAGCTGCTGTGGATCCTGTTCGACGCCGCCGTCGCCGAGCGCGCGCGGCCGCACCGGCACCTCCGCCTCGGCGAGCACCGCTCCGGCGGCGGAGACCACCAGCGCCTTGGTCGACGAGGTGCCCTGGTCGATGGCGAGGACGTTCACCGCCCACCCGTTAGCACAGCCGAATGAAAATGACGCGGCGCCGCGATCGCTTGCGGCGCCTGGCGTGACTTCGGCACAATCGCGGCGTGATGGATGCGCCGTGGCAAGAGATCAGCGCCCGCATTGCCGCGGCGTGCGCGCCGGCGGGGTTCGATCTCGTGCAGCCGCTGCAAGTCGGGTGGTACAACGACGCGGTCGCCGCGGACTATCGTCTGCCCGATCTCGGCCGGCCGAGCGCGTTGGCGGTGCTGATCGGCAACACGCGCGCGCTATGGCCGCCGTTCATCGCGGCGCTGCGCGCGCAGCGGGCACTGCTCTTCGACACCGATCCGATCGATCGGTACACGGTCGAGCAACTCGAGCCGGTGCTGCGCCAGCTCGAAGCGACGGAGATGCGCTGGGCGCACGACCTGCCGCCGCGCCGCATCGCCATCCAGCGGCTCGCGCATGTCGCCGGCCTGGCGTATCTCTCGCCGACCAACCTCAGCGTGCATCCGGTTTACGGCCCCTGGATCGCGTTGCGCGCCGTCGCGGTGTTCGATACCGACGGCCCGCCCGGGCCGCCGCCGCAACTGGCGGACCCGTGCCGCGACTGCGCGCAATCGTGCGTGCCGCTGTTGCAGCGCGCCGTGCGGGCGACGCCCAATGCCGGCATTGTCCCCGGCGCCATCGCGGCGACGTGGCCGCTTTGGCTTGCCGTGCGCGATGCCTGCCCGGTCGGCCGCGCCCACCGCTACGGCGACGAGCAGATCGACTACCACTACCGCAACGATCGCAGCGTCCTGCGCCGCGCCGTGCAGCGCTCGACTTGAACGAAGGGGGCTCCCAGTCAGCAAACCTCAGCCCGCTGGCTTGCGCCATACCGTCGCCAACCACGGTTGCTGTTCGCGCGGCAGGCCGGGCGGGCGGTAGTAGTGGCTGAGCTCGGCGAAGCCTGCGGCGGTGAGATAGCGCCGCCAGGTGGCGAGATCGTGGTAGGCGCCGTAGCGGCCGCGGTTCCAGCCTTCTTCGTTGCTGCCGCGCGGGTTGGAGCTGAAGAGCACGCCGCCGGGTTTCAACGTCGCGTGGAGCTGGCGCAGGACGCGCGGCAGTTCCTGCGTGGGGACGTGAAACAGCGCCGCGTTGGCGAAGACGCCGTCGAAGTGCTCGTCGGGCAAGGCGAGGTGCAGAAAGTCCTGGTGCCAGACGGCGCAGCCGCTGTAGGCACTCGCCATCGCGGCGAAGCGCTGCGCGCCGTCGAGCCCGATGGCGAAGTGGCCGAGGTCGGCCATGGTCTTCAAGTCGCGCCCCGGCCCGCAACCGAAGTCGAGGAGCGCGAACGGCGGCTCTGCTTCGATCGCCTGGAACAGTGCGGTGAGGTTCTGGCTGACGTCGTGATCGCGCGTGCCCTCCCAGAAGTCGTTGGCGCGCTCGTTGTAATGAGACAGGGTGAGGTCGGCGATCTTGGCCAGGTCTTGCGGGCTCAGCGGCACATGGTGGAGCATAGGCGAAGCCAGGCTGCAGGGCGAGGCCGCCGCCTCGCTCCGGCAAATGTACCCTGGTACACGGAGGCGCGTATGACGGGTGACGCCAAGAAGCGATGGCTGAAGATTGTTCTGCTCGCAACGGCGGCGTTTCTGATGTTCGGCTTGCCGTTCCTGTTCGATCTGTGGCCGGGCGGCTTTCGCTGGGCGCACCCGAGCGAGCATCCCGCGTACGAGCGCATGATCATCGCCATCTACTTCGCCCTCGGCGTCTGCCTGGTGCCGGCGGCGCTCGACCCGCAGCGCCACGCCATCCTCATCGACTTCACGATCCTGTCGAGCCTGCTGCACGGCGCCGTCATGACCTACGACGCCTTCGCGCAGGAGCACGAGATGACGCACCTGGTGGGCGACGTGCCGCTGCTCTTCGTGCTGGCGGTGGTGCTGCTCTGGCTGCACCCGCGCTGGTGGCGGGGTTCTGGTTCTGCCTCTGCCTGAGCCTCTGCCGCCGCCTCTGCCTGCCCCGCTTCGCCGGCCAAGAGAGGCAGCGGCAGCGGCAGAGACTGAGGTTTAGACGTGGCGCAGGACGTCTTCGGCCAGGCGCCGGATGGTGGTGAGATCGGCGTCGGGAAAGGAGAAGACGAACTGCGAGACGTCCCACGCGTCGCGGCGGCGGCGCAGCTCGGCGATGCATTCCTCGGGCGTGCCGATGAGTGCCAGGGGGGCACGGCATGCGGCTTCGGGTGTGGTCCCCATCATGCCGGCCATGTTCTGGGCCACGGCCTGGGTGCCGGCGGGCGAGTCGGTGATGAACAGGTTGAAGATCACGTTGCTGACCTGAATGCGCTGCGGGTCGCGGCCGTGGCGTTGCGCTTCCTCGCGCACGAAGCGCACCTTCGACTTGAACGCGTCGTCGGTCATCTTGGCGATGTTCTCCAAGGTAATCTGTCCCTTGGTGCCGACCTCCGAGATGATGTTGATGGCGTCGGCGTGCTTGCCGGCCAGCCGCAGCAGTCCCTTGCCGCCGCCGCCGAGCAGGATGGGGGGATACGGCTGTTGCACTGGCTTGGGCCATAGAATGGCCTCGTCCAGGTGGTAGAACTCGCCGGCGAACGAGGTGCGCTCCTGCGTCCACAGCGAGCGCATGCAGGTCAGGGCCTCGTCGAGCATGCGCAGGCGCGTGGTGATGTCGGGGTAGGGAATGCCCGACATCTTGAACTCGGTCGCCGTCCAGCCCGTGCCGAGCCCGGCGATGGCGCGGCCGTTGCTCATGCGGTCGAGCGTGGTGAGGCTCATGGCGGTCATCACCGGGTGGCGGAAGAGGTTGCACAGCACGAGGTGCCCGACGCGCACCGTCTTCGTCGCCTCGCAGATCACCGCCGCGCTGATCATCGGATCGTAGGCCAGCGCGTGCGGGTCGTAGCTGCCCTGCGGTCCCTCGTAGACGATGTGGTCCGGCAGCGTGATGCTGTGGAAGCCGAGCTGCTCGGCCGCCTGCGCCACTTCGCGCAAGCGCGGGTATTCGAGATTGAAGAGTTGGACGCCGTATTCCATTGCGCGCTCCTGAAGAGGGTCAGCCGGGCTTGCGGGCGACGAGGTCGACGACTTTGAATCGCTTGAGCGCCTTGCGCCCCTTCTGCGCGCGGTGGGCGAGCTCGGGGAGCTGGAAGCGGCGTTCGCTGCCGTCTTCCGCGACGGCGATCGGCGAGCGCTCGGCCTCATGGCAGACGGCGCCGACGAGACTGTCGCCTTCGTCGAGGCGCATGAGGATGACGCCGCGGCCGGCGCCGGCGAGCTCGGGCAGCTCCTCGGCGGCGAAGGCCAGCACCTTGCCCTCGGCGCTGACTGCCGTGATGACGTCGCCCTCGCCGGGCGCCATGGTGACCAGCTCGTCGCCGTCCTTGACGCGCGCGAAGCGCCGTCCCGATCTGGTCGTCTCGCTGAGATCGGGCTGGCAGAAGAAGCCCATGCCGCCGCCCGTGGCGACCAACCAGCGCGCGACGACCACCGCGGGGTCACCGTTGCGCAGGATCACGGCAGCCGGTGTGGGCGCCGCGGCCGGTGCCGCGGGCGCGCGGTCGAACAGCGACTGCTGCCCCGGTTCGCGCGCCGGCTCGGCGGCGGTCTCGGCGGTGCGCGGCGTGAGCAGCACCGCGGTGACGATGCGCTCGCCGTCCTTGAAGTTGAGCAGCGACTGCACCGGTTCGCCGTAGCCTGTGGTGGCGGGCACGTTGCCCACTTTCATGACGTAGGCGACGCCGAGGTTGGAGAACAGCGCCAGGCTGTCACGCGTGTTGCCGCGCAGGATCCATTTCGCCAGGTCGCCCTCGCGCACGCGCGTCGAGCTCGGGTCCTTGATCTCACCGACGCGCTTGAGCCAGCCGTCGCGCGTGACGACCACGGTGGCGTCCTCGTGCACCACGTACGCCTCGGCGTCGTAGACCAGCTCGGTGCCGGACGACTTCAGCACGCTGCGGCGCGCGTCGCCGTAGCGCTCGCCGAGCTCCTTCAGCTCGCTGGCGACCATGCCCCAGCGCAGCTTCTCGCTCTTCAGCAGGCGCTCGATCTGTGTGGCGCGCTGCTGCTTCTCGCGCTGCTCGGCGCGGATCTTGTCGATCTCCAGGCGCGCCAATTGATAGAGCCGGGTCTCGAGGATGGCGTCGGCCTGGATTTCGTCGACTTTGAACGCCTTGATCAGACCCTGTTGCGCCTCGGCGCGCGAGCCCGACTCGCGGATGATCTTAATGGCGCGGTCGATGCCATCGAACAGCTTGAGGAAGCCGGCGAGAATGTGCAGCCGCTCTTGGAGCTCGCGCAGCTCGTGCTGCAGGCGGCGGGTGATGACTTCGAGGCGGAAGTCGAGGAAGTGGCGGCAGAGCTCCTTCAGCGACAGGCGCGCCGGCTGGCCGACACCGGTGTTGGCGGTCGGCGTCAGCGCCGTCAGGTTGACGTTGAAGTTGATCTGCAAGCTGGTGTGCTTGAACAGGTACGCCATGACCGCGTCGGGCGAGGCGTCGGGCTTGATCTCGACCACGACGCGGACGATGTCGGTCGACTCGTCGCGCACGTCGACGGCTTGCGGCAGGCGGCGCTCGACGATGTGCGCGGCGATCTCCTCGACCAGGGTCGCCTTGTTGGTGGTGTAGGGGATCGAGGTGATGATGATGTGGTGCTTGCGCCCGGCGATCTCGGTCTTGTACTGGCTGCGCACGCGCACCGCGCCCTGGCCGGTCTCGTAGATCGCGCGCAGCTCGGCGCGCGTGTTGAGGATCTCGCCGCCAGTGGGGAAGTCGGGGCCCTTGATGAACTTACAGAGGTCCTTGGTCTCCAACGCCGGGTCGTCGATCAGCGCCGTCAACGCCGCCACCAGCTCGCCCAGGTGGTGCGGCGGGATGTTGGTCGCCATGCCGACGGCGATGCCGGTGCAGCCGTTCATCAGCAGCTGCGGCAGGGCGGCGGGCAGCACGATCGGCTCGCGCAGCGTGGCGTCGTAGTTGTCGCGCGATTCGACCGTATCGGAGCGGATGTCGCGCAGCAGCTCCTCGGCGATCGCCGTCAGGCGCGCCTCGGTGTAGCGCATGGCCGCCGGGCTGTCGCCGTCGAGCGAGCCGAAGTTGCCCTCGCCGTGCACCAGCGGGTAGCGCAGCGCAAACGGCTGCGCCATGCGCACCATGGCTTCGTAGGCGGCGACGTCGCCGTGCGGGTGGTACTTGCCGAGCACCTCGCCGACCACGGCCGCCGACTTGCGCGGCCGCGCCCCCGCGGTCAGGCGGAGGTTCTGGTACATGGCGTACAGGATGCGGCGCTGCACCGGCTTCAAGCCGTCGCGCACGTCCGGCAGCGCCCGCGCCGTGATGACGCTCAGCGCGTAGTTGAGATAGCGCTCCTCCGCCTCGGCGCGCAGATCGACGTTGGTGATGCGCTCGTTTGCCGGCCCCGCCACGCGATCCTACTCCTTTACGCGTCCGACGAAGCGCGCCTCGCGCGTGTCCACCTGCACCAGGTCGTCGGTCTCCATGTACGACGGCACCTGGATGACCAGGCCGGTCTCGAGCGTCGCCGGCTTGGTCTGCGCCTGGGCGGTGGCGCCTTTGATGGCGGGGTCGGTCTGGGTGACGCGCAGGACGATGGTGTTGGGCAGCTCGATGCTGATCACCTTGCCGTTGAAGACGATCGAGCGCAGGCCGCCGAGGCCTTCCTTCAGGTACGACGCGGTGTCGCCGAGCTCCTCGGGGGTGAGCGAGAACTGTTCGTAGCTGTCGCCGTCCATGAAGTGGTGGCCGTCGCCGTCGGCGTAGAGGTACTGCACGGCGCGCAGCTCGACCTGCGGCTCCTCCACCTTGTCGGCCGAGCGGAAGGTGCGGTCGAAGACGTTGCCGGTGCGCATGTTGCGCATCTTCGCCTTCACCAGCGTGCTGGCGCCGCGGGCCGAGGGGGATTGAAAGTGGACGTCGAGAATCGTGTACGGGTCGCCGTCGATCTCGACGCGCAGCCCGCGCTTGAAGTCGCTGGCAGTCAACATGCGGGGCTTCTTAGCGCGCGGCGGCGGAAAAATCCAAAATCGCGCCGGGCGCAGTAGGTGTTGCCGTGATCCGTCGCTGATTCGCGTCAGCACTCCGGTTCCCTCTCCCGGATGGGAGAGGGCTAGGGTGAGGGGGATTCCATGCGCTTCTTCCACGGCTCTTTGTCGGTCGCGTACCTGAGGTTTCGCGTGCTGCACTGCGGGCAAATGAGGTTGGCAGAGCGTTCAATCCCCCTCACCCAACCCTCTCCCATCCGGGAGAGGGCCCGGAGTGCTTGGGCGAGAGGCCGGAGATCCGGCCCCACGTCGCGTCGCAACCACCCACACCAACCCACGATGATCCGAAATTTCAAAGCGGGGAGTGGATGCGCTCATGCTGAGCCCGTCGAAGCACGGGGTGGGGTCTGTCGCTACAGCTGCAGCACCTCGGCGAGCTCGTCGGGTTGGAAGCGCAGGGCGATGTAGAACTCGCCGAACAGGCCGTAGACGGCGCTGCCGGGGTCGAAGCGCATCTCGTAGACGACGTCGCGAATCGCCTTGAGGTCGCGCGCGAACAGCGTCACGCCCCACTCCCAGTCGTCGATGCCGGTGCAGCTGGTGATCAGCTGCGTGACGCGCCCGGCAAAGCGGCGCCCGGCCGTGGCGTGGCCACCCATGAGCTTCTTGCGCTCCTCGAACGGCAGCGCGTACCAGTTGTGCGTCTCGCCGCGCGCCTTGGCCATCGGGTAGAAACAGATCACCGGCATGTCGCCCGGCAGCTGCGGGTGCACGCGCGCTTCGGCGTAGGCCGCCATGCGCTTCTGGAAACCCGCCAGGCTGGCGGCGAACTCGGGCGAAGCGGGGTCGAGCTTCTGCTCTTCGACGAGCTGGCGCTTCCAGTCGTCGGCGGTGCTCATGTACTCGCTCGCCTCGGAGATCGAGAGGAAGGCGTAGACCGGCGTCAGGCAGGTGCCGAAGGTTGTGGCGGCGAGCTGTTGGCCGAGCTGCTGCAGGCGGCGCAGCTCGGGGTGGATCGCCATGATGGCAAAGTCGGACTTCGCCACCCCCGCCATCGGAACGAGCTGCAGGCCCTCCTCGCCGCTCAGCTGCCGCAGCCGTCCGGCAAACTCGGCCACGCCGTCGCGCCGCGCCGTCTCGGACAAGGCCTGCCAGCGCACCCGGTCGATGCGGAAGTACTGGTGCATCACCGGCCACCCGGTCATCTCCGCCGCGTGCTCGTCTGCCATGGTCTTTGCTCCTCTAGCCGCGACGCTACCGCAGGCGCTCCAGCTGGGCAACCGGGCCGCTGTCGACGACGACGTCGAGCTCCGCGTTCTGTGCGGCCGCGCCGACTTCGAGAAACCGCTTCATCGCCTCGTTGTCGCGCAGGTAGGCTTCGAAGAACGGGTAGACGGCGAGGGTGGCAAGCTCGAGCTGGCGCGCGCCGGCCAGGGCCATCGGGCGCGGGGTCGGATCCGCACAGGGCAGCGGGCAGTCGCCTTCGATGAGGCCGGCCGCCGAGCCGCCGAGCACGTCGAACAGGCCGGGATCGTCGGGCCAGGGCAGCGAGCCGCTCAGCGCGTCGCAACCGAAGTCGTCGGGGTTGTTGCCGCCGAGGCGGGCGCCGATGTCGGAGAAGGCGGTGTGCGAGGCATTGTGGACGGTGACCAGGTACTTGGGCGCGCGGGCGACGTCGTAGGCGTGCACGGCGTTCTGGACGTAGGGCACGATGGCGTCGATGTCGCCGTGCAGGATGAGCTGGGGCAGCTCGCGATCGGCGTAGAAGGCGGGTCCGAAGAAGCAGGCCAGACCGGCCACCGCTGCCGCCGCGCGCACGCGCGGGTCGCGCAGCTGCGGGTGGAAGGCGGCCAACGACGTCGTCAGCCCACCGAGCGACAGGCCGCTGAGGCCGATGCGGGAGTCGTCGACGGCGCCGCTGAAACGGCCGTCGGGCGCGGCGCTGAAGGCCAGCATCTGGTCGATCAGGAAGCTGACGTCGCCGGGCTGCTGCGCGACGTCGAGCAGGTTGGGCCCGCCGGGGGCGAAGAAGTTGGTCAGCGGGTAGTCGGCGGAGACGACGATATAGCCGTGGCTGGCGAGATGGCGGGCGAGGAACAGGCCGCCCTGGCGAAACTCCATGAACCCGTGGCTGTAGACGACGAGCGGGTAGGGGGCGCCGTCCAGCACCAGGGCGTCATCGCGCACGCCTTCGCGCGGCGCGTCGGCAACCGGCGCTGCCGGGTACCAGATCTCGGTCACCAGCGTGCGGCTCGCGGCGCCCGGGTAGGTGCCGTTGGCCATCGTCGGGCGGCTGGCATCCACCAGCGTCAGCGTCGTCACTCCCACGCCGTAGGGCCCGAGCGCGAGCACCGCTTCGCTGCTCAGCGCCGTCGGGGTCGGGGTCGCCGTCGGCGAGGCCGTGGCGGTCTCGGTCGGTGTCGCTGTCGCAGACGCGGTCGGCGTGGGAGAGGCCGTGGCCGTGGCGGTGCGGGTCAATGTGGCGGTGGCAGTCGCTGGCTCTGCGGTCGCCGTCGCCGTCGGCCGTGGCGTAGGCGTGTTGGCGCGCAGGCCGTCGTCGTCGCAGCCGGCGGTCACGGCGGCCAGACAGGCAAAGGCGGCGAGCAGGGCGAAAGATCTCGAGCGGTTGGGCGACATGGGGAGGCACCGTAGCCAGCTTCGGCGCGCGGGGCAAAGCCGCGGCGCCGACTCTTCCCAAAGCGCGGGCGACTGCCTACTATGGCGCGGTGCGATACCGCCTGCCGTTCGAGCCCCGCCGCGCATGAGCCGTCTCAGGACACCACCCCTTCCGGCGGCCGAGCCGATCGGTCGCGCCAGCCTCGGCTCCGGTCTGCCGCTGCACGAGGCGCAGCGCCCGCGCCTGGATTCCATGTACATCATCCACGGCTTCGGCGCCGCCATAGGCCTGCACCTGGCGCTGCTGACCTTTTCTGTTCGGCATTCGTTTTCCGAGGCGTTCTACATCCTCGCCGCGTCGCTCGTGTACTCGACGCTGAGCCTGCTGTTGTGGCAGTCGGTGCTGCCGCGCTTCTCCTCCTTCCCGGTGTGGCGGCGCACGGTCTGCCAGTTGACGGTGACGCTGATCTGCTTTGCCATCCTCTCCGTGCTCGCCGTCGAGGTGCACGCCATGCTGCTCGGCGGCAACTCCATCTTGCATCCGTACGACGGCGAGGCGCGCACGTTTACGATCGCCGCCGAGACCATCCGCCGCGCACCGCTGATCTACGCGCTGATCCCGATCATCCCCACCACGCTGTTGTGCGTGGTCGGCTTCAATCAGCACTTCTGGCGCATTCACGTCCTGCGCGGCCGCCAACTGGCCCTGCAAGAGCTCGCCGTCTCGGCACAGCTGGCGGCGCTGCGCGCGCAGGTCAACCCGCACTTCCTGTTCAACAGCCTCAACTCGATCGCGCAGCTGATCACCGCCGACCCGGCCAAGGCCGAGGCCTGCGTCGAACGGCTCGGCGAGATCTATCGCTATCTCCTGCACCGCGCCCATGCCGACTTCGTGCCGCTGGCCGACGAGTTGCGCGTCGCCGAGGCGTATCTGGAGATCGAGCGGGCGCGTTTCGGCGACACCCTGACCGTCGAGGCGAAGATCGACGAGCGGGCGCGGGCGCTGCTGCTGCCCAGCCTGATTTTGCAGCCGTTGGTGGAGAACGCCGTCAAGCACGGCATCTCGCCGAAGCTCGGCGGCGGCTGCGTGACCATCGAGGCGTGCGTCACCGACGGCGATCTGTGCCTGGCGGTGATGGATACCGGCGTCGGCGTGCGCAGTCAGAGCACGATCTTCGAGCGCGGCGTCGGCCTGCGCAATGTGCGCGACCGCCTGCTCCACCTGTACGGCAGCGACTATGCGCCGCAGGTGCTCAGCCACCCCGATATGGGCACGACCGTCACCCTGCGCATTCCCGTCGCGCTCGGCAGCGCGTGAGGCGATGATTCGCACCTTGATCGTCGACGACGAGAAGCTGGCGCGCGACCGCTTGCACGGCTTCCTGCGCACCATCGACGATGTCGACATCGTCGGCCAGGCGCGCAACGGCATCGAGGCGGCGGCGATGATCGACGAGAACAAGCCGGATCTGGTGCTGCTCGACGTGCAGATGCCCGGTCTCGACGGCTTCGGCGTGCTGAAGGCGGTGAACCACCAGCCGCAAGTCGTCTTCGCGACGGCCTTCGACGAGTACGCGATCAAAGCGTTCGAAGTGCAGGCGGCCGACTATCTGCTCAAGCCGATCTCGCGCGCGCGCCTGACCGAGGCCGTGCGCCGGGTGCGCGCGCGGATCGAGAATCGCACGCCGAAGCCGGACCTCGGCGAGCTGGTGCGCGCGCTCGAAGCGCGCGAGCGGCGCTACGCGGCGCAGCTGCCGGTGCACAAGGGAAGGCAGATTCTGGTTCTGGCGACCGACGACGTGTTCTGGTTCGAGGTCGAGTACCGCCTCGTCTACGCCCACACCGCCACCGAGCGGTACATGACCAGCTTCACCCTCAAAGACCTCGAAGAGCGCCTCGACGAGGAGGTGTTCTTCCGCGCCCACAAATCGCGTCTGGTCAACCTCAATCACGTCAAGGCGATCGTGCCGTGGTTCGGCGGGCGGTTCAAACTGGTGATGCGCAACGCCACCAACTCGGAGGTCGAGTTGAGTCGCGCGCAAGCGCGCATTTTGCGCCGGCGCATGCGGTGGTGAGGGGCCGCAACACGTTGACCCTGTTCGGCAAAGCACATAGGGTCCGGCGTTCGACGGAGTTGCTGACGATGGAGCGCGGGCGCGAAAGCAAGGGGCGCGGGGTGCGGGGCGGATGGTGGCGGCCCGCGCGCGCCGTCGGAGTGCTGGTGGCGCTGGCCGCGTTGCTCACCGCGCCGCCGCGCGCCGCGGCCGGACCGGTGCCCGGCGACGTCAATTGCGACAGCCGCGTCGACGACAGCGACCTGTACGCGCTGTTCGCCGTGCTGTTCGAATCGCAGGCGGACTGCGGCGGCGCCGACGTCAACGGCGACCAGCTCGTCAGCGCCGCCGACATCGTCGGCCTGCGCCTGCTGCTGCCGCTGCCGACGGTCACGCCGACGCCGGAGGACACGCTCACGCCGACGCCCGAGCCGAGCCCGACCGATACGCCGCAGGCGACGGACACGCCCGAGGCGACGCCGACGCGGACCGCGACGCGGCCGACCGCGACGCCGACGCGCACCGTCACGGGTCCGCAGCCCGCGACCGCGACGGCGACACGCAGCGCGACGATCACGCTCACGCCCCCACCGTCGGCGACCCCGTCTCCGACGGTGACGGGCGAGCTGCCGACCGCGACGATCACGCTGACGCCCGAGCCGACCGAGACGCTGCGCGAAACCCGCATTCCGACCCGCACCGGGACGGCGACGCGCACGCAGACCTTTACACTCACCCCGACGCGCAGCCGCACCGTGACGCCGACCCGTTCGACGACGGTGACGCGCACGCCGTCGCGCACCAAGACCATTACCGTGACGGCGACCGTGACGATCACGCCGACGATCACGCGCACGCCGCCCAACACGCTGACGCCGACGATCGGCAATACGCCGACTATCACGCGCACGCCGTCGATCACGCGCACGCAGACGATCACCCGCACGCCGACGCTGACGGAGACGCCGACGGCGACCCACTCGCCCGGCGAGGATACGCCGACGCGCACAGCGACGCGGACGGTGACGGAGGCCGGAGGGTCGCCGACGATCACGCGCACGCCGACGCGCACCACGACGAGCACGGGCCCGTCGCCGACGATTACGCGCACGCCGACCGTCACCCGCACGGGGACGCGCACCATCTCGCCGACGCCGACCGATACCCCGCCGGTCACTCAGACGCGCACGCGCACCCTGTCGCCGACGATCCCGCCGCCCATCACCCGCACGCCGACGAACACCGTGGTGATGTCACCGAGCCGCACGCCGTCGGTGACGCTGACGCCGAGCCGCACGAAGACGGCGACGTCGACGCGCACCGAAACCGCGACGCTGGTGCCGACGGCGACGCTCACAATTACGCGCACGCGCACCGTCACGCGCACGCCGTCGGTGACGCGCACCATGACGGCGACGCGCACCGTGACGGCGACGCGCACGGTGACGTTCACGCGCACCGCGACGCGCACGCCGACGCAAACATTGACGCGCACGCCGAGCCGCACGCGCACCCCGACCGTGCCCCGCCCGTTCGGCGGCGAGGTGACGTTCTTCGGCGTCGCCTCCGCTGACAATCACATCAAGATGCCTGACGACGTCACCAACGACGGCGTGCCGGTTTACGAACGGCCCGTTTCGCACGGCTTCGTTCTCGTTCTCGAAGGACGGCGCGGCACGGCCAACCGGATCCTCAGTAATTGCGGCGTCCAGTCCAGCGAGACGGGGCAGGTCGTTGAGGGGTGTGACTTTGCGGCCGTACAGGTCATCGCCAACCGGCCGCTCGGCAACGGCAGCACGGCCGTGTGCGACCGATCGGCCCCCAACCTGGGCGGCGTACCGGCCACCGGCAGCTTCGGCTCGTCGCAGATGATTCTCGACGCGCTATTCGACTTTGCGTGCCGCTTCGACGAGAACTCGTTAGGCTTCGGCTCTCGGAGCGATGCGTGCACGTTCAACGCGCTCAACAATTTCGCCTTCGCCGACCCGCGCAGCGAGCGGCAGTTTTGCACCACGCCGGCGCTCGGGGTCGAGATGGAGTTTCCTTCCGGCGATACGCGCCTGACGGCGCGCGTCGCCGACCTCGATGGCAACGTCGGCCCCGCCGTCAGCATAGTGATCCGCGTGCCCTAACCGTGGGTTGAGTCAGGGACCGGGTATTCCAGTTCGTCACAGGTTTACGTGAAGGGCGCTCGATGCGTACCTTGACGCTCGGACTCGCAGTGGGAGCATGATCCTGGCTGCAGTGCTTTGGCTAAACAGCTGCAGCCGATGATTCGGGAGTTCGGCGCGGCGGTCCCGGCCCCGTGCCGCGTGCAGAGCAGCGCATTCGGTTGACCTCGTCGCATACGGTGTAGAATCGCCCAGACAGCCCGAGCGTCGTATCGTTCGAGGCGACCGACTTCGCCAAGGGCGGGCCGACAAGACGCCAAATCGCGCGGCGAGCGCGCACCAAGAAGCCGAACGGCCAGTACCGCGTGGTGGCGACTGACCTTTGCACGACCTCGGAGCCGAGGGAGAAACCACTCAGGAACTCGCCGCCGATATCCTGCGCACGATCCGAGCCCTCGATCTCGATCTGATCGAGTTCGTCGAAGTCACCGCCGCCCGCGCGAGCGCAAGTCGCCGTCCGAGCAGGGGTCGAACACGCGCCCGCGGTAAGCGGGTTCGGTTCACGAAAGCGCGCCAGCCACGGCGGTGCCTGGAGTGCAATGGTAGCGGTGTCTCGTTTATGAAAATGGGCACCGGCCTATGTCGGCTCTTAGGGAGTCGCGTAAGCCAGCAATGCTTGCGAGGGGACAAGAGATCTGCATGGCATCGGCGACGCCCCGATAGACGGAGGGCACCCTGCCGTATTTCGACCGTGCGTGTTGTTGAGGGAGCCACGTGACCTCGTGAGGGTAAGACCACGTGCGCTGTTTTAGGGCGTACTCATCTTCTGGTCGGAGTCTGCTGCTGTAGGCTCTTGCTGACTCCCCATTCGAAGACAGAGCGTTCGCAGTATTGCGCTCGGCGAGAAGTGCTGTGTGACAAGGTTGCTGTGTTGCACTCCTCGACACGCGGCATGGGCGAACGCACGTGAGCACCACATTCGCGTGCCTTTAGGACGATCCAAAGATCGTGTCAGTGCTGAACGCTGTGCGGCCAGCGGCATCGCGTACACCGCACATGATACAGCGAAAACATAGTACATATGCTGCAGCAAGTGTGAATAATAATGCTCATTTCAACATCAATGACAATTATTCTTGACACTTCAGCGCACCCCCTGATAGCGGCTTGTTCCTCAGTCACCACTGTCGTGTGAGTTTCACCCGAACGCTGTCCTTGCTGACGGAGCCCTACGTGTTTTGGGATGCTACGCGTCGAGACGGACGGATCCGGCTGCCGTCGGAGCCGCACCTCGCCTCAACGGAGAAGCAACGGGGCGCGATGATGCTGCCCGTCCGATGCTCCCTCAAGTCCCGCGCAGCGTCAGGTGTGACGATAGAGAGGGGCCGTGGGCACGTGTGCGGGTTCGTCGCAAACTCGAAGGGCGACTCGCTTCGTTGGCGCCGGCACGCGCGAGGTCTCCCGGCAGCCCATGCGCTACTGCAGGGCATAATTCCGTACCGCCACCAACGCACACGAAGAGGAGATCGTAATGAAACATTTTATGTGTAGTGGATCATTGATAGTGTTCAGCGCGCTTGTGGCATCGGTATCCGATGCGCGGGCGCAGACCTTTCCGAGCACCGCGGGTGCGGGAACCTGTCGTGTTGTGTTTGCCGCAACGACTGCGACATTTCTGGATTGCAACGTCTTCGTCCAAAACGGTGCGGGGAGCACGGCATCAACAAACGGGAAGGGAAACCTGATCATCGGTTACAACGAGGACACCGCACCCCCAAACACACGCAGTGGCTCCCACAATCTGGTTGTTGGTCCTGAACACACGTACAGCAACTATGGTGGCTTCGTCGCTGGTCTTGCGAACTCGGTCACCGGAGCGTATGCGTCGGTTAGCGGCGGCACAGTCGGCATCGCAAGTGGAGCATCGTCCACGGTTGCCGGCGGCTGGCTCAACACCGCAAGTGCGGCATCGTCATCGGTCAGCGGCGGCGTGCTCAATATAGCCAGTGGGGCCGGAGGCTCGGTGTCTGGTGGGTCGTTGAACGAGGCGAGTGGTCCCTACGCGGCCGTGATCGGCGGCGCTTACAATGTGGCGTCGGGGGACTGGAGTTCAGTGAGCGGGGGTCACATCAACTATGCGACTGCGGACTATGCGTCTGTGAGCGGCGGGAAGGAGAACTTTGCTCAATCGGAAGCCGCTTCCGTGTTGGGAGGCCGTCTTAACGAGGCGAATGGGCTCGAGTCGTCAGTTTGCGGCGGCTTCCAGAACCAGGCTGGAGGCGAACAAAGTGCCATCCTTGCAGGCTCAGACAATGTGACCATTGGACTGCATGCGGCGATCGCTGGCGGCCAAACTGGATCGGCTGTCGCGGGTGACTCCGTGATCGTCGGTGGGAGGAACGGGACCGCGGGCGGAGACTATTCCGTGGTGGTGGGCGACAACATGACGACAACAACCATAGCCGACGAAATCAAACCGTAGCAGTAGTGCGATGGTTGGCTGCGGCACCTTCGAGTATTCTCAAGTATTCGGGTGCCGCAGCTCAACCAAGCGGGCGATCGACATGACTTGCCCTCGTGGGGCCGCTGATGGCAATCTCTGAGATTCTGCATGTCTTCATTTCGGTGAATGGAAGCCGAGTGCCAGAGAATGAGGTCCTGGCGACACTGGCCTTCCTGCCGAAACGACTTCGTGATGATGGCAGCGCTGCTTCTACGACCGCCGGCGCCGATTGGTGCGGGATCTGTCGAGCGGCGACACGCGCCTCTACCCGCGGGTGGAAGTGCGCCGGGTGGCGTGTCGGAGACGCCTCGATACGGGGCGCAAGCGCGAGTACGCTCGGCGAGCGGCCAGGACCGACGGTTCATCAATGGACAGAAATACACCCTGACAGCAATGTCGGCCCCGTCGTGAGCATCGTGATCCGTGTGCCCTGGCCGCGCATTGAGTCAGGGACGGCGAACGGGTATTCCAGTTCGCGACAGGTTCAGATGAAGGGAGACTCAATGCGTACCTTGACGCTCGGACTGGCAGTGGGCGGCATGCTGTTGGCCGCGGTGGCGCTGGCCAAACAGCCGCCGCCGATGATTCGCGAGCTCGGCCCCGTCGAGCCGACGCCGGCGCCGTCGCCGCAGACGGAGCAGCGCATTCGGCTGATCTCCTCGCTGACGGTGCAGAACCGCCCCGACGGGCCGAGCGTGATCTCCTTCGAGGCCACCGACTTCGGCAAGGGCCGGGCCGACAAACCCAAAGGGAGCGAGCCGGCGAGCAGCAGCAAGGCGAGCAAGCCGGACAAGGACAAGTACCGCGTGCTGGCGACCGATCTCTATACGATCGTCGAGCCGAAGAATAAGCGCGCCCAGGAGCTGGCTGATGCCATCGTCCGCCAGCTCCGCGCCCTCGAGCTCGACATGCTCGAATACGTCGAGGTCACCGGTCCCCCGCGCGAGCGCCAACCCCTGAGCGAACAGGGCCCGAGCGCGCGGCCGCAATAGTCCGGTCCCTTTCCCCGTAGCGGGCCTTCTTCGCGGCTTCGCGCCGTCGCG
>CAYVUV010000187.1:0-3840 GCA_964455095.1 uncultured Binatia bacterium (SeqCode)
GTCCTCGATCGGATGCGCGTAGTCGTACATCGGGTACAGGCACCACCGGTCGCCGGTGCGGTGATGCGCCGCGAAGCGGATCCGGTAGAGCACCGGGTCGCGCAGGTTCATGTTCGGCGAGCGCATGTCGATCTTCGCGCGAAGCACGTGCGTGCCTTCCGCGTGCCTGCCGTCGCGCATCTCGCGAAGCAGTTGCAGGTTCTCGTGCGGGGTGCGGCTGCGGTACGGGGAATCGCGGCCCGGCTCGGTGAGCGTGCCGCGCATTTCGCGCATCTGCTCGGCGGTCTGCGAGTCGACGTAGGCGTGACCGGACTCGACGAGCCACTCGGCCATCCGGTAGAAGTGGTCGAAGTAGTCGCTGGCGTAATACAGGTTGTCTTCCTGCTCGTCGCGCCAATCGAAGCCGAGCCAGCGCACGGCGTCGACGATCGAATCGACGTACTCCTGCTCTTCCTTTTCCGGATTGGTGTCGTCGAAGCGCAGGTGACAACGGCCGCCATAGTCGCGCGCCAGGCCGAAGTTCAGGCAGATCGACTTGGCGTGCCCGATGTGCAGGTAGCCGTTGGGCTCGGGCGGGAAGCGGGTGCGGATCGCCGCCGGGTCGGGCAGCGCGTCGCGATGCCGTTCGGCCGGCCCGGGCTCGCCGCCCCAGCGCCGGTCGAGGTACTTCTCCGTGCGCAGGTCTTCGTCTATGACCGCGCGGATGAAGTTGCTCGAGGACGCGGTGCGCTGCGAATCGGGGGCGGAGTCGCTCATGGAGCCGGTGTCGGGTTCGGGACGTGGACCGTCGATTGTATAGGGCCGGCCTGCGGCGCCCGGGGTCGGGCGTGCCGCCCGCGGCGCAGGCCGCGTCGCTTGGCCTTCGTGAGAAACCTCACGTCGCCCGAATTGACCGGCGCTGGGCTCTGACGGCAGCCGGCACGGAGCGCCGAGCGTTTCGCGTGACCGGATCTGCCCTAAGGCATTGATTCGCATCGGCCTCGCGCCAGTGCGTCGGGTCGTTGGCACGACTCCTGCTTGATGCAGAGCGGGTATTCGATCCAGCTTCCAAATTCAGGAGCCAACGTGAAAAGGATGAGACGAATCTTGGCTGCCGCCGCTGCTGTCGGCACGGCGCTGGCAGCGAGCGTGCCGGCGGCGCAAGCCGCCGCGCAGATGTCGATCTGGGACGGGGTCGCGGCGACGCCGATCGTGATCGTCGACGGCGGTTCCGGCGACGCGAACGCCGTGGCCGGCGCGATCACCTGGATCGGCTCGATCGGCGTCTGGACGGTGAACGTCGACACCGGCCTGTCGAAGCCGATTCTCGGCACGGCGACCAACGGGCACCTCGACTTCAGCTTCGTCGACGTCTCGTCGGGCGCCGGCACGCTGACGCTGATGTTCACCGACACCGACTTCACCGGGACCGGCCCGCGGCCGCTGCTCGCGGAGATCGGCGGCACCACCGGCGGCTCGGTCAGCTACGACGTGTACGCGGACTCGAGCAACACGCCGTTCGGCATGGAGCAGCACCTGACCTCGCTGTCGTTCGGCGCGTCGCCGTACGCGGGCGGCGAATCGGCGCTGTTCAACACGAGCGGCCTGTACTCGCTGACGCAAGTCATAACGATCTCGCACCGCGCCGCGGGCGTGTCCAGCGGCGACGCCGAAGCGCGGGTTCCCGAACCCGCGTCGATGGCGTTGCTCGGCCTGGGCCTCGCTGGGCTCGGCTGGGCGCGCCGGCGCCGCGCCTGAGCGCAGGGTTGCGCGAGGGGGCTCAGACCCCCAGCAACTCCACTTCGAAGAGCAGCGTGGCGTTCGGCGGAATGACTCCGCCGGCGCCACGCGCGCCGTATCCGAGTTGCGGCGGAATCACCAGCCGGCGGGTGCCACCGACCTTCATCCCGGCGACACCTTCGTCCCAGCCGCGAATCACGTGACCCGCGCCCAGCGGGAACGAGAAAGGCTCGCCGCGGTCCTTGCTGGAATCGAACTTCCGGCCGGCCTGTCCGTTCTCGTAGAGCCAGCCGGTGTAGTGCACGCGGACGTGCTGGCCGGCTCGCGCTTCGTCGCCGCTGCCCGGCGTGACGTCGTCGTACTGCAGCCCGGAGGCGGTGGTCTGGTAGGCCATGAAGGATCCTCGGTGGATGTCGGTGGACGGAGACGCTTTGCGGCGGCGCGGGCGCGCCGCCCGGTTCAGGTTGCGGTGCGCCGCAGGCGCCGGATCAGGCTGGAGGTGTCCCAGCGGCTCCCGCCCATGCGCTGCACGTCGCCGTAGAACTGGTCGACCAGCGCGGTGACCGGCAGCGGCGCGCCGTTGCGCTTGGCCTCGTCGAGGCACAAGCCGAGGTCCTTGCGCATCCAGTCGACCGCGAAGCCGAAGTCGAACTCGCCGTCGACCATCGTCGTGCCGCGGTTGTCCATCTGCCACGACTGTGCAGCGCCCTTGCCGATCACCTCGAGCACCAGCTTCATGTCGAGGCCGGCAGCCAGGCCGAAGGCGACGCCCTCGGACAGGCCCTGCACGAGCCCCGCGATGCAGATCTGGTTGACCATCTTCGCGAGTTGCCCGGCCCCGGGCCCGCCGACCAGCGTGCAGGCGCGCGAGAACGCCATGGCCACCGGGCGGATCCGGTCGAACGCCGCCTGGTCGCCGCCGCACATGACGGTGAGCAGGCCGTTGACTGCGCCGGCCTGTCCGCCCGACACGGGTGCATCGACGAAGTGCAGCCCGCGGCTCTTCGCCGCGTCGTGGAGCTCGCGCGCCACCTTGGCCGACGCGGTCGTGTGGTCGACGAACACCGCACCCGGTTTCATGCCCGCGAACGCGCCATGCTCGCCGAGCACCACCGAACGAAGGTCGTCGTCGTTGCCGACGCAGGCGAACACGATGTCGGCGTCGTGCGCGGCTTGCCGGGGGGTCGGCGCGGTCGTGCCCCCCGCGTACTCGCCCGCCCATTGGCCAGCCTTGGCGGCGGTGCGGTTGTAGACGGTGACCGAGTGGCCGGCACGCTTCAGGTGTCCGGCCATCGGATAGCCCATGACGCCGAGGCCGAGGAAAGCGACCTTGTGCGACGCGACGGGTTCGTATTGCTTGCTGGTCATCTGCGGGGTCCTCGATCGGGTGATGCGGAGTCCGGTGCGCGCGCGCCGATTCGCGGCAGACGTGACGATAAAGGAATTCGCGCCCCGGTGCCCGAAGGGTCTCGCCGGCGCGCCGTTCAGTAGCCCACCGCCGCCCCGTCGCGGCGGCCGTCGCTGGCCGCGACGTAACCGTCGAGCGCGGCGCTGCCGTCGTCAGGGCGCGCGTCGTCTGCGAGCCGCCAGACGAACTGCCCGGCGCCGAAGTCCATGTACGGGTCGCCGAGCGCTTCGATCCGGTGACCGCGCCGGCGCAACTCGGCGACGACCTCGGGCTCCATCGTCGCCTCGACGTCGATCGACATGCCGCGAGCGACCTTCCAGCGCGGCGCGTCGCAAGCGGCCTGCGGGTGCTGGCGATGGTCGATCATCCTCACCAGCGTCTGCACGTGTCCCTGCGGCTGCATGTTGCCGCCCATGACGCCGAAGCTCATCTGCGGCCTGCCGTCCTTCATCAGGAACGCGGGAATGATCGTGTGGAACGGCAACTTGCCGGGCGCGACGCAATTCGGGTGGCCGGTCTGCAGCGTGAATCCGTAGCCGCGGTTCTGCAGCGACACGCCGACGCCGGGCACGACCACGCCCGAGCCGAAGCCCATGTAGTTGGACTGGATGAACGAGACCATCATGCCGCGCTCGTCGGCTGCGCTCAGGTAGATCGTGCCGCCGGCGGGCGGCAGCCCGTGGTCGAACGCCGAGGCCCGATCGAGGCGAATC